>VBIA01000039.1 GCA_005879985.1 Chloroflexota bacterium | reverse complement strand
GTCTATCAGGCGCAGCTCGTTGGTCACGTCGCGTCCGATACGCAGCGGTCGCGCGGGCGACAGGCTGATCACCGAAGGTCCATCCCACGTGCCCTGCACGAGAAGCCTCGCCGGTGCCGCGGGACCTGCGGACGTAGGCGCGCTTGCCGCTGCGGGCGCAAGCGCCGGGAGCGCCGACAGCGTGAGCGTGCCGGAGTAGCGTGGCTGCGGCTTTGGCGCTGCCGCCGCTGCCTCGCCGGGCTCGACCACCTCCACCACGCCATGCGCGATCGCCTCGCCGGTCTCTTCATGCAGATCCGGAAGGATCCGCTTGAGCCATCCGGGGATCCACCAGTTGGCGGCTCCCATCAGCCGCATCGTGGCCGGGACCAGGATGATGCGGACGATCGTCGAGTCGACGAAGACGCCGACGCCGAGCCCGATTCCGAGCTCCTTGATGACCACGGTCTTGCCGAACGCGAACGAACCAAACGTGCCGAGCAGGATGATCGCAGCCGCCGTGATCACGCCGGCCGTGTGCTGCAGGCCCGCCGCCACCGCCTCGCGGTTGCGCCCAGTCTGCTTGTAGTACTCCTTGACTCGCGACAGCATGAACACCTCGTAGTCGGTCGACAGCGCGAACAGCACGACATAGAGGATGGCGGGGCTGATCACCGACACCCGGTCGAGCGGTGTGAACCCCAAAAGCGAAGCGCCCCAGCCGTACTGGAACACGGCCACCAGCACACCGAAGGTCGCGGCGATCGAAACGAGATTCAGGATGACGGCTTTCAGCGGGAGGAATATCGACTGGAAGAACATCATCAGCACGACGAAGATCAGCGCCGCCACCACGGCGGCGATGAGAGGAAATCGCGCGTACAGGCCGGTCTCGTAGTCGCGAAAGATCGCGGTCTCGCCGCCGGCAAGCGCCTTGGCGTTTTTCAAACCAGCGGTCGACGGCAGGATCCTGTCGCGGATGTCGGTGAGCAGAGACTCGGTCGAGGCGTCGAACTCTCGATCCTTCGAATAGACGAACAGGGTCGTCGTGTCGCCGGCCGCGTCCACGAAGTTGCCGAGCGAGCCAGCCGCCGTCCCCAGCTTGTCCGGCGTGAGATTCGTGAAGGCCTCTCGTGGCTGGGAGCTGAGCGCGGTCCGCAGCGAGTCAACGCCGGCCACGCGGCTGTCCGCGGCCAGCTCGGTTGTCAGGTCGTCAATGGCGCCGAGCATGCTCGGGGTCCAGATTCCGTTCTGCGAGCTCGTCTGGATAACGATCTGCACCGGCGCGAGCTGACCTGGCCCGAACGCCCTCGACACAATGTCGGCGCCATTCGACGACTCGACCCCCGCCGGAATGCCTGGACCTCCGAGCACGATCGTGCGCAGCGGCGCCGCAAGGACGACAAGAATTGCCAGGCCGGCCACGAGCCATACCGCGGGCCGGGCCATGATCAGATCGCTGAGCCGGTACCAGAAGCCAAGCTCGCCGGGCTTCGGCCGCTTCGCCCTCGGCAGCACGGCGAGCGATTCGATGTGGCGGCCGAGCAGGTGCAGGGAGGCGGGCAGCAGGGTCAGCGCGAAGGCGAGCGCGATCACTGCGGCAAGCGCGACGGAAAGGCTGATCGACCGCACCATGACGATCGGCCAGAGCAAGGCGGTCATCGCGCTCATCGCGAGGATCACCGTGATCCCGGAGTAGGTGATCGAGCGACCGGCGGTCGCCATGGCGATGAGCAAGGCGTCGTGTGGCGTCTGGCCGTCGAGCACCTCTTCTCGGTACCTGGTGACGATGATCAGCGAGTAGTCGATGCAGAGGCCGAGACCGATCATGCTGCCGGTGTTCAAAGCGAACACCGAAGTCGGTATGAGAATGCCGAGCGGATAGAGCAAGCCCTGCGAGAGGACGACGGTGAGGCCCCCGAGCGCAAGCGGGATGAGCGCCGCGGTCAGCGTCCGGAACACGAGCAGGAGGAGCACGAAAAGCACCGGGAGGAAGATGAGCTCGGCAAGATGCGCGTCCTCCTCCGACGCACCGAGCGAGTCGTACGACGCGGCCGCGAACCCGGTGACCCAGTGCTGCAGGTTGAGGCTCGCCAGCGCCTTGCGTAGGTCGGGGATCACCGCTTGCTGCGCCTGCTCGTCGCCCTCCAGCGAAGCCGTGATCAGCGTCGTGTGGCCGTCCCTGGATGCGAAGGCTGCGCCGCCACCGGAGTAGTAGGTGCGCACGGCGCGAACGCCTTTCACCTGGCCGAGAAGCTGGGCAGCCTGCGTCACCTGCGCTTTGAACGCGGGACTGTCGACAGTGAGGTCGCCCGACTGGATGACGACGATCGCGGTGTTCTGGCTCGAGGCGTCGAGCTTGGTCCTGAGCAGCCCGTCGGCCCGGTCGGATTCGGAGCCGGGAATGACCAGGCTCCCGCCCTGGAGGACCTCGGTCGCGTGCGGCGCCAGCAGCAGCGCCGCCACCGCGATGACGGCAACCCACGACCCGATCACGATCCACTTGAAGCGGATGATCTGGTCGGTCAGGCGCGCGAACGGATCGGTCACCCTCTTCCTCCCACGAGGCCGGCGCGGTCACGGTGACGCTAGCGCCCCCTGAGAATCCTGTCCATCCCAACTTTGTTGGGGCAGACTGGGTGGGCCGGCCCGTATAGAGGGCGACAGGAGTATGTGAAGAGCATGCAGGTCGGGCGCTATGAGGCCGAGCTCATCCGGGACGCCAAGAACGGCGATGGTGGAGCCTTCGCGGAGCTCCTGCGATCGCAGTATGAAGCGGCCGTGGTTTCTCGGCATCGTCGCCAACAAATGCCGAGACGCGAGCCGTAGCGCCTGGTGGTCGGTGCTCAAGGTCGAACCACCTGAAACGGCGGCTTTGACCGCCGACCTTGCCGAGGCGATCGACCTCCGGCGCGCGCTGCGCCGCATGGGACATGACGACCGCCTCGTTCTCGTTCTTCGCTACTTCCTTGACATGCCGTTTGAGGAGATCGCGACGACTCTCGGCATCTCGACCAAAGCTGCCAGGTCCAGGGTTGAGCGGGCGGTGCACCGCCTGCGGCCCATCGTCCGTGTGCAGGGGGCGGCGGTGTGATGGAAGACATGAGCCTTTTTGACCGGTTCCACGCGGCCTTCGAAGAGGCGCCGCCCCGGGGCGCCTTCGAGCGGCTGCAGAGCGATTTGATCAAGCACTCGGCCGCGCGACGCGCGCGCCCGGCGTTCCACATGAGGTGGTCCCGAATGTCACTACGACTTACCGCGGCGGTCGCCGTGGTGGTGATCGCGATCGCGCTCGTCGCCGCCTACATCGCCGCGCAGCGCCCAACGGTCGGCGGGATGCCGGCCGGTTATTCAGTCGCCGCCTACCAGTCAATGGTCCAGGCGAACTACAGCGTCTGGGGGAGCACCCCCTTCAACTGCCATACCGTCGCGGACTCGTCGTGCGCGACCGACCTGGCCAGCAACCAGGCGATCCTATTGAAATGGCGGAATGAACTCGACTCGTTCCGGACCCCGAACCAGTTCGCCGTAATCGATGCTCAGATGCGAAAGCACCTCGACGCAATGCTCCAGAAGCTCGGCATCTCGGCTACCGCCGTGAACAGCAACAACCAGAACCTATTTGACAGCGCCCTGTTCTACGGCCGCATCGATGTCACCTGGCTTGACCATGCCGCGCAGGGCATCGCCAGTTCGCACGTGGCAACATCGGGTCAGTACATCGCTCTGGTGCAAGCCGAGCGCGCGACTTTCATGAACAACGGCTGCTCGAGCTGCCAGCAGGACGCAACACTCGGTGATTGCGGGACGATCGGCGACCCAATCTGCCCGCACGATGTCACCACCGATTCCGACTTCCTCGGCTTAATGCAGGCTGATTTCGCGAAGACCGCGGCCCCAGCGGAATTCAGCGATCAGAGCTCGACGCTGCAGATCGATCTGGCTCAGGCCGACAACGCTCTGATGGCTGCCGACAACGCCCTTCTCCAGAATGACTCGGTGGCGTTCAAGTCAGCTCGTGCTGCGTACCTCGACGCGATGACCGCAGTCTCGGCCGACCTTCAGAGCTGAATGAAGACCGTTTCGTGATCCCCCTGGAGGTGGATGTCGAAGCGAAGGCCGCCCTCACTCGCCGACGCGATGAGGGTGTGCCTGCGCTCCGGTTCGACCATCTGAAGGAGGGAATCGCCGTCGAGATTCGCTTCAGGAAGGTACAGCCGAGTCGCCAGGTGGCGAAGGAGCCCGCGAGCGAAGACGAGCACGTCGAAGTGGGGCGTCTGGCGGACGGTGAAATGGAAAGCGCCTTCGCGATCGGTTCCGCAGCGCGCGAACTGGTCACCGTCTGAGATCTCGACGATGGCATCCGGCACGGGCTCGCCGGCCCCGTCGAACACCTGGCCCTCGATTCGAACCGCCCCGTCCGAGCCCGGCGGAACCGCATGCGCGTCACCCTCGAACGGCAAAGCGAAGCCGAAGAAGGGACCCACGGTCTGCGACGGCGTCGGAATCGTCAACTTTCGCTCGGCGTCGCGTCGCGACCGCGCAGGACGACGTCCCACCGGTACGCGAGCGCCCATTCGGGCTCGGTGGTCTCTGGATCGAATCTCGCAACGAGCAGGTCCCGGCCCCGAGCATCGGCGATCGAATTGAGGATCGGGTCGAACGGTATGAGCGGGTCGCCGGGGAAGTACATCTGCGTCACGAGCCGGCTCGCGAGCTGCGGGCCGAACAGCGAGAAGTGCACGTGCGCCGGCCGCCACGCGTTGGGGTGGTTGCGCCACGGGTAGGCGCCGGGCTTGACAGTTACGAACCGGTAGACGCCTGCATCGTCGGTAAGGCAGCGGCCCGCGCCGGTGAAGTTCGGATCGAGCGGCGCCGGATGCGTGTCGGCCGGATCGACGTACCGGCCTGCGGCATTCGCCTGCCAGACCTCGACCAGCGTGTGGCGCACGGGCCGCCCGTCGCTGTCCAGCACGCGACCGGTGAGGATGATTCGCTCGCCGAGCGGTTCGCCCCGATGCTGCCGCGTGAGGTCCGCGTCCCCTGGCGAGACCGGTACGCGCCCGAACGCGGGACCGCGGCGCTGGTGGAACCATTCATCGGGCAGTCGCACCAGCTCGTGGCGCGGCGCGCGCATCTGGGTCGCGCGATAGTCGGGAAAGAGATACGGAGGCTCGAAGTCGAGATCTGTCACGCAGCCGCGACCGGCGGGAGCGGACGGGCCGGGACGTCCATCACCCGAAGCCTAGACGACGAATCCCGGGCCAGGTTGCCCCCGGGCAAATTCATTCCTGGCGCTGATTTGAAATCTGCATATACTCTGGATTCCACGTGCGGCGTTATGGCCGTGCGTGGCGATGGGTAGGGCGTTGAAGGGGAGGGCCGGGTTTGGCGCTTCGAATTTCGAATGCCGCGGCGAAGGCAGGTTCGTCCGCGGGCATTCGGTCGCTCACTCCAATCGAAACCACCGATGATATGCGGCTGCGGCTTGCGCGCGAGCTGCATGACGAGGTGGCAAACCCGCTCATCGCCCTGGTACTCGGGCTCCATGAGTTGAGGGGGGAGCGCGATGCCGGGTCGGGCGCGGAGGCCGAGCTCGCCGCGGTCGAGGAGTCGGTGCGGGAGGTAGTGCGCGTGATCGTGCTCAGCGCCTTTGCAGACAAGAGCCCCATCAGCGAGGCGATGGCGAGCAGGCCCCAGGGATATGTGCACGAGGACGTCACCCCCGAAGACAACGTCGCCCTCATCCTGGCCCTGCACTCCAACGGACAGTCGCCGGTCCGGGTCGGGGCGCTCGACCTGTCGCGTCGCGAGCTGCATGTGCTCAAGCAGGTCGCAACCGGGCTGTCGAACAAGCAGATCGCGCGCAAGCTCGGTATCAGCCACAAGACCGTTCGCAACCATCTCAGCCAGGTCTTCAGGAAACTCCACGCCGGCAACCGCACCGAGGCCGTAATGAACGCGGTCCGGGATGGTTTGTTCAGCGCCTGAGCTTCCGGCGCCCCGGTAAGCGAGGAAGGGGGTCACCTCCGGCAAGGCGGCCCCCTTCCATGCCGCGGGTACTTCCATGGACCTTGCGATTGACCGGGTGAATTCTCAATGGGGATTTCGTCCCATGTGAAGGCCGTGGGGCATAGGCCAAATGTCCCCCTTGTCCCCAGTGCGGGTGACGACTAACTTTGGGAGTCAGATCAGACAACCCTTAGGGGTGGGGAGGGTGATCGCACGCCGGCATGTGCTTTCGCGACCCGTCCGGTAAACACGCATCTCGCATGACACAGAGCCATCACGCACGCGCCCTTCTTCATTCACCATCCGCTGCCGGAATGTTCACCGGCAGGGGCGGCTAGTCGATGCTCGCCTACGCCGGATTCTGGCGCCGGCTGGCCGCCTATTTGATCGATGAAGTCCTGCTCCTCAGCGTGCAGACCGCCCTTGCGACCGCCGTCCTGGTAATCGCGCCGAACGATTTGCTGCGAGTCGCCGAAGACCTTTCCCCGCTGCTCGCGGTGATCGTGTGGGCCGCGTACCTCTCGCCAGTCTTCAGCGCCATCTCATGGGCCTATTTCGCTTTGCTGGAGAGCTCGCCCGCGGGCGCCACCGTGGGCAAGATCGTGCTCGGCCTCCGTGTCACAGACACGCGAGGCGACCCGATCTCCTTTGCGCGAGCCAGCTTCCGCTACTGGCTGAAGGTCCTGTCGACCCTCACTTTGATGACCGGCTGGTTCATGGCGGGCTTCACGCCGCGCAGGCAGGCGTTGCACGACCTGCTGGCGGGCACTTTGGTGCTCAGAAAAGTCGCGGCAACAGCAGCCGGCGCGGAGTCGCGCGCAGACGACAGCGAGTACTGGGATGGACAACGTTGGACGGATGTCGTGATCCCGATGGAGGGGCGATAAAAGATGGCGGCAGTAGGTCAGGCTCGTACAGCGGCAGGCATACGCACCCCGCTCTTCCTGGTGGGGGTGGCGCTGGCGCTGTTGGCGTTCGTCGCGATGTTTGCGCTGGGGATTGTGTTCGTGAACCGCGGCGGTGTAGGCACCCAGGTGAGCATCGTGATCGCCGCCCAAGATATCCCCGCTCGTCAACCGGTCCAGGTGGACATGGTCAAATTCGAGACGATGCCGGCGACCGCGGTGCCGCCCGGCGCGTTCTACCACGTCGGCGACGTGCTGCTGCAGTCGACCGTCGTTGCCATTCTCAAGGGCCAGCCCATCACGTCGAACATGATCGCGACCAACGCCGACGACCTGACCAAGGCCGGTGCTTCCGCCTTTGTGCCCATCCCGGCCGGCTACGTGGCGATGACGATGCCGACTGACGAGCAGGAGGGAGTGGCCGGTTACATAGCCCAGGGCGACTACATCAACGTGATCGCCGCCGTCAACACCGACCTGTTCTCGAAGGTCAACCCGCGGACGGTGATCAAGACTGTGTTTACAGACGTCTATGTCATCCGGGTCGGTCCCCAGACCGCCGTGCCAAAGCAGGGCCAGCCGCAGGGCCTGGCGAGCAGCCTGACCGTCGTCCTGTCCATATGCGACGCCCAGTACATGGAGTGGCTGCTCGTCAACGCGACCGTGCGCTACGTGCTCCTGTCGAGCCACGACTACGGAAAGGACCCGCTGGCGAACCCCGACCCAACGTGCCCTCCGACCTCTGAGCCCCCGGTGGTTGGCCCGGCCGCGGTCGACGCGCGATGGGGGTTCCTCAAGGGCTGATGCGAGACGCATTCCGAATCCACAACCTGAGCGAGGCTTCGCCGGCGCCGAGGCCCACGGCCGTGAGAGCCGGCGCAGTCAGGCCGCTGGTCCAGCGCCGCCCTGAAAGCGGATGGCCTGCGTATCACGACATGACGGCCAGGATCGCTGTGCTCGAGCGCGCTCCCGTGTTCTTCGCATTTGCCGAGGGCACGCTGCGGGCGCTGGCGAGGCGCCTACGGCGGGTGACTGTCGCCGCCGGCGAGCTGATCCTGTTCCAGGGCGAGCCTGGAGACTCGATCTTCTTCATCGAGCAGGGCCGCTGTCGCGCGGTGATCGAAAAACCACCGAGCGTGGTGACGGTCGCCGTTCTGACCGGGGGCGACTTCTTCGGAGATACGGCCTGCTTGCTGAACCGACCGCATCAGGCATCGGTCTACGCCCAGTCCGACTGCACTTTGCTCGCCCTCGACCGCCAAAGCCTCGTGTCGGTTCTCGGCCGCGACCGCAGCCTCCTCGATGAGCTGCGCAAGGTGGCCGAGCAGCGGTTCAGCGCGTTTGCCGACACCACCGTCCAGGCGACCTGGGGCATGCTGCTGCAGGAGGCCACGGTGATCGGGGTCTACTCGCCCAAGGGCGGCACAGGCGGGACCTCCATCGCGCTCAACCTGGTCGGTTCGCTGGCGCGCCGCTACCCGGGGCAGGTGCTCCTGCTGGACCTGGACTTCCCATACGCACACGCCGCCCTTCTGGCCGGGCTGGTTCCAACCAGCTGCCTGGCGCGACTTGGCGACGTGCCCGCCGAGTCATTCGACGAAGTGCTGCTCAGCGCGATCCTGCTCCACTCCAGCGGCCCGATGATCCTGGCGGGTGCGCTGCGACCGGAGGAGGCCGACGACGTGACCCCTGAGCTTGTGACAAGAGCCATTGGAGTCTTGCGCAAGACGTTCCGGTACATCGTGGTCGACCTCGGCGTCACCATCAACGACCCGGCGCTCGCGCTATTCGATCTCACGCAGCACATGGTGCTTGTCACCTCCCCGGAGCTGTCCGCGGTGAAGGGCGCCGCGGACGCCGTCGACATCCTGCTGCGCCTGGGCACGCCCCATGACCGCCTCTCTGTGGTCCTGAACAACCGAACCCTGAAGCCGGCAGTCCAGCGGACCGCGGTCGAGCGAATGCTCAAGCGCCCTGTCGACATCGAGGTCGCGTTCGACGGGCCGCGCGCTGACCAGGCCGCACTCAAAGCGGAGATCCTGAGCCTCAGCAATCCCCACAGCGAGATCACCAGGGCCGCAGAGGCATTGGCGGAGCTGATCGAGAGGTACCACGGGAAGCTCGCAGCGACCGGGTCGAATGGGGTACCGGCCATCGGACACGAACCGCAATGATCACAGCGCCTGCACGTGCGGCTGGGGTGGTCATAGAGCACGCCCGCGTTTCGGTCGGCAGGTCCATGGTCCGCCGCCGGCTGCGTGCGGTGGCGGATGGCCGTGCCGCCGCCATCGAAATCGACCTCCATCGCGGCCCCGTCGACGTGGTTGGCGAGCTGGCGCACCTCACCGCTCGCATGGCCGACGGAAGCCCGCCGCTGGCTCGGCTTCAGGCGGCGTTCGACCGGACGGGTGCCTGTGATGCCGCCATCGACGGCCTGGCCTCGCGGGTGGCGGTGCATCGAATCCGCAGCGCGAGATCGGTCGGCGCACTGAAGGCCGAGAGAGCCGTCGCGTGGGTCGCGCCCCTGCTGTCGGCTGACGAGGCCCAGGTGCGCGAGGCGGCGGCCAGGGCCCTCGGCCGGATCGGAGGTGTACGGAGCGCCGACGCGCTGGTGCGCGCCATCGAGCGCAGGGGCGCAACCCGCACGCTCATCGTCGAGCTGTCACGGGCGGCGCCGGACCTGTACCTCGAGGCGGCGCTGTTTGGCCCCAGGCGCGCCGGCGTGATCCCCGCCGTGGCGGCTGCTGCCGGGCTGCGTCGCCGGCAGACCGCTGTCGGACCGCTGCTCGCGCTGCTGGTGTCAGGCAGCCGGAAGGAGAGAGTCGTCGCATGCCGCGCACTGGGTTGGATCGGCGCGCGCAGATCGGTTCCCGTATTGATCGCGGCCATCGCCGACCGTGAGTGGAAGGTGAGGCTGTCCGCGGCCAAGTCGCTCGCGGCCCTTCACGCGCCCGCCCGCGGCGCGGCCCTGGAAGCGCTGCTCGCCGATCGACACCCTCGGGTGCAGAAGGCGGGTCGCCAGGCGCAGCGCCGGCTGGCCAGGGAATGAATCCAACGTGGCTCTGAAGGACAAGCTCGACGCGCGCAAGCATCAGGACGTCGTCCCGGTGCGCCCAGGAGAGGCGGGACTGAGCGTCATCCCCGGCACAGTGCTGGAGAGGCCCGCACCTGTAAAGCCACCGGCCGACGAAGAGAACGCTCGCAAGGCGGTCGTGCAGTCGTCGTCGACATCGCTCGCGGCAGCCAAAGCCGCGATTCACGCCCTGCTGGTGGAGAGGCACGCGGACGAGATCGACATCAGCGACCGCGAGGGCGTGCGCACGAAGATCGCCACCCTCACCGAGGAGTACATGCGCACGTCGGGCGCTGCAGTCAATCGCCTCGACTACGGCCATCTCGTCGATGCCCTGCTCGACGAGGTGCTCGGCCTTGGTCCCCTGCAGCCGCTGCTCGAGGACGCGAGCGTGACCGAGATCATGATCAACCACCCGCGCCAGATCTACATCGAACGTAGCGGAAGGGTGTCCCTCAGCCCGGTGGTGTTCGAGAGCACCGCTCAGCTGCGACAGGTCATCGATCGCGTCGTCAGCACTGTCGGGCGTCGCGTGGACGAGAGCTCACCGATGTGCGACGCCAGGCTGCGCGATGGATCGCGCGTCAACGTCGTCCTCCCACCACTGGCGCTCGAGGGCCCCTGCATGACCATAAGAAAGTTCTCGCGCGACAAGCTCACTCCGGAGGACCTCATCGAGGTCGGGAGCGCGACCGCCGACATGGTGCGGTTCCTCCGCTCGGCCGTGCGAGCAAGGTTGAGCGTGCTGGTCTCCGGCGGCACGTCTTCAGGCAAGACGACGCTGCTGAACATCCTCTCCAGCTTCATACCGCCGGACGAGAGAATCGTGACCATCGAAGACGCGGCAGAGCTGCAGCTGCGACAGGACCACGTCATCCGCCTCGAATCTCGACCGCCAAACGTCGAGGGCAAGGGCGCGATCGAAATTCGTGACCTGGTTCGCAACTCACTGCGCATGCGGCCGGACCGGATCATCGTGGGCGAGTGCCGCGGCGGCGAGGCCCTGGACATGCTGCAAGCGATGAACACCGGCCACGAAGGCTCGATGAGCACGGTCCATGCCAACAGCGCGCACGACGCCCTGAGCCGTCTCGAGACCATGGTCCTCATGGCCGGCGCGGAGCTTCCCTCCCGTGCCATTCAGAAGCAGATCGCGTCAGCGGTCGACATCATCGTGCAGGCCGAGCGCGTGCGCGGCGGGGCACGAAAGATGCTGTTCCGCTTCCGCCAGACCGGCCTCGACGACCAGGGTGTCGCGGCGGGTTTCCACGAGGCCACCGGGCACCGGCCCAGGCACGACCAGCAGCTCGCCGAGCGGGGCGAGTCGCTGCCGCCATCGATGTTCGAGCCAGTCGCCGCCCGGACGGCCACCGCCGGCTGACATGCCCGAGGTTCTCCTCGTCTCGATGGTCGCCGCCCTCGGCGTCCTGCTGGCCGGCGCCGCCGTGGCCATCCCGGCCCGCGCAGACGATGGCGCCCGCGCGGCTCGCGAGCCATGGCGCAACCCCGCCCTGCAGCCCGCCACCCTGCGCGACAGGGTCAGCCAGCCGTTTCAGGCCCTGGCAGACCGTTCCAGCCAGAGGCGGCGTCTCAACGGCGGACTGACGCTGGCCGAGCACCTCGCCCGCGCCGACCTCAAGCTGCGGACGTCCGAGTTCGTGATGATCCAGGTCGGGCTCCTGGTCCTCGGGGCGGCGCTGTCCCTCTGGCGGTTTGGATTCGGGGCCCAGTTCGTGATCGCCGGCGTGGCCGCGTACTTGATCCCGATGCGCTATGTCAAGTACAGGCAAGGCAGGCGGCTCAGGGCCTTCAATCGCCGCCTGCCAGACACGCTGAGCCTGCTGTCGAACGCCCTGAAGGCCGGCCTCTCGCTGCCACAGGCGCTGGAAGCCGTCGCCCGCAACACGGTGCCGCCGATCTCTGACGAGCTCTCACGAGTCATCCGCGAGATGACCGTGGGCAGCGCCACCTCGCAAGCGCTGGCGAACATGGTCCGCCGCGTCGGCAGTGAGGATCTCGACCTGATCGTGACGGCCATCAATATCCAGTCCTCTGTTGGCGGAAACCTCGCCCGCATCCTCGACAGCATCTCCCACACCATCCGCCAGCGGGTGCAGGTGAAGGGCCAGATCTCCGCACTCACCGCCCAGGCACGCGCTTCTGGCTGGGTGATCACGCTGCTGCCCTTCATCGTCGCGGGCATCCTCGACATCATCACGCCGAGCTACTTCCGGGTCATGTTCACGGAACCACGCGGAAGGATCCTGCTGGCGCTCGCGCTCCTCTCGATCGCGGCCGGCAACTTTTTCGTCAGGCGAATCACGAACTTCAGGGTCTAGCTGACGATGACGCTGGTCTACGTGGCGATGACGCTGGGCATGGTCGCCGCAGTCGGCGTCTTCATCACCATATGGAGCTTCGTTCCCGCCACACCAAGCAACGCCGACGTCGTCGAGGGCCGTTTGCGGGTTTACGAATCCGGGCTTCCGGTCTCGCTGACCGAGATGGAGCTGCAGCAGCCGTTCACCGAGCGCGTCGTGCGACCGACCATCAAGCGGCTGGGCCATCTGTTCGAGCAGACGATGCCGGAGAAGGCGCGTCATTCGATTCACCAGCGGCTGCAGCTCGCCGGCCGTCCCAGCGGCATGAGCACCAGCGATTTCATCGCCGTCCGCTACGTGTTGACAGGCATCCTCACCTGCGCCGGCATCTTCGTCGGCGCCCTATTGGGAAAGCCCGCCCTGATCGCAGTGGGTGCCGCGCTCGGTGGCGTGCTTGGCCTCTACCTACCGATGTTCTGGCTGCGCAGCAGGGTCAACCGGAGACGATCGGACATCCAGCTCGACCTACCCGATGTCATCGACGTCCTGATCGTGTGCGTCGAGGCCGGCCTGACGTTCGAGGCCGCGATGCAGAAGGTGGCCGACAAGTACGACCACGCCCTGGCGGAGGAAATCGGCCGCGTCCTGCAGGAGATCCGCCTCGGCCGTGGACGACTCGACGCGTTGAGTGATCTCGGCCACCGCACTGGCGTCGAGGAGCTGAACAACTTCGTCCAGGCGATCATCCAGTCCGAGCAGCTGGGCGCCGGGGTTGCGCGCATCCTGCGCATCCAGTCGGACGAGATCAGGCAGCGGCGGCTGATGAGCGCGCAGGAGCGAGGCGCGAGGGCCTCGCTGAAGATGCTGCTGCCCATGATCGGCTGCATATTCCCGACGCTGTGGATCATCCTGCTCGGGCCGGCCGCCCTGCTGGCTTTCAGCTTTTTCAGGAGCGGCCTGTGAGCCGGATGCGAAGCGGGCAGCGTGGGCAGTCAACCGTCGAGTTCGGCATCTCGGCCGTGGTCCTGATCTTTATCCTCTTCGGCCTCATCGACCTCGGGCGCGCCTTCTACTTCGGGGTCGGACTCCAGGGGGCCGCTCGTGAGGGCGCCCGCGCGGGGACCTGGTTCGACGCAAGCACGGGCACCAACCCGAATCTGTCCGACTCCGCCATCCAGCAGGCTGTGGACGCGATCCTCGTCAAGTCAGGCCTGCCGGCGTCGCAGCTGCAGAACCCCGGCACAACGTGCCCCAGCGCTTCTGACGGCAACGCGGAGTTCAACCCGCCGTACGACTCGTCGACTTACCCGTCTTCCTCAGTCTTGAACCAGCCGCTGCTCTACATCTGTTACAGCAACGTGCCCGGCGTCGACCTGGCGTCCGCCCCGACAGACAACTCCTATAGGGGGACCGACCTGAACGTGATCCTGGTCATGAACTTCGGCTTCGCCTCGGGCTTCATGCAGGGCTCACTGGGGGGCGCGGTACCCATGGTCGCCAACGTCCACATGGCCGTCGGCGGTTTTCCGACGTGAGCCGGCCGGCTACGCGGGGTGCGCGAGGACAGCGATCCCAGGCCATGGCCGAGTTCGCGCTGGTCGCCCCGCTCCTGCTGTTGTTCCTTTTCGGGATCGTCGATTTCGGGCGGGTGATCTACATCTACGTGACCCTGAACCAGGCGGTCAACGAGGGTGCCCGCACCGCCATTCGTGCCTCGCCGCAGCTGCCCACCAACGCCGACGTGGAGAATGCTGTGCGGCAGCACGCAGTCGACGTCTCGCTGGCCAACCCCTGCCCGAACTGTCGCCCACCCTGGAAGACGCGCCCGGAGGCCAGGGATGGGCGTTCAACAGCGGGAGCTGCAGTGCCGCAAATCCGGCCCACGACCACGCGCCGCTGCAGGTCACGATCCGCTACAACTTCGTCCCCTTCACGCCTCTCATCAAGCAGTTCACCGGCGGCGGCCTCGTCATCACAGCAGCCGCTACGTATTCAACGGAGTACTGAGGTGGTCACCGTCGCAGTCGACCGGCAGCGCGGCCAGGCGATCGTGCTCGTCGCCCTGATCATGGTGGTCCTGTTCGGCTTTCTCGGGCTCGCCATCGATGGGAGCCGTGGGTATCTCGACCGGCGGCAGCTGCAGGCTGCAGCCGACGCCGGCGCGCTGGCCGCCGCCTACCAGTACATGAACAGCACCGATTACACGACGTCGGAGCAGGCGGCGACCAGCATGTTTGCATCTGACATGCATATCTACGCGACGCCGTCCTGCTCCGGCTACGGCTCGCTGTCGGTGGCATGCACGTTCAGCGACAGCGCGAACACCTCCCTCTCGATTTCGGTGGTCAACAAGGCGATCGCAGGCGTCAGCTTCACGCTGACCGGCCACAATTCGCTGCCGGTGACGATCATGCAGGTGCTCGGAGCCGGGCCCTTGATACCGGTCACCGTCGTGGCCACGGCCGTCGCGCGCGTGAGCGCGACCACTCCGGCCAGCATCCAGACCCTGAGCCCGGATGGCTGCGGCGGAGGCGGAGGCACCTACTCCTTGAGGATCACCGGCACCGAGAGCACCGCCATCACCGGCGACGTGTGGGCCAACGGATCGATCACCTCCAACGGTTCCGCAACGGCAAACGTGAATGGAAACGTGGTTGACATCTGTCCCAGCATGCCGCCCTTGCTGGGCGGCTTCACAGTGTCAGGGACCGAGACCAACGGGTGGACGCTGCCCGATCCCGGTTATCCGATGCCGGCGCTCAACATGACGTCGCAGACCTGGTCGCAGTCCGACTACGACGTCGTGCGCAGCCCGGGAACCTACAATGCCGACCCCAAGCTCGGCGGTGGGGCCGGCTGCTATTTCCTCGCCGGCGGGATCTACAACTGGCAGGCCGGCATGACCATCAACGGCGGGCTGGTCAGCAATGAGCTGCGCGCGCCCGACGAGCCTGGCCTGGTCGCCACGACATCGGCCGTAACTGGGACCGTGGCATCGATTCCAGTGACCGCGTTGAGCGTGGCGGTCGCAGGTGGAACCAACGTGATCGTGGCCGGGCAGGCGTTCACGGTCACCTCGGCGGGTGCAGCCGCCGCCGCGACCTCGATCCCCGTCAACAGCCAGGCTGTCAGCGGCACGATCCCGACCGGCACAACGGTGGTCACCGATTCGCGTTCGGCCAACCAGTTCTGGAACTCCAACGGAGTAGGCTGCGGCGGCGTCTTCCAGCCATACCCCAACAGCAGCAACTCCGGCAACCCGTCGAGCCCGCCCGCCACCTACGGCGTGGAGGTCACCGCTGTACGTTGGTCTCCGTACGGGGTGCCGAGCTGCAGCGGACCGGCCTCGCCGTCGTGCTTTCTCCGTGAGAGCGCACCATCGATGTGCCGGCTCGTTGACATCGCCACCAACCAGTTCATGAAGGTTTGGGTGAGCAACGTGCCGGGAGCGATGGACTACAACGTCTACATCTCCAATGACTCTTGCGCGGGCCCGTTCGGCTACCTGGGCCAGATCACCAACACGATCACCGAGGGCAACAAGACGGTTTCCGGCTGCGCACCGTCGCTTTCGCGCAACCAATCTCCGCCCAGCTCTTTCAACACCTGCGACCTCGGCAGCTCATCTGAGAACTTCAACGGCAACAACTGGTCCATCGACTTCACGACCAACCCGCCCGACCCCGAAGCTCCGCCGGCCGGTCCACCGCCGCTTCCCAACAGCGATGCGGGACCTGCCACAGCAGCGCCGCCGTCTGGGGACCGCGCCAACGAGAATCAGTGTGTGAACGGGATCGGTGCTCGGGTCGCATGTCCTACAAAGGTGACCGGCGGCTACATCACGCCGGGCGCCGTCGAGCTCTTCTTCCCGGGCTGCGGTGGCACGTCATCCTGTTGCTCGGCCTCCCTCAGCATGAGCGGTGGTGGCGACGTTTACGTCTTCAGCGGGCAGCAGTTCGGCCGAGAGCTCGTGTACGAGCCAGGGCCCCAGCAGTCGCCCTCACCCAACACCTGCGCCAACTCCGTCTCCGGGCACGGAGTGACCAGCTTCCTGGGCATCTTCTACCTTCCCGCGGCTTCGATCACGATCACCGGCAGCAGCGGCTACCTGGCCAGCATCGCAGGAGGTTTGATCGCCTACACCGCCACCATCAACGGCAACGGCAGCGTGTCGATTGTGGGCGATCCGAGCCTGCGCACCTGGCCGCCTTCGGTGCGCTTGACCCAATGAGCTCTCCTCCTCCGGTGCAGCCGCCACCGGTTGACGCCAATTCGGGACTGGGCGTCATCGCACCGCTGCTCGCCAACCCTGAGATCACCGAGATCATGGTCATGGGGGCCAGGGACGTGTACGTGGAGGTGGACGGCAAGCTGGTCCTGACGCCGATCAGGTTCGCCAGCGACGAAGAGCTGATGGTCGTGATCCGATCCATCGTCGAATCCGTGGGCAGGCGGGTCGACGCGGAAAACCCCCTGTGCGATGCGCGTCTCGCCGACGGGTCCAGGGTCCACGTCGCGATTCCGCCGGTGGCGGTCGATGGCCCCTTGCTCAACATCCGCAAGTTCGCTCGAGGCCCGCTCGCCATGGAGGACCTGGTCCGGCTGGGCAGCTGCAGCGAAAACGCATTCGGATTCTTGCGAGCGTGTGTGGTGGCGCGGGCGAACATACTCGTCAGCGGCGGCGCGGGCAGCGGCAAGACGACCCTCCTCAACGTGCTGTCGGGCTACATCTCAAATGACGAGCGGATAGTCACCATTGAAGACGCCGCCGAGTTGAGGTTGCGCCAGCGCCACGTGGCCAGGCTCGAGTCGAGGCCGGCCGCATCCGATGGAAAGGCCATCGGCATGCGGGAGCTGGTCGCCAGCTCGCTGCGCATGAGGCCCGACCGGCTCATCGTCGGCGAGGTCAGGGGCGCTGAAGCGCTCGACATGCTGCAGGCCATGAACACCGGGCACGACGGCTCGATGACGACGCTTCATGCCAACAAGCCACGCGACGCGCTGGCGAGGATCGAGACGTTGGTGCTCATGGCCGGCTTCGACCTGCCGGTGCGGGCGATCCGAGCGCAGATCGTCAGCGCCATCAACGTGATCGTGCATCTCGAGCGACTCCCCGACGGCAGCCGGAAAGTGACCCAGATCAGCGAGTTGGTTGGGATGGAAGACGACACCATCACCATGCAAGACGTCTTCCGCTTCGCACGATCGGGTCACGATGCGAACGGGCGCGTCACGGGGCGGTTCGTGGCCACCGGAATCCGGCCGCGAATCCTGGAGCGGATGTTGGAGATCGGGCTCGAGATCCCCCCCGAGATTCAGCCTCTCTTTCCTGGCGCGGTGGCAGGCGCACAGTAGCCGCCCCGCAAGGCCGCGCCGCCTGAGCCGTTAGACCACTTCACGCCGGCCTTCGAGCCGGCTGGTCACGGGCCTGGCCCGCATTGAGTTGTGGGTAGGGCGATAAGGGGGACTGGCCAATGGCTGGGAGGCCGGCAGGACTGTTCGCGTGCCTTGCGATGGCGGCAGCGCTCTTTGTCACGATCGTTCTGCCGGCGGCGGCGCGGACGGGCATGGACACCGCCCCGGCCTCGACCGTGGCGCGTTCTGTGGATCGGATCATCGTCGGATACAGCCCGTCGACGCCGGCCGCCGACAAGGCCTCAATCGAACGAGCCCAAGGCGCCAGGCTCATCCCTGGCTCCGTTCGACAGTCCGAGGGTGAGGGAGCTGTGGGCCTGAGGCCGGTGTCCAGGACAGCCACCACCACCGATGGATCACCACGGGTGATGTCCCACGCCTGCGTGGTGTGGGTCATGGTCCAGCCCCATGCCCCGCCGCCAACCGCGCCCGCGGCGCCCGTCAACACCAGCGCGCCGCGGGTGCTGGTGGAGACCAACGGTGACTGGAACTACCAACCATTGACACGGTGAGCGGTGGCAGGTGCTCCTTCACGCTGACGGTCACCGCGCCACCCCCGTAGAAAAAAGAGGGGGGCCTCGTCGCCGAGGCCCCCACCCTACCCACCCCTCCGTTCAGCCTCCGGGCCGGTGGCCCGTCAGCAAGTGAATGCCTGCTGGTTGTTGATGGCGTCGAACGTGTTCTTCGCCAGCTGCTGGGTTGACTTGTTGTTCGAGTAAGTGCCCGGCCTCGCGCCGGGCGACAGCCGGGCACGGCGGGCTGGCTCAGAGTCTAGGAGCGGCCCTTCCCGGGGGAAATGGGACTTTCGTCCCTCTCATTTCCAACGTTTGAACGCCGACTCGGCCCTCTCTCTATGTCGAACGATTGTCGGCGTGTTTTAGAGGGAGAGTGGCTCGAAGTCAGGCTCGGTCAACGCCCTTGACGAGCATTATGGCTTGGCGCAGACTCCGATCGTCTGTACACGGACCATTCCCTCGGGCCTGAAAAAGCAGCAAGGAGTAATCAGGTGAGCAAGAGGAAGGTTTCGGCGGTATCGATCACACGGCGTGACATGCTCAAGGGTACCGGCGTGGTCCTTGGCGGACTGGCGGTGCCGGGTCTGCTCGAGGCTTGTCTCTCCTCCTCGCCGTCGTCCTCGAGCGGTTCGATCAAGATCGGTTACGTCAGCCCCATCACCGGGCCGGCCGCAGGTTTTGGGGAGCCGGACGCCTACGTGCTGAGCCTGGCCAAGAAGGCGTTCCAGAACGGCATCACCATCGGCGGGAGCAACTACTCGGTCGAGATCGTCTCCCGCGACGGCCAGTCGACACCGTCGGTCGGCTCGCAGGTCGCGCAGGACCTGATCCAGAGCCAGAAGGTCGACCTCATGCTCACCACGTCCACGCCTGAAACCGTGAACCCGGTCTCCGCGGCGTGCGAGGCCGCGGGCGTGCCATGCATCTCCACAGTCGTGCCGTGGCAGGCCTGGTACCTCGGGCTCGGCGGCAAGGTCGGCCAGTCGACGACCTTCAAGTACATCTATCACTACTGCTTCGGTGTCGAGCAGTTCTTCAATGCCTACACGCACCTCTGGTCGCAGGTATCCACCAACAAGAAGGTCGGCGTCATGTATCCGAATGACGCCGACGGCAACGCGATTCGCGGCGCGCTCGCGCCCGCATTGAAGAGCGCGGGCTTCACCATCGTCGACCCGGGCGCTTACGAGGACGGCACCAACGATTACACCGCGCAGATCCAGAAGTTCATCGCCGCGGACTGCCAGATCTTCAATACGTTCCCCATTCCTCCCGACTTCGCCACGTTCTGGCAGCAGGCGCACCAGCAGGGCTACACGAAGCACGTCAAGATCGCGCAGATCGCCAAGACCGGACTTTTCCCGTCGCAGGTCAGCTCGCTCGGCGCGATCGGCAACGGTCTCGCGTCGGGCGTGTACTGGCATCCAACCTGGCCGTACAAGTCCTCGCTCACCGGGGTGACGTGCAAGCAGCTGGCTGACGGCTACGAAAGCTCCAGCGGCAAGCAGTGGAACCAACAGCTGGGAGCGAGTCTCTCGCTGTTCGACGTCGCCGAAGCGGTGCTGAAGGCCAGCGGCGATCCTAAGAACAAGATCAAGGTCGCGGACACAGTCAAGACGCTCTCGGTGGACACAATCGTCGGCCACCTCGACTGGACAAAGCCGCCCATGTTCGCCGGCGCTCCAATCCCCAACGTGCAGACCACGCCGATCATCGGCGGTCAGTGGAAGCAGAGCGTCTCCAAATGGCCGGTCGACTTCGTGATCTGCGAGAACTCGTCCGACCCCAACGTCCCGGTCGCGGGCACGCTGCAGCCGTATACCGCCGGATAATTCCGGATCGTGACTGAAGGCCCGGCGACGCTCGCCGCGGTCGAGGTTCGCAAGCGCTTTCGCGCGCTGTCCGTGCTGGACGGTGTCAACCTCACGCTCAATCGCGGCGAGGCCGTTGGGGTCGTCGGTCCGAACGGCGCCGGCAAGACCACGCTGCTGAACGTGCTGTCCGGCGCCCTTGCACCAGATGCGGGCGCCGTCGTCTTCAACGGCCAGGACGTCACCGCGAAAGGAGCAGCCGATCGCTGCAAGCTCGGAATCGCGCGCACCCACCAGGTGCCGCGGCCGTTCACCGGCATGACGGTGTTCGAGAACGTGCTGGTCGGCGCCACCGCCGGCGGGCGCCGGCGCGGCGCTGACGCCTATGACCTCTGCTTGAAGGTGCTCGATCAGACCGACCTGACTCGGCTTGCGAACCGGCGCGCCGAAAGCCTTGGCCTGCTTCAGCGCAAGCGCCTCGAGCTCGCGCGCGCCCTGGCGGTCGAACCGGTCGTGCTTCTGCTGGACGAGATCGGCGGCGGCCTCACCGACGCCGAGTCGGCGGCGCTGGTCGAAACCGTGGCGGGGCTCAAGAACGCCGGTCTCGCGGTGCTCTGGATCGAGCACATCGTCCACGTGCTCATGCAGGTGGTGAACCGCCTGGTCTGCATGGACGCCGGCAGGATCATCGCCGAGGGCCCGCCCGAGGCCGTCGTGTCGCAGGCGGCGGTGATCGACGCCTACCTGGGCAATCGCGCATGAGCTTGCTTGCCGTGGAGGATCTCGACTGTCGCTACGGGCTGCTGAAAGCGGTGCGGGGCGTCAGTCTCCAGGTCGCGGAAGGCGAGACCGTCGCGCTGATCGGAGCCAACGGTGCGGGCAAGTCGACGCTCATGCGCGCGATCGCGGGCGCGCACCCGCCGCACGCGGGGCGGGTCAAGCTGGATGGCACCGACATCACGCGCGTGCCCGCGCACGCAAGGGTTCGAAGGGGCATCGCGCTGGTGCCCGAGGGCAGGCGGCTGTTCGCGGGACTCACGGTGGAGGAGAACCTCCGCGTCGCAGCCGCGTCGCGGGCCGGCGGTCGCTGGAACGTGCAAGCGGTGCTCGAGCTCTTTCCTTTCCTGAAGCCACGGCTGCACATGCCGGCCGCGACCTTGTCGGGCGGTGAGCAGCAGGCGGTCGCGATCGGGCGCGGGCTGATGACCAACCCGCGACTGCTCCTGCTGGACGAGGCGTCGCTCGGGCTCGCTCCGGTGGCAGTCGACGCGGTCTACCGTTCGCTGGCCGACGTGATCCGTGAGGGCACCACGATCCTGCTCGTCGAGCAGGACCTCGCGCGGGCGCTCAAGGTCGCCGACCGCGTGGTGT
>VBIA01000038.1 GCA_005879985.1 Chloroflexota bacterium | reverse complement strand
GGGCAGGGACCGCTCCACCGCGTATGGGTTCGGCGCGGTAACGCGGGCGATTGATGACGGAATCCCTGCGGGCACCGCGATAGCGATCGACATCGAGCCGGCGAGCTCCGTTTGTCCGGGAGCTGCTCGCGTTGACAAGGCGTTCATCGAAGGCTGGTTCGACGTGATCCGGTGGACCGGCTACACGCCGGCGTTCTACGGCAACACCATTCCGCGGAGTGCGTTCGCCAACGCGTGGTGTGCAGCCGTCCTGGAAAGACCCGAAATCGCCGGCAATTCCTACCTGTGGTCCTTCGAGCCCTCACTGGTGCACATCAATCACGCGGCCAGGAACGCTCCGGCGTTCGGTCCGGACGACCCGGGATGCCCCAGCCGGCTCGCAGTCTGGCAGTACTCGATCACTCCATCGAAGCCCGATGTGGATGTCGACCTCGCCAGCAGTGACTTTCCGTTCTGGTGGCCGTGAGCCCCACCCTGACCCTCCCCACCTGGTGGGGAGGGAATCGAGCTAGGTGGACAGAGCCCAGTCCCCCATCAGCCTCAAGAACCGGCTGACCTCTTCGGGACCGGACATCACCACGTCGCACTGAGCGAAGAGGTCGGCTGGGGCCTCGGCTGAGCCGACCCCGACGATCAGGTGAGGCCGCGGGAGGCCGCTGACCAGGTCGAACATTGGCCGGTCGTTCTCGTCGTCGCCGATGCAGACGACCCCGGCAGGCTCCCACTTCTCGATGAGGCGCTCGAGTGCCGATCCCTTCGGCCGGTCGGTGGGCATCACCTCGATCACCCTCCGGCCGGGCTGTGCGATGAGGTCTGTTGTGCCGAGCACCGGTCTGAGCACCACCATCAGCTCGTCGAAGCTCGCGTTGGAGTGGCGGTAATGGACCGCGGTGGCCCCCGGCTTCATCTCCAGCCATACGCCATTGAAGGTGCGCAGCTGCTTCGCCGCCCGGGCGTTGAAACTGTCCAGGCGCTGCCTGGCCTCGAGCGGAAGGTGACCCACGCCGGAATCGCCGATGAGGTCGGCGCCCGCAAGCGGCACAAGGCTCTCGAGATCCGACGTGGGGCGGCTGCTCAGGATCGCGACACGGCGCAGGCGCTTGACCAGGCGTTCCAGCGCGTGCAGCGATCCGGGCAGGATCACAGCCTCGACCGGATCGGAGACGATCTCGGCAAGGGTGCCGTCGAAGTCGGTAACCAGCATGACCCGGCCGGGCGCCAGCGGTGAGATCGCGGAGGATTCCCAGGCCTCTTGCATGCCGGCCGTGAACGCAGGCCGCACTACCTTGAGGTTACGACGACATGCGGGCCCGTATCCCGGGGGTGCCCACCAGGTCGCGGATGTCCTGGACCTGGCGGCTGATCCAGCGCGAGATGTCATTGGTGCGCACGACGTCGCGCGCGCCCTCGTTCCGCCGCCTCTTTTCTTCCACGCCCATCACCAGGCCGCGGTAGATCGCGTCGGCAGTCGCCTCGATGTCGAACGGGTTGACCGAGAGGACGTGCGGATGCAGCTCCTCATGTGAGCCCGCGTTCTCGGAGAGCACGATGACGCCGTTGTTGCGGTTGACGAGCGCGCCCTCTTTGGACACGAGATTGAGGCCGTCGTACACAGGGTTGACCAGCAGCACGTCGAAGTTGCGCAGCGCGGCCATAGCCTTGCGCACGCTCTCGCCGAAGTCGAGCCGGATTGGCGACCAGCCGCCGCCGCCGTAACGCCGGTTGATGCGATGAGCCGTGCTCCTGATGAGCCGCAGGTAATCGCGGTAGACAGCCACGTCCTGCCGCGAAGGTTGGAGAAAGGCCCAGAACTGCACGTGTCCCTTCAGCTCAGGGTGGTAGTCGAGCAGCTTCTCGTACGCGAGGAAGCCGCGCACGATGTTCTTCGACGGATCGGTGCGGTCGATCCTTACGATCAGGTGCTCGGGCCGCCACTCCCTCAGCTTTCGCTCCTCCACGAGCACGCTGTGTGAGAAGGCCAGCCGCGTGGTCGCGGCGACCTCGATGGAGATCGGGTAATGGCGCGCATACACGACGCGTCCGTCGATCAGCACCGCGCGCTCCTTGTCGTCGACCGTGAGGCCGGCGTTCTCGTCGCAGGTCATCAGGAAGTTGCGCACGTCGAGGCTCGACTGGAAGCCGACGATGTCGCAGCCGAGCAGCCCCTCGAGGATCGCGTCGCGCATGTTGCGCGGCAGCACCTTCCAGTACTGCGGCGTCGGCCATGGGATGTGCACGAAGTGCGTGATGACCGCGCCGGGCAGCTCTCGCCGAACCATCTTCGGCACCAGGTAAAGCTGGTAGTCGTGGACCATGATCAGCGGCCGCTCGGGCAGCTGATGTCCCACCTCGACGACGCGCCGCGCGACCTGGCGATTGACCTCGACGTAACCGTCGGCCCACGCGGTGTGGATCTCGCTGTCGACGTTCGGCTCCTGCGCAAGGTTCCACAGGTAGTGCTGGATGAACCACAGGACAGGGTTCGCGATGACCGAGTAGTACTTGTGGTACTGGTCGCGCGTCGGGTTGACGTAGTGAAGCTTGGTGGTCGAGCGGCCGAGCGGCGCCACGATAGTCTCGCCCTGCTGCTCGACCATGTTCCTCTCGGCCTCGGTGCGCACGCACGACACCCAGTCCGCCGAAGTGACCTCGGCGAGTGTCAGCAGCGCGGTGACCACGCCGCCCGCGCCACGCGCGAATCCCCCTTCCGGTCGAGGCTCGTGCGGCGCGCGATTGCTGACGACCACCGCGGAGCTGTGCGGCAGCGTGCGCGTGACGTAATTGCGCATGGAACTGCCGGGTCGGCGGCGCTCGACGCTCTGCAGGAACGGGCTATCAGCCATCAGCTCCCCCCTACGTCGGTGACGGCTTAGGTGATGGTAGCGGAGAGGGTGTCGGAGTGACGCTCGGTAACGGCGAGATTGATGGGCTCTCGCTCGGCGACGGCGATGGGCTTGGTGACGGGCTCGGGCACATGTTCTCCGTGCCGGCCAGGAAGATCTCCTTGCCGCCTGCGCATCCATGCACGATGCCATTGGGCTGCGAATACCAGTCGCGCATCTTGTTCGGCAGCCCGTTGACGAAGTAGCGGAGCAACGTCGAACCGACGCTCTCTCCGAACGCGAGGATGTGTCCGCCTCCGCCATTCGGCGCGGTGTTGCCAACCCAGGTCCCGATGACGATGTCGGGGTTGTAGGCCATCACCCACGAGTCGGGGATCTGGCCGTGCCCGTTGTCGCTGGTGCCGGTCTTGCTCGCCATCTGGCGGTTCCAACCGAAGCCCCACTGGTACTGGTAACGCCGCAGGACGTCGGTGATGAGGTAGGACTCCGCCGGCGTGAGCACGTTCTTGGTATCTGTGCCGGGCCGCTGGTAAACGACGTTGCCTTGCCCGTCGTCGACGCTGTTGATCCAGCTCAGGTTGACGCGCTGGCCCTGGTTGGCGAAGACCTCGTAGCCCTGGACGTGCTCGAGCATCGTCAGGTCGCTGCCGCCGATCGCGGTGGAGAGCCCCGGATCGAGCTTGCTGTTGATGCCCATCTTCTGGGCGAGGGCGATGACGTTGCTCATCCCTTCCATCTGGGCGACCTGCACCGCCGGGATGTTGCGCGAGAACAGCAGCGCCGTCCGCGCGGGGATCATGCCCATCCCGCCGTTGTCGAAGTCGTGCGGCGTGTAGCCGTTGAAGTTGGTGAGCTGGTCTTTCAGTACTGTCGCGAGCGTGATCTTGTGGTCGCGCAGCGCGGCCTCGTATACGTACGGCTTGAACGAGGATCCAGGCTGGCGCTCGGCCGTAACCACGTCGAACTGGCCGCCGATGGAGTCATTGCTGTAGTCAGCCGAACCGACCCACGCCAGCACCTCGCCCGATTTCGGGTCGGCAGCAAGCAGCGCAGCGTTGTTTACGTTCGCCCAGTGAAGGTCACGCACACCCTGCGCCACCGCGTGCTGCGCCAGCGCCTGCAGGTTGAGGTCGAGCGTCGTGTGGACTACAAGACCGCCCTGCTGGACCGTAGCCGAGCCGAACATCGACTCGAGTTGCGTCAGCACGAAGTCGACGAAGTGCGGCGCCTTGCTCTGGCGCGCGCTCACGCGTATGTGCAGCTCGCTTTTGACATCTTCGGCGGCCGCCTGATCGGCCTCGCTCTGACTCAGCGCGCTGGTGGTGACCATGCCCCCGAGCACGTAGTCCTGTCGCGCCTTTGCCTCCGAGTAATGCAGCACAGGGTCGTAGGCGCTCGGCGCCTGGATCAGACCGGCGAGAAACGCGGCCTGCGCCGGACTCAGGTCCTTCGCTTCCTTGTTGAAATACGTGCGCGCCGCGGCGCCGATGCCGTAAGCGCCGTGGCCGAAATAGACGCGGTTCATATACATCGTGAGGATCTGGTCCTTCGAGAAGCGCTGCTCGAGGCCGATCGCAAGCACCATCTCGTGGACCTTGCGGGGCAGCGATTTCTCCGGAGTGAGCAGCTGGATCTTCACCAGCTGCTGCGTGATCGTGCTGCCGCCCTGGTTCAGGCCGCCGCTCGTGAGGTCGACCCAGATGGCGCGCGCGGTCGATTGCAGGTCGATGGCGCCGTGGTGGTAGAAGTTGCGGTCCTCCGCGGCGATCACAGCGGCGGGCGGGTACTTACCCATCTGGTCCAGAGTCAGGTTCACGTGGAAGTGGCCGGCCGGGCTGTAGTCCTCGATGACCTGGCCGTTGCGGTCGAGGATGATGATGTCGCCCGCCGCGAGCCCGCTGTTGGGGTCGGGCAGATCCTTGAGGGCCCACGCCACGTAGGCGGTGGACAGCGCGAAGATCGCCGCGATGCTGGCGGCGATCGCGATCCGGCGCCTCCACAGCCACCCGCTGAGTCCGCGCGTTCGCCAGCTGCGGGGAGCGGACGGTGCAGGGGTCCAGGCCAATCCTCAACCCTCCTGACAGCGCCAGGGGATAAGACTGGTGCGGCGCTTCGGAGTTAGAACGCCAAGTTCCGGGTGGCTACTCGAATTGTAAAAACGCCCAATTCGAGCTCAGATTGGGCGCGATTGGGCCGTTTAGGAGAACTCCACGGCGACGTAGCCGGCCCCATTTGCACCGATTGCCCAGGCGGTGGCCACGTGGTGGTATGGACCCATGATGTTGGCCCGGTGCTCGGCGCTGTTCATGAACATGGTGTTCAGCTGCGCGTCGTTGACGCCGCCGCTCCACCAGCCGACGTTCTCACCGGCCTGGTAGCCGAGGTGGCAGCCGAGGTCGAGCGATGTGCCGTTGGTGTGATACGGCTGCACCCAACCCTGCCGCGACAGGCGCACGGCGTTGGCCGCGGCCACGGACGCAAGGCATGAGCTCCACGTCAGCGGGCCGAGTCCCGCGGAGGCGCGGTCGCGGTTGATCAATGACTGCTGGTACGAGCCGATGACGATTGAGCCCGGCGCGCGGGAGACCGGCGCCGTGTAGCGTGGCGCGGCCGTCGGCTTCGT
Source organism: Chloroflexota bacterium (assembly GCA_005879985.1). Lineage (GTDB taxonomy): Bacteria > Chloroflexota > Dormibacteria > Dormibacterales > Dormibacteraceae > CF-118. Next base: position 3,101 of record VBIA01000038.1, on the reverse strand, counting down.
TCCGCTGGATACGCCCGGGGCTGCGGACGCAGTCGCGAGCGCGAGTTTGTCCGTGTGCTGGTGGCTGGCCGTCGGCACCAGGAAGATGCTCGACGTGGCGAATCGGCTGGGCTGCTGTCCGTGGACCGACACGACGATGATGGCTGCGACCGCGAACGCGGCCAGGCAGGCGGCGATAGATGAGGTGAGGCGCATGACGCCGAGTGTGGGCGGCGATCACGACGGCGCGCCGCAGACGAGGTAAAAGCTTGTAAAACGGCCTCTAGGCGACTTCTGGAAGGCGCGAGTTCAGCCGCTCCTGGGCCATCACCAGGAACACCTCGGCCGCATGCTCCCAACCGCGGTGCTGCGACCACATCATCGTCATCGCGCGCAGGGCCAGGATCAGCGCCTCGTAGATCTGGAATCGGTCGAGCGTCGCGTGAGGCCTGAGCTCTCGATAGCGGCCCAAGAACGCGCTCCGCACCGCCTCCGCCGCGACCGTGTCCTCCCATCCGCCTGGCGCGGACGGAACGGCGTACGCGCAGAACTTCGCGAGGTCGTAGCTGGTTTCTGCGAGTGCAAAGTAGTCGAAGTCGATCAGTGAGTAGGTGCCGGCGTCGTACATGAACTGGTCGTACTTGAGGTCGGCGTGCGTCGCCAGGATCTCCTCTTCGTAGGTCTTCTCGAGCCGGTCTCGAATGTGCAGCAGCAGCTCGGTGAGCAGGAAGTGCGCCTTCGGGTCGACGTAGATGAACTGCTCGGCCACCGAATCGAGGCGGTCGAGCTCCGTTTCAATGTGGATGCGCTCGTCCGGCTCCATTCCCGTCTCGTGGATGACCGCGATGGCTTCGGCGGCGGCAGTGCCGACGCCCTGGAACTCCTTGCTGGCTCGGTCGCCCTTGACAGGCTCGCCCGGCACCTCGCCCTCGAGCAGGATCCCGAGCTCCTTGACGAACACGAGTGGGCGCGGGATGCGCAGCAGCCCATCCGACTCCACCGCCGCCCGCCACAGCTTTTCTTCGAGCCGGAATGTGCGCAAGCCCCGGTGGCCCGGCTGCACCTTGCCGTACACGGTCGACCGCACGCCGCCCGGCTCGTCGAGGTCATAGCGCAGGATCGCGCTGATCTCCGGCGTGTAGCGCACTCGCTCGACGTGCAGCCGGTCGATCTTCCGCTTGTTGCCGGCGAACCCGCCGTGCAGGCTCGACAGGACGTGCCACATCGTCTCGGCGTCCGACGCCACCGGAAGGCCGGGCAGGGCAAGGTCGTACGGGTAGAACCAGTAGGCGACCTGCGATTCGTCGCTGATGTGCGGATAGCCGATGCTCTCTATGGGGTCGCAGCGCCGCCCCGCGCTCTCGGTCACCAGCCGCTCGCGCAGCAGGTCCCACGCGCCCGAGTCGAATGCACCCCTGGCGACCAGCCGGAGCTTGCGCTCCTCTCCTTCCTTATTAATGGTGACCTCGTGGATCACCCAGTAGGCGTGGGGTGGCTCGAGCCGCGATGCGCGCTTGCGGACGCGGCCCACTTCCCAACCGGTACCGTCCAGTACCAGTCGCGTGAAATCGGCCACGGCGTCCGTTCCAGTGGCCTCCTGCATGGTTAGTAGAGAGATCGAAGGCGTTCTCAACTCAGGGGTTCCCAACTAACAACGCCGGAGCGGGCGTTCAGCGACATGTCCCGGTGACGGGATTTGCGCAGAGCGGCGGCGAGGGAAAACCGTCCCAAATCCTCATTACCGCTCCGGAGGTGGCGTATTGGATAACTCATTCGTCGGGTCCATCGCCCACGCACCACGACTCCTGCGCCAGGTGGTGGTGTCGTTGGCGATTTTCTTGTGCGGTGTGATGCTCATGCTTGCGAGGTCGTCCCCGGCGCTGGCCGCGGACTCGCACAGCAAGGACGATCACGGAAAGCAGAGCTCAGCGACGGCGCAGCGGCATGACGGGCCTTCCCATCACCACGACCAGGAGATCGGTGGTTCGGGTGGTGGCGACGGCAAAGGAAACGGCGACGGCAAGAACACGCACTCGAGCGGGGCAAGCTCCAGTTCGAGCGCGAAGGGTACTGACAGTCAGAAGGCCGCCGGCGGCGGCCAGTCGACGAGCTCGAGCTCCTCGAGCAGCTCTTCAAGCAACGCAGCCGCGACCTCGAGCGCAAGCTCGAACACGAACTCGGGCGCGAGCTCGAACGCGACCGCGAGCGCAAGCTCGAACGCGAACTCGGGCGCGAGCTCGAACGCGACCGCGAGCGCCGGCTCGTCCGGCAGCAACGCTCCCGCCAAGGGCGGCGATAGCGGCAAGTCCGGAGCAACCGCGGGCGCCAGCGACACAACCGGGCATCACAAGGAGCCCGGCGAAGGCAACTCGGACTCGAACGGCGATCTGCACAGCGGCGGCAACGGCGATGACACGACGAAGACCCACGGTCACGGGGACTCGACGTCAGCTCCTAGCACCGGCACCAGCACGGGCAACACCGCGAACAGCGCGCAGAGCGCGCCCAGCGCCAAGGTCGGATCCACCGGATCCATCGGCAGCACTGGCAGCGTAAACGGCAGCACCGGCAACTCGACCAAGGTCGGAAGCACCGGGTCCGTCGGCAGCGCAGGCAGCGCCAACGGCAGCACCGGCAACTCCGGCGGCGTTTCAGGCTCGACTCAGAGCACCGGCGCCAGCACGGGCAACACCGCGAACAGCGCCAGGACATCGAACACGGTGAAGGTCGGGTCGACCGGATCTGTGGGCAGCGCGGGCAGCGCCAACGGCAGCACCGGCAACTCGGGCGGCGTCTCTGGCTCGACGCAGAGCAGCGGCGCCAGCACAGGCAACACGGCCAACAGCGCCAAGTCTTCGGGCAGCGCCAAGGTCGGCAGCACCGGTTCGGTCGGCAGCGCAGGCAGCGCCAACGGCAGCACCGGCAACTCCGGCGGCGTCTCCGGCTCGACGCAGAGCAGCGGCGCCAGCACGGGTAACACGGCCAACAGCGCCAAGTCTTCGGGCAGCGCCAAGGTCGGCAGCACCGGTTCGGTCGGCAGCGCAGGCAGCGCCAACGGCAGCACCGGCAACAGCACCGGTTCGGTCGGCAGCGCAGGCAGCGCCAACGGCAGCACCGGCAAC
>VBIA01000032.1 GCA_005879985.1 Chloroflexota bacterium | reverse complement strand
GATCTCCAAGTGGCTGGTGAAGCCGGGCGACAAGGTCGTCGAGTTCGAGCCGATGCTGGAAGTCGACACCGACAAGGTGAGCGCCGAGGTGCCGGCGCCGGTGACCGGCATCCTCAAGGAGATCCTGGCCAAGGAGGGTCAGACCGTCCAGGCCGGGGCCGAGATCGCGGTCGTGGAGCTTGCCGCGGCCGGCGAGGCGGCAAATCGCAGCGGCGACGGCAAGGTGACCGCAACTCCCGAAGCTGCTCCCTCTCCCACGAAGGTGGGAGCACAAATTGAGCGCGAGGAACGCGTCCATGCCGCGCCTGGCGCGCAGGGTAGGGGTGAGGGCCAGACGACGGAGCCTGCGCCAGCGGTGCTCGAAACCGGCGAGCATCGCTACTCACCCGCGGTCCAGATGGTCGCGGACGAGCTGAAGGTCGACCTGTCCGGAATCCACGGCACCGGCCTGGGCGGTCGCGTGACCAAGAAGGATGTGCAGGAGTTCGCCGCCAAGGCCAAACAGGCCCCCGCCCCCACCTCCGCGCAGGCTCCGAGAGCAGCGCCCGCCGAGGGCGACGAGGTGGTCCAGCTGACGCGCGTCCGCCGGCTGATCGCCGAGAACATGGTCCGCTCCAAGACCACGATCCCCCACGCGTGGCAGACGCAGGAAGCCGACATGTCGGGCGTTGTCGCCAGCCGCAGCGCGAGCAAGGCTGCCTTCCAGAAGCAGGAGGGCTTCTCGCTCACGTATCTGCCCTATGTGATGGCTGCCGCGATCAGCGCGCTGCGCGAGCACCGACACGTCAACGCGACCTTCAACGAGACGGAGCTCATCGTCCACCGCGACATCAACCTCGGCATCTCGGTCGGGCTCGAAGACACGCTGGTGGTGCCGGTCGTGCGCAAGGCCGACAGTCTGTCCATCGCGGGCCTGGCGCGCGCGGTCAACGACCTTGCGAGTCGCGCACGCAGCAAGCAGCTGAAGGCCGACGAGCTAGCGGGCGGCACTTTCACGGTCAACAACTCGGGGACCTTTGGGACACTGTTCAGCTACTCGGTGATCAACCCCGGCCAGTCAGGGATCCTCACGATGGAGGCGATCGTCGAGCGGCCGGTGGCGGTCAACGGCATGATCGGGATCAAGCCGATGATGTACCTCTGCTTCTCGTTCGACCACCGCGTGCTGGACGGATTGCAGGCGGCGCGCTTCCTGACGTCCTGCCGCAAGTGGCTTGAAGCGGTGAGCCTGGAGACGCCCCTCTACTAACCCGCGTGGCAGGGTTGGCCGGGCTTCGCCCGGCCATAACTTTGTCCCCTTACCACATGCCTGGCATGTATCAGTCACTCAAACAGACCCGACCTCTCCGGAGGGAGAGCAGGGGCGCGAATCCGGCCCGATGTCAGCGGCAATGCACATTCTCAAGTAGGGCCGTTGAGCGCCCCGATGAGAGGGAGCCGGGACGGGTCCCTCTCATTTAGCGCTCGATCGACAGGATCGAGATGAAGAAGCTAGCGAAGACGGTCTGCGTGCCGAGCGCCATCAGCACCACCGCGGGAATGACCTCGCGCATCGTCAGCGACGGGTCGAGGTTGCCGAATCCGACACCCTGCCAGCTGATGACCGCCGCGATCATGCCGATCACGCCGGCGAGCGCCATCACCGCGCCGACACCGAGTCCGACCTCCAGCGTGATGTAGTCGAACAGCCGCAGCAGCATCGGGTGCGGCGGATGAAATCCCTCGCGGATGGCGAAGATCTTGGTGAAGACCGCGAACAGCACGAGCTGGTAGCCGAGCAGGCACAGGAATCCCGCGACCAGCAACGTGTGGATGTCGAGCCGCACGCCGAAGATGTGCAGCGGCCCAACGACCAGCAGGGCTGACAGCACAGCGCCAACCACAAGCAGCACGAGACCGGGATAGAGAAACAGCCAGCGTGGGCTGAACAGCAGCATGAAACGCAGGTGGCGCCAACCGTCGCGCCACGTGCGCAGGTGCGGTCGGCGGGATCGCCCGTCGGGGTGCAGCACGACCGGAACCTCGCTGATGTGCATGCCCTTCAGCGAAGCCTTCACCACCATCTCGCTGGCGAACTCCATGCCTGTCGCGCGGAGATGCATGCGCTCGAACGCATCCTTGCGAAACGCGCGCAGTCCGCAGTGCGTGTCTCCGACACGCGCGTGAAAAAAAGTGCGGGTGATCCTGCTCAGGACCGGGTTGCCAAGCCAGCGATGCAGCCACGGCATGGCCCCAGGCTCGATGCCTCCCGCGAAGCGGTTGCCGACCACAAGGTCATCACCCGCGCGCAGGTGGTCGATGAAGGGCCCGATCTCACCGAAGTCGTAGCTGTCGTCGGCGTCGCCCATCACCACGAATTCGCCGTTCGCCGCCCCGATGCCGCCGATCAGCGCCGCGCCGTAGCCCTTGCGCGCCACCTCGACCACCCGCGCGCCCAGCTCGCGAGCGATCACCGGCGAGCCGTCGGTGCTGCCGTTGTCGGCGACGATCACCTCGGCAGAGAGCACCTCGACGGCGGCGCGCGCGCCGGCGTCCCGGCGCTGGTCATGCCGCGGGGCGAGCTTCATTTCCGGTGAGAGTAACGGCCCGGAGGGCGGATTCCCGCCTGAAAAGAAATGACCCCGACGGATCGCCTCTCGGGAACTGGCACCGGCCTTGCGGCCTGTCCCTGTCCCCTCGAACGTTTCCCTCGGGGCCAACACAAACTCTAATGGCCCCTCGGATCGGGGCGCAAGATCCGAAAGTCAGTTCGCCGCCAACCCACTGCAAGTAGCCAAGGCCGAGCTACCCTGAGGTGACCAAAGATGGTGAATTACGACCAGGCGCGGGGGATCATCGAGGCCGCGCACGTCAGGGCGGCGCACGTGAACATCCGCATCTCGGTCGCCGTCGTCGACGCGGGCGCGCACCTGATCGCGCTCGGTCGCATGGACGGGGCGAATCCCGTATCTCCCCAGATCGCAGAGGCAAAGGCCGTGAGCGCCGCGATGTTCCAGCGCGACGGCGGATCGCTTCTGCAGACCGCTACAGAGCGGCCGGCGTTCTTCAATGCGGTCAGCGGCCTGACGCGCACCAAGCTCGTGCCCGGGCACGGGTCGGTGCTCCTCGAGCGCGACGGCGCGGTCGTGGGTGCGATCGGGGTTAGCGGGGCCAAGCCCGAGCAGGACCTCGAATGCGCGGAGGCCGGCGCCGCCGCGTTCAGCTAGCTCTAACTCCCAAACCATTCGACCCGTTTGGCAACCAGGCGAACGGCCGCTTTCGGCGAGCTCTAGCCCAGCGCGATCCGCCGGATCGGCTCGTGCACCGCGCCGTCCTTCTTCAGGTGGCTCCAGTAGAGGATCAGCTCGTCCGCCTGCCAGGGCGCGAGCGTCGGGATGGCGGGCAGGTCCGGCTGGCGCGCGCCGTCTCGCGAGCGCGCTCGGGCCAAAGTGAGGTGCGGCTGGAACGCGCGCGCTTCGGGCGCAACGCCCACGGCACGGCACTCAGCCTCCACCCGGGCCGCCAGGGCGCTCAGATCCTCGGCGCCTGACTTCAGCCCCAGCCAGACCACACGAGCCAGCCGGCTCCGCTTGAACGCGCCGGCCTCGCCAAGGGCCACCTGAATCGCCCGACCCGCCGTGCCGTCGAGGCGGTCGGCGATTCCCTCCACGACGGCTCGATCCACGGTGCCCACGAAGCGCACCGTCAGGTGGAGGTTCTCCGTGACCGACCAACGAAACTCAGGGGCCGCGGTGGCGCATCGAGCCAGAAAGCCGCCGAGCAGCTCGCGTTGAGGGTCGGGCACGGGAATCCCGAAGAACGCCCGGATCGTTACTTGATCCGCTTCTTCCAGTGCTCGCTCACCCATGTGCTGGGAGCGCTCGGCCGCCAGCCGAAATGCGCAGTCACAGAGTCGAGGCCGTCGGCGATGTTGGGCAGCTGCGTGCTCGCGATCTCGTCGGGCGTCGCGATCGGATCGACCTGGACGAGTTCCATGAACGCGGCCCCAGGAGTGAGCAGCTGCGGCGGCAGGTGCAGCTTGGGCTTCTTGATGCCGCGGGCCTTGAGAAACCAGTCGTAGATGGTCTCTGACGTCACGACCTCCGGGCCGCCAAGCTCGATGATCTTGCCCAGCAGGTCGGCCTTGCCGATCGCCTCGACGACGCAGCGCGCGGCGTCCTCGCGAAGGATCGGCTGCATCTGCGTCTTGCCGTCCCCGGGGATGATAACGAAAGGCCCGAAGGCCGAGGTTCGCTGGAAGAAGTCGAGGATGCCGCCATCCTCGGCCAGCACGAGCGAGAAGCGCAGGATCGAGCCGGGGATTCCGCTCTTCGCCAGCTCCTGCTCGCCCATCCAGCGCGAGGTCAGGTACTTGTACTTCTGGTCGAGGCGCGCGCCGATCGCGCTGACGAGGACGACCGACTTCGCACCAGCGGCCTTCGCCACCTGACCCAGGACGCGCGGACCGTCCGCGTTCACCTCGAACATCGACTGCGGCTTGTTGCGCCGCACCGCGACCAGGCTGACCACGTGCTCGACGCCCTGGCACGCCTGGTTCAGGGCTGCCGGGTTGAGCGCGTCGCCGGTCATGACCTGGGCGCCGCGAACCTTGTACGCGGCAGCCTTCATCGGGTCGCGCACGAGCACGCGGAGCTGGTGACCCGCGTCGAGGATCTTGTGCGTGACCGCACGCCCAAAGAACCCGGTCGACCCCAGCAGCAGGACTCTGGCCACGACCGCAAATCCTAGCGGCCATACTCAGGATCGATGTCTGGTGAGCAGGCCGGCGGCCTGGGGATGGGCCTTTTCGCGTGCCTGCTCGGAGCCGGCGGCATCTACGCCGCGATCCGGCGGCGCGGGCGCCGGGCCGAGATCGCGGCGACCTACGGATCGACTGGAGGGATCGTCTTTACGGTCGTGCAGGCGGGCTGCTCGGGTCTGCTCCTAGCCGGCGGTCTCGGGCTCATCGTCGTGGCGCTCGTCCTGAAGGGCTGAGCGCTTCGAGGCGAGACCCCAGAACTCGAAGATCACCTTCAGCGCGGCGAGCGTGCTGATGTTGCCGTTGTCGAAGGGAGGCGACAGCTCGACCAGGTCGAGGCCGACGAGCTTCGCGACGCCGGCCACCGCGTGCAGGAGCTCGAGCGCCTGCCTGCTCGTGAGACCGCCCGCGGATGGGATCTCCGTGCCGGGCGCGAAGGCGGGGTCGAGCGAGTCGATGTCGAATGACACGTGGACCTCGCTGCCGGCGAGCTTTTCCTGAACGCGCTTCAGCGCGGCCTCAGGGTTTGACGCCAGCTCGCGGGCGCCGACGAGAGTGACGCCGTTGTCGCGGATGAAGTCGAGCTCCTCGGGGTCGTAGTCGCGGCCGCCGACGATGACCACGCGATCCGGCGCGATGCCGGACACCTCGAGCGCACGCCGCAGCGCGCATCCGCAGGTCCACCGGCCGCCACGCGAGAAGTCGCACAGGTCGGGATGGGCGTCGACCCACAGGATCTTCACGTCGGGATGTCGCCGCGCCTGCGCGGCCAGCGTCGCGATCGCGGTGCAATGGTCGCCGCCGAGCACGGTCAGCACCGAGTCGGCCGGCACCTCGGCCAGGCGATCCGCGACATGGGTCCAGCCCGACTCGATGTCCGAGCCCGCGGTGAGGTCGCCGATGTCGTGCACCCCGAGGCCGGTCAGCACGTAGCCCTCCTCCGTGACAGGCGGCATGATCGCCGACAGAGTACGAATGCGCTGCGGCGCCTGGGCGGCGCCCTTCCGGTACACGGCCGAGCCGTCGTAGGGGATTCCCGCCAGTGTCACCGGCGCACCTTCAGGCGCGCCCGTGAGCCCTCCCCATGGCTTCAGCCCGGTGACGTCTATCAACTAACTAATCAGGTTCGTACTTCGGAAGCGACTTCTTCATCGGACGGTCCTCGCGGTAGCCGAGGGCGTACTCCGCCTGCAGGATCGTGTGCACCTCGCGCGTGCCCTCGTAGATGATCGGCGCGCGCGAGTTGCGCAGGTAGCGCTCGACCGGGTACTCCGCGGAGTATCCGTACGCGCCGTGGATCTCTACGGCGTCGTTCGCCGCGTTGAAGGCGGCGTCGGCGGCGTACTGCTTGCACATCGAGACCTCACGCGTGTGCCGCAGCCCGTTGTTCTTCATCCACGCGACGTTGAAGTACAGGAGCTTGCAGATTTCGTAGTCGCGCGCCATGCGCGCGATCATCTGCTGCACGAGCTGGTAGCGCCCGATCTCCTGCCCGAACGTCTTGCGCTCGTGCGCGTATCGATGGTGTATCGCCCATTGTCCAGGCAGCCCATCGCGACCTTGAAGCCGTCGCCCTCATCGCCGATGCGATCCGCCTCGTCCACCTCGAGGTCGGTCATGAAGATCGAACCGACGTCGCCGGCGTGGATGCCGAGGCGGCCCTCGATGGGCTCGGTGCGCAACGCCTTGCCCGAAGCTGCGCGATCGACCATGAACGCCGACACGCCGCGGGCGCCGGCCTTCGGATCGGTCTTGGCAAAGATGAGCATGAAGTCCGCGGTGTCGGCGTCCGACACCCAGACCTTCTGACCGCTGAGCAGGTAGCTGCCGCCACTGCGCTTGGCGGTGGCCTGCATTGAAGCCACGTCTGAGCCGGCGTTGGGCTCGGTCAGCCCGAAACACGCGAGCTTCTCGCCGCGCGCCATAGGTCCGAGCCAGCGCTGCTTCTGCTCCTCGGTGCCCCACGTGTAGATGCCGCAGCCCACGAGGCCGACGTGCACCGAGAGGACCGTGCGGTAGACGGTGTCGACGTACTCGAGCTCCTCGCAGACCAGCCCAAGCGACAGGTAGTCCAGGCCATGACCGCCGTAGCGCTGCGGGAAGCAGACGCCCGGCAGGCCGATCGAGGCGAGCTTGGCGAAGATCTCGGGGTCGTGGCGGACGGCGCGGTCGTCGGCCGCGATGCGCGGCGCGAACTCGCGGCTGCAGAAGTCACGTACGGTCTCCACGAGCTGCTCCTGGTCAGGAGTCAGCGCCAGGTCAAGCATCGCTGCCTAACTTACTTGGTCGGGGACGGTCTGGGCGCGCAGCTTGGTGTCGGGCTCGGACTCGCCTTCGGCGTCACCTTTGGCGCCGGGCTCGGGGCCTTGGTCGGGCTCGGCGTCGGACATGGCGGCAACGGGCTCGGGGACGGAGCCGGGTGCAGGTCGTTCGGGCCGATGTGCCCGATCAGGGGAATGTGCTGGCCGATGCTGAGGATGATCGGCACCGAGCGCGAGGTGTGCAGCTGCGGCTCGAGGAAGCCCGTGTAGATCTGCTGCAGCTGCTTGATGCCGTTGATGCTCTGGATGTTCGCGCCGCTGCTGGTTTGGGCGGCCTTCTTCAGGGCTGCGAGGTCGTCTTTGGAGACAAGCGCCGACGTGATCGGGTTGGAGAGGATCTGCGACTCGAGCTGGTTGACCTGGTCAAGCGTGAGAGTGGCCTTGCTGACCGTTGGCACGAACGCGTTGTCGAGCGTCACCAGCGCCGAGACCCCGAGGTAGATCACCACGAGCATCACGATCACGTGGACGAAGACCCCGAGCAGGCCGTCGATGCCACGGATCGACTCCATGCGGTGGAACGCTCCGCCGATCGCGCCTCCGACCGCGCCCAGGATCACGGCAGCGATCAGGGCGACGAACACGCTGATCACCGCGTTGATGTGGACCAGCTTCTCCATCTGAGTCGTGTACTGGTCGTGGAACCTGAAGACCAGCAGCAAAGTGCCGAAAAAGAAGATCTCGGCCATCAGGGGTTGGATCACGCCCCGCTGGAAGCCGAGGAACAGCGCGATGAGGATCAGGAGGCCTACGGCGATGTCGATGAACAACCCGCGTGCATTGTAGAGATGGGGTCCATGGGGCGAGCCCGATGGTCGATCGCGCCGGGTTCAGTTAGACTCGCATCGATCTTGGCCCGGACGATCGCTGTCGCGATGCAGAAAGGTGGGGTCGGGAAGACCACCACCGCCGTCAATCTCGGGGCGGCGCTGGCGGAGCTCGGCCAGAGGGTCCTGCTCATCGATCTCGACGCGCAGGGTCACCTCACCCTCTACATGAAGCCGCCCGGCGAGCTGGGGAAAACCATCTACCACCTGCTGCTCGAGCCGGACACGACCGTCACCGACGTTGTCCAGGAGGCGCCGCAGATGGGCGTCCACTACATCCCGGCCGACATCGAGCTGGCCGGCGCCGAGAACCAGATGATCAACGAGATCGGCCGCGAGAGCATCCTGCGCGACAAGCTCGAGCCGGTCCAGCGTCGATACGACTTCATCATCATGGACTGCCCTCCGTCGCTCGACCTCATCGTCATCAACGCACTGGTCGCGGCGAATGAGGTGCTGGTGCCGATGCAGGCGGAGTTCCTGGCCCTCAAGGGAATGCAGGAGCTCTTCGTGACGCTGGAGCGCGTGAAGCGAAGGCTGAACCCGCGGCTGGAGCTCATCGGAATCCTGCCCACGCTGTACAAGCAGCGTGCGCTGCACTCGCAGGAGGTGCTTGCCGCGGTGCGAGAGAAGTACGGCGACAAGGTTTACGAGTTCGGTGTCACCGACTCGATCCGTTTTGCCGAGACGCCCCTGGCGGGTCAATCAATCCTGACGTACGCCCGCGAATCCGACGGTGCGAGGGTATATCGTGCGCTGGCTGTTCGAGTCATGGAGAATCACAAGTAACGATGCCCACATTCAAACGCGCGTCACTGGGCGGCTCCGAAGACCTTTTCCGTCCGACCAGGCCGCAGGTGGTGACCGACACCGACGACGTGATCAAGGATTCCGTCGACCGGCATGCGCAGAAGGAGCCGGTCGTCTATCGCACGCTGAGCTTCACGACTGAGGAGATCGAGCTGCTTATCGACGCGATCCAGACCGCGAAATACCCTGACCGCCCCCGCGCGAAGCCGCCGCTGGACAAGTTCGACTCGCTCGACGCGCTGCGCCTGAAAGTCCAGGGGGACTCGGGGGGCTAGCTCCGGGTCGAGCGCCGGCCGCCGCACTGGGTCGCCCGGTTCCGACGGTGCCAGTGCCGGCACTCGCGCCGTGGCCGGAGCCTAGTAACGCTTCTTTGAGCGACGCCTCAGGTACCCGGCGATCCAGAACAGGCACAGCAGCAGGAGCGCGCTACCGAAAGCCACGACCGCCCATTGCTGCATTTCCGGTAAATATTGACCTAGTGGCAAAGCTCGGCATCGTCAAGGTCAAGCTCGACCGCGACGTCAACTGCTACATCGTCTCCGACGCCACGACCAAAGAGGCCGTGGTCATCGATCCGGGCGCGCCGGCGGAGAAGATCGCCGAGCAGCTGGCCGGCGCGACCGTGCGCTGGATCGTCGCCACCCACGGCCACCCGGGCCACGTGGGCGGCAAGGACGACCTGAAGGCCCTGGCGGGCGGCGAGACCGCCATCCACTCGGCCGACGCCAAGCAGTTCCTGCGCTCGGCCGACCGCTATCTCATCGACGGGGACGAGCTCGACTTCGGCGAGTTCAAGATGTCGGTCGTCCATACGCCCGGCCACACGCCGGGCAGCGTTTGCCTGGTCATCGCGAACCACGCGTTTGTCGGCGACACGATCCTGGCCGGCGGCATCGGCCGCCAGATGCCGGAGACGGACCTGCGCCGCCAGATGATGAGCATCGGCACGCGGCTGCTGCGTCTGCCCCTTTCGACGGCGCTCTATCCCGGCCACGGCCCGGCGACAAGCCTCGAGCGAGAGCTGGCGCAGAACCCCATCTTTCGCGGGGCCGGCGCCGCTACGCGATAGGGACTCCGGCCGGCCGGATCATCCGGCCGCTCGACCTGGTCGACAGCCGGCCGTTCGCGTAAACGGGCGCTCCGCGCAGATACACCGAGCTGATCGCGAACGAGACCTTCAGGCCCTCGAGCGCGCCGTGCTTCTGGCGCGAGCGCATTGACCTCGGGATGAAGGTCGTGGACTGCTTCGGGTCGACCACCACCAGGTCCGCGTCGTAGCCCGGCGCGATGCGTCCTTTGCTCTCCCCGAGGCCCGCGAGAGCCGCGGGGCCCTCGCTCACCCACCTCGCCGCAAGCCATGGGTCGCCCATCTGCCTGGCGAGCTCGAGGCAGCTGAGGTAGAGCGTCTGGACGCCAGGCGTGCCCGGCGGCGCGTGCTCCAGGTCCCGCGCCTTCTCGGCATCGGTGTGGGGCGCGTGGTCGGTCGCGACGACGCCGATGACCTCGCGTCTCAGCGCATCGCGGAGCGCCTGCTGATCGCTCATCGTCCTGACCGGCGGGTTCATCTTCATCGCGGTGCCGAGGCGCGCGAAGTCGGCTTCCGTCCGCCAGAGGTACTGCGGACACGTCTCGAGCGTGAGCCTCGTCCCCGCCGCGATCGCCTCCTCCGCCGCATGCAGACCGAGTGCGCTCGAGACGTGCGCGACATGGAGGTGAATGCCGTGCTGCCTGGCCACCGAGGAAGTTGCGGAGATCGCGAGCGACTCCGCTTCGGCAGGGCGCGCCGCGAGCATGTCCTCGTATGTCTCGAAAGGCCGCCTGAACGTGTGCAGGATCCCGGGATCCTCGGCATGGATCACCAGCGGCAGCCCGAGCTCGGCGATCGCCGGGGCGAGTCGCGTCAGTGTGCCGTAATCCGGCGGCGCCTCCAGGTCCGGGTCGCCGGACTCGAGCGTGTGCAGCACCTGCTTGCGGCTCAGGCTGAACGAATAGCCGAGGTACGCCTTGAACCCGAATGCACCCGCGGACGCGAGCTCGACCAGCTGCTCTTCAGTCGATGTGGAACGGATGAGCGACCACAGCCCGAAATCGACACGCGACCGCGATCGCGCCAGCGCCGCCTTCGCCTCCAGCACGCCTGCCGAATCGACGGCGGGCACGGTGTTCGGCATGTCGATCACAGTCGTCACGCCGCCTGCGGCGGCGGCGGCCGTGAGCGTGCCGAAGTCCTCTTTGTCGGGGAAGCCCGGGTCCCTGCTGTGCACGTGCACGTCGATGCCGCCAGGCAGCAGCCACTTGCCAGAGACATCGACAGGCTTTCCGCGGCCAGATCCACGCGGCCCGACGCTGGTGATCACGCCATCGCTGACGGTGACGTCGAGGTCGGCCGGTCCGTCCGGGGTGTAGACGGTCGCTCCCTTGAACAGGAGCTCACCGGCCGGGGGCCTCGACGAGAGATTCGGCGACAAGGCGGCTCAGATGCTAGGCGCGGCCGAGCACCGCAGCGAGTGCATACGTCATGCATGAGCGAGGAGCGCAGGCCGCAACAACGCAGATGAGCCGCATTTGGCGCCGAAGATCCGTCGAGGATCCCTGGCCGGTGAGCTTAGTCAAGCGTCAGGTCGGAGATGCGAAAAAGCGGTGAGTACGGCACGCCCGCCTGCCCGATGTTTTCGGCGCCGCCCTCGCCACGGTCGAGGACCACGACAAGGCGGATGACCTCGAGCCGCGCATTGCGCAGCACGTCGACTGTGCGAAGCGAATCGCCACCGGTCGTGACCACGTCCTCGATGACTGTGACGCGCCGGTCAGGCTCGAAGCTTCCCTCGATCTGCTTCGTGGTGCCGTATCCCTTGGGCTCTTTGCGCACCAGCACCAGCGGCAGGCCCATCTGCATCGAGACCGCGCCGCCGAGCAGCACCGCCCCCAGCTCGGGCGCCGCGAGCAGCTGCGTGTCCGCCGGCACCAGCTCGGCGAGATGCCTCCCAAGGCGGCGCAGCAGCGCAGGGTCGGTCTCGAACAGGAACTTGTCGAAGTAGCGATCGCTCTTCTTGCCCGAGCGGAGGATGAACTCTCCTTTGAGGTAAGACGCCTTGACGATCTCGCGGCCGAGATCCGCGAGGTCCGAGGTCCCCGTCCCAAGGGGTCCCCGCGAACTCACGGCGCGCGGCTCGGCAACCCGCTCCGCGTCTTGCGTCGCCGGTCCTCTGAGTTCGTGGGGGTTCTCGCCACGAGACCTAATCTAACTGAGTGATGGCGGCGCCCATGACCGTCGGCGTGATGCGTGTCGTGCTTCACCTGCCCGAAAGCGGATCGCTGAAATCGAAGCGGCAGGTCGTCAGCGGATTGCTGCGTCGCGTCCGCCAGGAGCTGCACGTCGCCGCGGCGGAAGTCGGCGAGCAGGATCGCTGGCAGCTGGCCGAGCTCGCGATCACATGCGTGAGCAGCGACTCGCGCCACGCCGATGAGATCCTTGCGCGCGCTCTCACTTTCGTGGAGCGCCACGCTGACGGCGCGCAGATCACCAACGTGAGCACAGAGCTGGTTCGCCTTTGAAAGTCACCGAGAGCCTGGTCGACGAGTTCGAGGCCTCGCTGCCCTTCAAGCTCGATCCGTTTCAGCGCGAGGCAATCGAAAAGCTCGACAGTGGGCGCGGCGGCGTGCTCGTCAGCGCGCCGACGTCGAGCGGCAAGACCGTGGTTGCCGAGTACGCGATCTTTAGGGCGCTGCGCGAGGGCCACAAGGTCGTCTACACCACGCCGCTGAAGGCGCTGAGCAACCAGAAGTTCCACGACTTCGTGCGCGAGTACGGCGCGTCAACGGTGGGGCTGGTCACCGGCGAGAACACCATCAACGACGAGGCGCCGGTGGTCGTGATGACCACCGAGATCCTGCGCAACCTCATCTACGAAGACCTCAAGCGGCTCGATGCGGTGCGCTACGTCGTCCTCGACGAGGTCCACTACATCGATGACTTCCCGCGTGGCGCGGTGTGGGAAGAGATCGTCATCCAGGCGCCGCTGGGCATCAAGCTCGTAGGCCTGTCAGCCACCATCGGCAACTACCGCGATATCGCCGAGTGGATGGCCGAGAACCGTGGCGGCATGGAGACCGTCTTCCACGACAGGCGACCGGTCGAGCTGAAGATGTGGCTCGCGATCCAAAACCGCTTCCTGCCGCTGTTCAAGGAAGACGGCGGAATCGACCAGCGGACGTGGTCGAAGGCCGCCCAGGAAGAAGAAGCCTCATATCGCGTCGGTCGCTACCGCAACCTGCCGTCCAACGACCTGCTCCACGTGATCGACGAGCTGAAGCACATGGACATGCTGCCGGCGATCTACTTCATATTCTCGAGACGCGGATGCCGCGAGGCGCTGCAGCGGTGCTCGTACCACGAGTTCGACCTGACCACCGCGGAAGAGAAGCAGGCCATCGATCGTGTCGCCGCGGAGCGACTCGCGGAGCTCAAGGACCGCGACGAGGAGGCTCTGTTCCGACGCATGGTCGACGCCCGCCTGCTGCGGCGAGGGCTCGCTGAGCACCATGCCGGATTGCTCCCGTACCACAAGGAGATGGTCGAGCAGCTCTTCCAGCGCGGGCTCATCAAGGTAGTGTTCGCGACCGAGACGCTGTCACTCGGCATCAACATGCCGGCACGAGCTGTCGCGGTCTCGTCGTTCACGAAGTTCGACGGCGTGAACTTCTCAAACCTCACCACCGGCGAGCTCACGCAGCTGATGGGGCGCGCCGGCCGGCGTGGCATCGACATCATCGGCCACGGCGTGATCCTCAAGGAGTCGGACGTCGAGGTCGGGACGATCTACGAGGTCGCGATGGGCCCGACCCTGGTCGTCGAGTCGAAGTTCCTGCCGAGCTACAACATGGCGCTCAACCTGCTGCGGGTGTACACGCCGGCCGAGGCTGAAGCGCTCATGCAGCGGTCGTTCGGCCAGTTCCAGAAGAGGCTCGCGGCGGACCAGACGCAGGAGCGCCTGGTGAACGTCAGGGCACGCCTGGCCGACATCCGGGAGATGTGGAACGACCCCGAGGTCTCGCTCGAGGACGTCGAGCAGTACTTCAAGCTCGAAGAGCGCCGGCGTTCGATCCGAATCGAGCTCAAGCGATTGAGGCGCGAGGCGGGGGCGGCGCGGCACGCGCGGCGCGGTCGCCGCGGGCGCGGGCAAGGAGGCCGCTCCGTGGGCGGCGCGGAGAGGGTCGTGCAGAAGCTCGAGATCGAGGCCAAGGGCCTGCTCGAGCGTCAACGCAAGCTGAAGGTCGTGCGCTCGCCACGTTTCGGCGAGTACGTGCAGCGATACGGCGAGATCCGCGCGATGCAGCGAGAGCTCGATCAGGGCGAGCACGAGCTCGGGGGCCAGATGGACGAGTACGCGCGCAAGCTGCGCCGGCTGTGCCGGATCCTCACCGAGACCGGGTTCCTCGACCACAACAAGCCCACCGACAAGGGCCTGTTCGCGTCGCGCGTGTACGGCGAGAACACAATCCTCGTCGCCGAGGCGGTGTGGGCCGGATGGCTCGAGGGACTGGCGTCCGAGGAGCTGTGCGCGGTGCTCGTGATGCTCGCGGCCGAGGACCGCAACGTCCCGCGGCGTCGCGACGAAGGCGGCGCCGGACGGCATGGTCCGCGCCGCTACCCAACGCACGCCATCGCGCAGTGCGCGCGGCTCGTGCGGACTCTCTACTTCCGCTTCGCCGACATGGAGAAAGACCTCGACGAGCCGAACCTTCGCCAGCCGTCGCATGACTTCATCGACTTCGCCTACAAGTGGGCGAGCGCCGAAGCGCTGGATCAGATCCCGCTGCCCACGAACGTCGACATCGGCGACGCGATCAAGGCGATGAAAAGCCTCTACTCCCTGCTGCGCCAGCTCGAGTGGGCGCTACGTCAGGCGAAGCATCCGCTGTTCGAGCCGGTGAGCAAGGCGGTGGCTCAGATGGAGCGCGACGTGATCAAGCGGACGTACTGACCGCTTTGACGGCCTGCGGCCTGGTCGCGCTGCATCGATGTCTCCATCGCCCCCGGCGCCTTCTCGATGAATGCGAGGTTGGCGACGGGATCGATCGCAACGCCTTCGGCGGCGGCGACCGACGCGAACTCGCGCACGAGCGCCTCAAGGTCTTCGCGACGCCGCGCCCTGACCTCTCCGATGTTCGCGCGCTCGTGAGTCGTGAGCAGCGCCATCGGCGCCAGCACGGCCAACTTGTCCCAGAGCATCGCGTTCTCGTCGTCCTTGATTCGCACGTCCAGGCCTGTTGCTCGCAGGTGCGCCCCGACCGGCTCGCCTCGCGGCCCGATATCCACGACCGCGAAGGGACTGGTGTGGTGGATGACTCCCGGCGCGACCTTCGTGGTCTCGATCCGGATGGTGGCAGGCACGACGCTCGAGGCTGGATAGACGCTGCGCAGAAGCTCGACGTGCTCGATGCCGTTGAGGAGGGGGATCACGAGCGCGTCGCCCAGGGCTGCCGCGGGCACCCGATCCACAGCGTCGTCGAGATGGGTCGCCTTAACAGTCACCAGCACCGCGTCCACCGGCTCCGCGAGCGACGGCGCGGTGTGCACCTCGGCGGTGAAGTCGCCGAAACGCTTGCTCTCCACACGAATCTCGCGAGGCGCCGAGTCGTGCAGCACCACGACTCGATCACCGCCGCGAGACAAGAGCGCGGCGAGCAAACCGCCGACTCCGCCTGGTCCGAGCACCGCGAAGCTCATGCGCTCTGGAGCCATTCGACCTCCATGATATGAGGCGCCTAGACTGGAACCTCGTGGCCAGGAAGCGACGCATCCTCGTCACGGGTGTGGCCAGGTGGTGGGGCGCGCTGCTCGTGCAGCGCCTGGTCGAAGACCCTGACGTGGCCGAGGTGATCGGCATCGACATCCGCGAGCCTCGCTACGACCTCGGACGCGCCGACTACCTGAAGCTCGACATCCGGCACTCACTGATCGGCAAGCTCGTTCGGTCCGTGGGCGTGGACACAGTCGTGCACACGCTGACTCGCATCGACTCGTTCGACATGGACCCGAGCCGCGCGCACGAGATGAACGTCATCGGCACGCTCAACCTGCTCGCCGGATGCGCCGGCGCCGACAGCCCGGTGCGGCGCTTCGTGTTGAAGTCCTCAGGCCACGTCTACGGTTCGCGGTTCGACATGCCTGCGAACATCCGGGAGCATCACCGGCTCGACTCGAACTCCCACCACCAGTTCGTCCGCGACATCGTCGAGGTCGAGTCCTATGTGAGTGACTTCGCGACGCGCAACCCCAGCATCGCAATCCTGGTCATGCGCTTCTGCAACAGCCTGAATCCCCAGGAGCCGCAGCCTCTTGCGCGCTACCTCGACCTCGAGGTGGTGCCGACGGTCGCCGGACACGACCCTGCGCTCCAGCTCATCCATCGCGACGACTGCGTCGAGGCGATGACGCTGGCGACCAAGCGCGGCCCCGCAGGCGCGTACAACATCGCGCCCGCAGGGGCGGAGCCGCTGTCGAATCTTCTCGATGGCGCGGGCAAGCTGCACCTTCCACTCATCCCGCCTTTCGGAATCGAGCTCGCCGCCTTCGCGATGCGGCGGAGCGGGCTTGCCTTTCTCTCTCCGCAGCTGCTCGACCTGCTGCGCTGGGGCCGCTCGCTGGCCACGGCCAAGGCCGCGCGCCTGCTGGGGTTCCGCGCCGCACGCGACACGCGCACCGCTTTCGACGACTACATCCAGCAGCGGCGCGTCCTGCGCTACCAGCCGGACCGTCACGCGTATCAATACGAGAAGGAGCTCGAAGACTTCATCCACAGCCGCCAGCCGGTTCCCGTCAACGGCGAGACGAATAACGGCGAATCGGTGGAGGCTAACGCTCCCCGCCGCCCCCACTACCTCCCGCGCCGTGCGGCGCGGGGACCCCAGCGGACGCTGCGCCATAAGGATGAGACAACAACGCCTGGAGGCAAAGAGAGCTAGGGCTCTCCTCCACCTCCGTCGATAACTATCACCTCTCCATTCACGTAACCGGCCGCGTCCGAAACCAGAAACACAACCGCGCCGGCGATCTCCTCGGGTGAGCCGATCCGTCCCATCGGATTCGACTCCACGACGCGCTTCAGGATCTCCTCATTGCCCCAAAGCGCCTCTGCGAAGCGCGTCTTGATCAGGCCCGGCGCGATGGCGTTGACGCGCACCTTGCCGCCGATCTCCTTGGCGAGCTGGCGAGTGAGCATGATCACGCCGGCCTTCGTGATGTTGTAGACCCCGAGACCGAATCCGGGGCGCAGGCCGCCCACGCTGGAGATGTTCACGATCGCGCCGCCGTTCTTCTCCATCGAGGCGTGATAAACGAGCTTGGTCAGGTAGAAGAGGCCGCGCAGGTTGACCTCGAAGGTCTTGTCCCACGCCGGCATCTCGGCGTCCATCAGCGGCCCGAAGTAAGGGTTGTTGGCAGCGTTGTTCACCAGGATGTCGATGCGGCGGTGCCGGTCCATGACCGTGGTGACCAGCCGCTCGAGGTCCTCCTGGCGCCCGGCGTGAGCGGCGATGGCCTCGGCCTTGCCTGGGAAGCGGTCGTTGATTCGAGCCGCCTCCACGTCGAGGCCTTCCTGCTTGCGGCTCGACAGCACGACCTTCGCGCCCTGCTCCGCCAGCGCCTCGGCGATGGCGCTGCCGATGCCGCGGCTGGCTCCGGTCACGAGCGCGATGCGCCCGGACAGATCGAACCGGGAGCCCGCGGTCACGGCTGTTAGGATATGCCGACTTTAGTGTCCCGCCCCGGAAGGACGTCGCATCTTCGCGGTCTAGGCGGCCGGGCGCCTGCGGCGCTGAAGCCAGCGTCAGGGGCCCCGGCGCAGCGCTTCCTCCCGCGCTTCGCGCGGGGACCCCAGCGGTATGCGCTCCTGGCTGCGCCACCCCTTCCTTGGCTCCGGCCGCCGATACCGCGAATCTGGCGACGGACTTCCGCGGCGGTCCACTAGAAATTGGCCCTCTCGGGGAAAGTAGCCGACGACATCCTGGAGCGAATCTTCCAGCCGACCACCAAGCCGAGCGCGCGCGACCAGGCTGAGGAGACGCTCAGACATCCGAAACGACTCGTCTACGTGGCGATGTCGAACAAGGTCTTCTACTGGCGCGCGCACATCCAGAAGTTCGTGCTCGACTCCGGACTCGTGCCCGTCAGCCCCTTCATGCTCTTCGACTACTACCTCATGCACACGGTCGGCAAGGACGTCGTGCGCGAGGCGATGAACAACCTGCTCGCGAAATGCGACGAGGTGTGGGTGTTTGGGCGGCTCTCGCTAGGGGTGAAGGTCCAGGTCGGCATCGCGAAGCGCATGAACAAACCGATCCGCTACTTCGACATCTCCGACCTGCCGGTGACCGTGATGCCGATCACCGAAGAGACCGCGCAAGAGGAGCTGAAGGATTAAGGGCACAAGGGGGGCAGGCCCCCCTTGTGGGGAACCCCCCTCGCCCCGCCACTAGAGGCACAAGGGGGGCAGGCCCCCCTTGTGGGGAACCCCCCTCGCCCCGCTACGCTTGGGTGGCTGCATACACGCCGAGATATGGCTCGGCGGAGCCGAGCCAACCCTGCCACGCGGTGATGGGCTTATATCTACTTAGTTCCGGACCCCGGCGATCCTGCGGTACCACCGCTCCGGATCGGCAAGCTCGTCCAGGTTCGGCATCGAGTCGGCGCCGTTCCAGGCACGGTTCAGGGCGTCCATGCCGTGGGCGTCATAGATCGCTTTCGCGAACGCTTCGCCCTTCTGGTACTGCTGCAGCTTCAGGTCGAGACCGGTCAGGCGCCAGATCAGGATCTCGACCACGCTGCGGCTGCGGCCGCGAGCGCGATAGGCCTCCTCCAGCCGGTCGAACGAGGCGAGCGTCGTGCTGCCGAGCTCGTTCATCACCAGGTTGCTGTAACCCTCGACGAACGACATCGTGCCCTGCATCTGGCGCATTACGCGCCACTGCGCTGGCAGCACGCCGGCGAAAGCCGCGACGCGGGCCGCGGCCGGACCGGCTTTCGTGGCCGATTCGAGCAGCAGCCGCATCGAGCTCTCCATGTAGTCCTTGAGCCACGGATGCGCGGCGAACTGCCACGCGTGCGTCATCTCGTGGAGGATCAGCCAGCGCCGCAGGTCCTCACCGGGCAGCTCGGCCTTGCGGCCCCACTCCTCGACGTTGGTCTCGACCAGGTACAGGCCGTCGGGGCTCATCGGTTCGGTGCCAAGAAGCTGAGGGTCGTACTGGCCGAGCACGCGCCTGCCGAGAAATGCGAGCAGGAATGCGACGTAGTGGTTCAGCCCCGCCCGGCCGGCTTCGACGACCAGCGAGTTGGGCAGCCGCCCCTTCTCGAGGATCGGATCAACCACCCGGCGCAGGATGTCGAGGTTCAGGTCGAGCCAGCCCGCGCGGTCGAGGGCCGTGAACTCGGGCAGCGACGCGGCCTTCGGCACGGCGCCGACGAACTTGAGCAGCGGGCCCTGCAGCTGCGCGGCCATCAGGCGGTACTGGTGCTCCGCCGACGCCAGGTCGACCGGCGGCGCCGATGACGAGGCCAGCCACGAGCGGGCGCGGCGCCGGACGTCCTCCCAGTCGAGGAGCAAGCCGCTGCCACCGCGGGGCCGTACGGCCTCGGCCACGGCCACGGTGGCCAGCCCGGCCAGCAGCCCGAAAATGGCGGCCGAACGGACCGAGCGGTTCACCTTTCCCAGACTACGGCAATCCCCATTCCAATCGGTCGTCGAGCACGGTGGCGGCCGACGTGCGCTGGACCTGGTACGCATCGCCGTTCGAAATCCAGGGGTGCCAGCCGAGACCGGCCGGGCTCTCGCCAAAGATGGCCGCGTAGAACACGCAGGCGGCGAGGTACGTGC
This sequence comes from Chloroflexota bacterium, assembly GCA_005879985.1. Classification (GTDB taxonomy): domain Bacteria; phylum Chloroflexota; class Dormibacteria; order Dormibacterales; family Dormibacteraceae; genus CF-118. The sequence continues at coordinate 2,531 of VBIA01000032.1, read as the reverse complement.
CCTTGCCGGTCGGGTGGCTGCCGTCGTCCTGCCACAGGCCGGGGCTTGACCCCTGTGCGACCACCTGCAGCCACGCGGGTCCGACCGGCACCATCGCGACGTGCAGCTCGGCGGCGATGGCACGATAGCCGTCGTCGATCGCAGCCTGCATGCTCACGTAGTCGGGCATCCCGTTCTGCGGCCAGCCGGCCCGGTGCGCCCACGTGACGAAGAGAAGAGGAGCGGCCCCCGCGCTCCGGATCATGGTCACCAGCCGGCGCACCGCTGGGTACATCTCGCTCTGGCGAAAGGACTCGACCGACGGGATCTCGCTCTGCTCCTGCACGACGACGTAATCCCACCTCGCACTGGCCAGCAGCCGAGCGGTGTCCGGCGACGACTGATGGTCGAGCAACGCCCAGCCGCCGGGCGCCTGTGCGGCTTTCACCATCCGGTGCCCGCCCGACCACGCGAGCCGCGCCAGCGTGTCCGGCAGGTCGTTGACCGACGTGTAGCTGTTGCCGAGGAACAGGACTCGCGCGCAACGAACCCCGGTCTCGCAGCCGGGATTGGCGGTGACCCATTGGTAGGTGGCGAACGCGGTCACGCACATGCCGGCCGCGACCACCGCCGACAGGAGCCATCTCAGCCGGGTCACGCGAGCACTCTAGGCCCGCGTCACGTCAGCTCAGTAGATGTAGGGCCAGCTCCGGTTGCGCTTGAACACCACCTTGCAGGCGTCGCAGCGGAAAACGATCTGTAGGTGGCGGCGGCCGATGGCGGCGGCGTCTCGCCCACAGACGGGGCAGGAAGCGGTCTCATCCGTGAACGAGGGGGGCAGGGGATCGACCTTGATCTCCAGGCGGCGGCGTTTTTTCGACATCTCCTAAACCTTTGTCTAACGCAGGGGCTGTGGAAAACCCTGCGCATGGGGTTGCTGGGGCGGTAGCTCAGACGTCAAGCAGGCTTACATCCAGATTTCTCAATCCCTCCGGTGGTTCGATTCCGGCGTCCTGAAGGCGTTTCAGCAAGGTGAGGATGTAGCGGACTCCAGCCAGGTTCACGCCGTGCTTGCGCGTGAGCGTCTGGATGGCCTGGAGCTTCATGACATCCCGGCGCGAATATCGCCTCCGGTTGGTGACCGTCCGCTTGGGACGGATCATGTCCAGGTGCTCGTACATCATCAGCGTCCTCGGATGCGTCTCGAGGATCTCCGAGGCCACGCTGAGCGTGAAGATCGGCTTGTCGAGGTCAATGCCGGCATCACGCCCGGCTGGGCCGCCGGCGGTTGCGGCCGATTCCCTGGGCTTTAGCTTCACTTATTTTTTGTTAGTTCGGCGCGGATTATATCGTTTCCACTGATTTTTGCATCACTTTGGGTGACAGGCCCGGTTCCACTTTCTATGCGTACCCGCCCTCTACGATATGGGCAGCGTTGGCTGAGACTCCGTCCCTAGAGCAGGCCCTTCTCGCCGTGGATGGCCATGTCGCCACGATCACGCTGAACCGCCCGGACCAGCGCAACCCCCTTTCCGGCCAGATGCTGAGGGACCTCATCGCCGCGTTCGGGTGGTGCCAGAAGGAGCCGGATGTGCGCGCCATCGTCCTCACCGGCGCGGGCGACCGCGTGTTCTGCGCAGGCGCCGACCTCTCCAGCTTCGACGGAGGCATGTCCGACCTCGAGCGCCATCGCAGCCGCGACCTGTTCGTCGAGCTCTTCACCTCGATGTCGGAGGCGGGCAAACCGATCGTCGGCCGCATCAACGGCCACGCGCTGGCCGGCGGCCTCGGCCTGGCATGCGCGTGCGACCTGTTGGTCGCGGTCGACACCGCGACATTCGGCACGCCAGAGATCAACGTCGGGATCTGGCCGATGATGATCCAGGCGATCCTGTCGCGGAGCATCCCGCGCAAGGTGCTGCTGGAGATGGAGATGCTCGGCGACCGGTGGACCGCGGACCAGATGCAGTCCCTCGGCATCGTCAATCGAGTGGTGCCTCACGACCAGCTCAATTCGACCGTGAAGGACATCACCGACAGGCTCGTCAAGAAATCTCCGATCGCCTTGCGGCTCGGCCGCGATTCCTTCTACAAGCAGCAGGACATGGACTTTCGCGCGGCGCTCGCCTACCTGCACAGCCAGTTCACGCTGGTCACCCTCACCGAGGATTCGAAGGAGGGCATCAAAGCCTTCTTCGAGAAGCGCGAGCCCGAGTTCAAGGGCAAGTAGGATTGGCGGGGTCGGAGCGCGCGAAGGAGCTGCGCGCCAAGGCGCTCAAGGGCGGCACTCGCTATCTGTCCAAGCTGCGGGAGCAGCACAAGCTGACAGCGCGTGAGCGGCTCGACCTGTTGCTCGACAAGGACTCGTTCCTCGAGGACGGGCTGCTCGCCAACGTGCTCGCGGAAGAGCTTCCCGCCGACGGCGTGGTGACCGGCCTCGGCACTGTCGAGGGCAGGCAGGTGGCCGTGATGGCCAACGACCCCACCGTGAAGGCGGGCAGCTGGGGTGCGCGGACGGTGGAGAAGATCGTGCGCATCCAGGAGACCGCGGG
>VBIA01000031.1 GCA_005879985.1 Chloroflexota bacterium | reverse complement strand
CCCACGCGAATCCCTGCGCGGTGTTGGGAACCGCCGACACATCCGCGAATCCTGAGCTCTTGACGCTGGCCGTCAGTGTCGACGCGTCACCGCCGCCTGCCCGCTGCTCGAGATAGCCCCAGAGGTCCGGCTCGACGTGGACGATCACGGTCTGGCCGAACGCGCCGGCCTTCTGCATCAGGAGCTTGAAGTTGGCGTAGTAGGCCGCCATCGTCGCCGTGTTGTTGAGGTTGCTGAAATCGCGATCCGACTCGTTGGAGCCGGTGGACGGCGACGACTGAAGCAGCTCGTAGTAAGGAAGCACCGGCACGTAACCGTCGGCGTTCGACGCGTCCATGTAGTAGGTCGCGTACGCGCCCGCCGGGCTGTTCCAGGTCTCCCATCCATTCCCCGTGTTGACCCCGCCGGCGAGATACGTGTACCGATATTTCCACGGCACGCCCGACGATGCCATCCAGGACAGGTCCGACGGCTGGCTCGCAATGCCGAACTCGAGCCGCGTGGATGGGATCAACGGTCTCGAATTGATTTGCGTGGAAACCGGAGCAGACGGCGCCAGTGAGATTGCGCTGAGCAGCAGGCCGCCGATGGCGAGCCGCCCGAGGGCTAGAACCATGCGATCTGGTTAACCACGGCGTAACCCGATGCTTGCGCCGGCTCTGCGACAATCGATTGTGGTGACCCGGACCAACCTGTCGAGCGTTGGGACCTCCTGGGAAGTGGTTTGACACCCTACCGCATAGCGCTCGCGGGGATTCTTGGACTGGCTCTTTCGGTCTCCGCGGTGAGCGCCGCGCCGCAGCCCGCCGCGACCGCCGGGCCCAAGGCCGTATCGACCACAGGCTGGACGACGTATCACCACGACAACACTCGCAACGGATACGACGCGAGTGCGCCCGCATTCGTCGGCGGCCCGTTCAGCAACTGGAACAAGGCCGTCGACCAGGCCGTCTACGCGGAACCTCTCGCGTACAACGGCCGCGTGTACGTCGCCACGATGGGCGACTCGGTTTACGCGTTCAACGCCGTCGACGGCACGCAGGTGTGGGCGCGCACGGGCGGCACCGCGCTGGGCACTCCCAGCACGGGCAGCTTCTGCTCGTTCAATCCGGGCCACATCGGAATCATGGGCACGCCGGTGATCGATCCGTCGTCCGGCATCCTGTACGCGGTCGGGCTCGTCACGTCCCCGACGCTCGAGTATCGGATGTTCGCCGTCAACATCAGCGACGGCACCGATGTGACGGGCTTTCCGGTCGACCTGTCGGTCAGCCCTCAGTACCAGAACGAGCGCGCCGCGCTGGCGCTTGGCAACGGCCACGTGTACGTGGCTTTCGGCGGCTGGCTGGGCGACTGCGGTACGTATCACCCCGCCGTCGTCAGCGTGCCCGTCACCGGCGGCAGCCAGGACCATTCGTATCAGCCGCAGACGGGATGCATGAACGCCGCCGGGATCTGGGGGCCGTCTGGCATCGCAGTGGACGCGTCCGGCTACCTGTACGTGTCCACCGGCAACGGCACCGGCTGCTACGGCTCGACTTCCTATCCGTGCACCAACACGAGCTGGGACCACGGCGATGGCGTCATCAAGCTTTCGGGGACGCTCGGCGAGACCGACACGTGGGCTCCTGACAACGCCACGATGAGCTGGTGCGTGCTGCACGCCGGCGACACCGACATCGGCTCCATCGGACCCGCCCTGCTTCCGAACAACGAGGTGTTCGTGACCGGCAAGCCCGGCTACGGGTGGCTGCTCAACTCGGCCAACCTCGGACACTTCAACGGCCAGCAGTTCCAGGGCCGGATCGGGTCGTGCAGCCCGGAGGCGGTGTTCGGCGGCCTCGCGTACTACAACGGCCGCCTTTACGTGCCCTGCGACGGCGTGGGCCTTGTCGCGTTCAGCGTGAACACCACCACTCACACTTTCAACACGACGCCGGACTGGGTGCAGGCGGTCAACCCGGGGCCGCCCATCGCGGCCATGGGCCTCATCTGGACGCGCGACCAGGGCGGCACAACCCTGTACGGCTTTGACCCCGCCACCGGGACGCAGCGCGTGGCGGCGGCGCTCGGCGGCGGCAGCAACCACTTCGGCACGCTGGCCGAGGATGGCGGCTGGATCTTCGTGCCGCATGGCGCCAACATCCGGGCGTTCAACTTCAACGCCCCGCCGTGCCCGAGCACGTCCTCGCCCAACTGGTTTGCGGGCTGCAGCTACGCCCAGTACCGCCTGACGGGCAGCAACGGGTCGACGTGGACGAACATGGACGCGCTCAATCTGGCCGTGTCCTTCACGCCGCCGGCCAACTCGCTGGCGGTCATCAGCGGCAACGCCGACCTGTGGACCAACACCGCCGGCTACAACCAGGACCTCGGCGTGGCGGTCAGCGGCGGAGCCTATCCGACGACCGCCGGACAGCCCGAAGCCTGGAAGGAGAGCGGCGGCGGCGCCACTTTCTCGCCCAACGCCGCGTTCGTGCAGACCGTCATCCCGGTCTCTGCGGCGACCGTATACACGGCGACGCTTCAGTGGAAAGCAAACAAGTCCGATCCCGCGTCGATCTATGCCGGTGCCGGTCCTGTGGCCACCGCGTTCTCGCCCACGCGCATCAGCGTCCAGCTGTTCCCGGCCTCGGCCGCCACGGTCTTCAGCGCGTCGCGCACCACTCAATACAAGCTGACGGGCAGCGACGGCTCGACATGGCAGGACATTGACAGCGCCAACCTCAGCGTTCCGTTCACGCCGCCGTCCGGCAACTGGCTGGCGTTCGTCAGCGGTAACGCGGACCTCTGGACCTCGTCGGCCGGCTTCAACCAGGACGTCGGCGTCGCCCTTTCCGGCGGCGCGTACCCGACGGCCACCGGTCAGCCCGAGGCTTGGAAGGAGAGCGGCGGCTCGGCCGGCACGTTCTCGCCCAACGCCGCGTTCGTCCAGGCCGCGCTTCCGGTGGTGGGAGGCACCGCGTACACGGCGAAGGTGCAGTGGAAGGCGAACAGATCGGACCCAGGCTCGATCTGGGCCGGCGCGGGCCCGATCGGCGGCAACTTCTCCCCCACCTCGCTCAGCGTCGTGCTCATCCCGAGCCCGGCGGGCGCCACGGTCAAGTCGAGCACCCAGCAGTACACATTGCCGGGCAGCAACGGAAGCACATGGCAGAAGATGGACGCGACCAACCTGCAGCTCACCCTTTCGCCCAGCGGGGCGACGAATTACGTCCTCGGCGTGAACGCCGACCTGTGGACCAACACGGCGGGCTACAACCAGGACGTCGCGATCCTGATCAGCGGCGGCACGTTCGGCACGGGGACCGTGGTCACATGGAAGGAGAGCGGCGGGATCGCCGGCGCTTACTCACCTAACGCCGCGTACGCGTACGGCGACGTCGCGCTCGTGGGCGGCACCACCTACACCGTCTGGGTGGCGTGGAAGACCAACCGAGCTGCGCCCGGCGTCACCATCTTCGCGGGGGCGGGTCCGATCGGCTCGGCCTTCTCCCCCACGTGGCTGACCGCGACCGTCCTGAACTAGCCCCAGCGCATTGCGCGAGCGCCGGCACTCATGCCCGGAAAGCGCAATTTCGGAGTGCCAGTGCCGGCACTCGCGCTACTACTACGTGGTCAGCTGCACCGTCAGGCGGGCCGGCGAGATCTGCGGCGGGTTCGGCGCGGATAGAGGCCCGGCGCCCGCGTAGATGTTCGAACTGCCCACCTTGTTGGTCTTCCAGTAGATGAAGAAGTGGTAGGTGTGCCCGGTCGTCATCGCGTACGTGGTCTGCAAGAAGGCCGCGTTCGGAGAGAACGTACCGGCGAAGCCGCCCGATTCCTTCCACGCGGCAAGGCTCGGAGCACCCGCGTCGACCGCCACGAAGATCGCCACGTCCTGGTTGAACCCGGCGGTGGCGGTCCAGAGGTCGACGTTCGCGCTGACGATGGCGCTGGTGTTGGCCGCCGGCGTGATGTCGACCTTGAGGTTGGTGGCGTCGATGGCGACGAACGTAGCCCCGTCGCTGTTCTGCAGGTGATACTGCGTGTTCGCGACTGACGCGGTCGCCGCGTTGAGCACGCCCGGCAGCACCAACGCCGTCATGCTGGTCGGCGAGATCTGCGCCGGGTTCGGCGCGAGCAGCGGACCCGCGCCCGCGTAGATCGTCGCGCCGGAGGCGGGCTTGTTGGTCTTCCACTTGAGCGTGAAGACATACGTGTGCCCGGCGGTCATGGCGAACATGGTCTGCAGGTACGCGGCGTTGGGCGAGAACGTGCCGGCGAATCCGCCCGATTCCTTCCAGCCGACGATGGTGTCGGCGCCGGCGTTGTCGCTGACGAAGATGCCGATGTCCTGGTTGTAGCCCGCGTTGGCGGTCCACAGGTCGACGTTGGCGCCCAGCACCGCAGTGCCGTCAGCCGTCGGGGTGAGTGTGAACTTCAGGTTGGTGCCGTCGATTGCCACCCAGTTGGCGCCGTCGCTGCTCTGCAGGTGATACTGCGTGTTCTGCACCACCGTCGTGGTCGCGTTCGCGCTGCTCGGCACCAGCTTGGCGGTCAGGCGCGTCGGCGAGACCTGCGGGGGATTCGGTGCCAGCAGCGGGCCGGCGCCGGCGTAGATGGTGGCACCCGAGGCGGGTTTGTTGGTCTTCCACTTCAGCTTGAAGATGTAGTAGTGCCCGCCGGTGACCGGCATCACGCCCTGCACGAACGCCGCGTTGGGCGAGAACGTGCCGGCGAAACCGCCTGATTCCTTCCACGCGAGCAGGGCGTCAGCCCCTCCGTTGTCGCTCACGAAGATGGCGATGTCCTGGTTGTAGCCCGCCTTCGCGGTCCACAGGTCGACGTTGCCGCCGACGATCGCGATCTGGTCGAAGCCCGGCGCGACGACCACCTGGTTGGTCGGGTCGATCTCGACCCAGGTGGCCCCGTCGCTGTTGGACAGCGTGTACTGCTGGTTCTTCACCCGCGAGAAGGACGCGGGCAGGTACCAGAAGCCGCCGTCGAACGTGCTCCTCATCTTGAGGTCTTTCGCTGCCATCAGGAAGGGCAGGGCGTCATACCAGGTCTTCGGATCGGTCCAGACCGACGTTGCCGGCACCTGCATCTGCATCTTCAGGTTGACTTTGAAGTTGCCGGTGATGGGAGCGACCGCGCCCGCCGAGGCAGGGATTCCATTGACGCCACTGGCCAGAACAAGAGGAATGGGGGTGGCCCCGGTCGGGTCGGTGACTGAGATGACCAGACGAGTCGGACACGGCGCACTGACCAGGCACGGATTGCACGGGTTGCCGCCCTGGCACACCTGGACCGCGGCATCGTTGAATGCCGAACCGCTCCAGTATTCGATGCCTGCAGCCAGCGCGGCGCCATTCGTGGCGGTGGCGTCGAAGCTCATGACCTCGCCCGGATCGGGATTGATTGGATTTGGATCGGCGCCGGTGATTCCTTCAGCCTCCCCGTCGAAGGCGAGTCCGGCTGGGATGCCTCCGGCAGCCAGCGCGGCCGCGGGCCCCCACCACAGGGCGCTGAACTGCGTCTTGTCGAAGCCCGAGTAGTTGAGGTCGTTGCCGGTGGTCGACGGCATGATCGCGCCGCCGGCGGCGAGCGTGGTACCCCCGGGAACCGTGACCACCGGTCCGGTGGCGGCCGGCGTTATGAATACGAGCTTGCCGGGCGCTTTCGGTGCCGGAGCGGCAGCCGACGGCGGGGTCGTTTTCGGGGTCGGGTCTGGCTTCACGGAGCCAAGCGGGCCCTGCGCAGCCGAGCTCGAGGACGCAACCACGAGCAGGATGACCAGTGTTCCAACCAGGGCAGCGGCTCGGTATGCGCTGCGTGCGATCATGTCGACCCCTCTATTGTTTCGGCGGCGTGCGCGGCGCACAAAGTGTAACTCGGCAACCTGACGCGCACCGATGCCCCTTTAGAATTCCCGGACGTGCAACCGGCCGACCGGCCAAAAGAAACCCTGGCGAGGCAGGCCGTGGCTCTTTCGTATGCGGCTTTCGCAGCCTCTTTCGTTGCCCTGGTCGTGGTGGTGGTGCTGCCCAACGCCGCCGCGGCTTTCGCCACCGAACCGATCCGCGTCAGCCTCATCCCGGTGGTGCTCGTGCTGGCGGTCGCGAGCGCCGTGCTGGCGTGGCGCTGGCGCACCGGCGACTTCAAGGCCGTCCGCTGGCTCGCACTCGGGGCACCCGCGCTGGTGTTCCTCGCGGTGTACGGCCCGCCGCTGTCCAGGGATTTCGTCCGGCCGTCGCAACTGCCGAACTTCCTCATCGGCGGGCTCGTGCTCATCAGCGGCCTGGTGGCACTGGTCGCATCAGGGGCGGCCGCGCTGGAGGTCCGCAACGGATCTCCCCTGGTCCGCGGCGTGCAGCTGGGGACGACGCGAGGCGCTGCCCAGGTCGCGGCCGCGGCCGTGGTCGTGCTGCTGGCGCTGAGCGGCCTGTTCGTGGCGCTGACCGCGCGTCCGAGCTCAGGACCACCAGGGTCAGCCGGCGCGACCGGAAACCTGGCCAGCCCAGGCCTGCAGATCGGGCCGACCGCGCAGGGCTGGACCAGCACCAAGGCAGCGCAGGGAACAGTGGCGAATCTTCCCACCGGCACCCTCTACATCAGCCTCGCGTCGGGCACGCTGGCGTCGGGCGCGTCGGCTGACGATCGCGGTGGGCCGGGCATCGTGTATGTCGCGAGCGGCAGCCTCAGCGTCGCACTGGGCTCGGTGCAGCAGCCGCTGAGCGCCGGCCAGGCGGTGTTCGTGCCGGCCGGCACCACCGTGCACGAGACCAACTCAGGCAGCGGGACCGCGACCTGGTACTTCCTCAGCGTCCGCAAGACATCAGATAAAGGGACGAGCTCGGGCGCGTCCAAAGAGATTTGCACCAGCACTGACCTGCCGCCCGTGCCGACGGAAAATCAGGCCGAGACGCTCTTCGCCAACACTCTCAAGACCGGGGGCCGTGACCACTCGAGCAGGACGGGCGGGGTCGAGATGGTGGTCGGGGTGTCCGGCACCGTCCAGGTCCGTGCCGGGACGCTCAGCACGCCGGCCGACCTGCAGCCCGGACAGTGCGTGAGCGTGAACGAGGGGACGCCGATCCAGGTCTACGGCTCGTTGACCGCCGAGACCAAGTTCCTTACCTTTTATCTGGCGCCCAGCGGACAGCCCACCTCGACCGACCTCTCCACTTCCATCTAACCGAGGGGCGCGGGAGCCGGCACTCGCGGCACTGAAATTGATTTCAAAGACGCGAATGCCGGCACTCGCGCGAAGTCAGAGCGAAAGCGCGGTCAGCGTGGTCGGCGAGAACGAGCTGCCGATCGGCCCTGCACCCGCCCATATGGCGCTCGACGCGGGGGCGTGGCGGTTCGCCTTCCACACGAGCCAGACGGTGTACGTCTTGCCTGCCTGCAGGTGCAGGTCGGTGGTGACGAACGCAGCGTTAGGCGAGAAGGTGCCCGCGAAGCCCCCGCTCTCCTTCCAGGCCACCAGCGTGCCCGCGCCGTACGCGCCGCCGCTGACCATGATGCCCACGTCCTGGTTGAATCCCGCCGCCGAGGTCCACAGGTCGGCGCCGCCCGAGATCATGTAGCTCGCGTTCGAGCCAGGCGACAGCGTCCACTGCAGCAAGGTTCCGTCGATCTTTTTCCACGTGGCGCCGTCGCTGCCCGCCAGGCTGTACTGCGCGGAGCTCTTGCCCGGCGCGCTGGTGACGGGCTCGAGGACGACGATGAGTGACGTCGGCGAGTAGCTGCCGCCGATCGGACCAGCGCCCGCCCAGATCTTCCCGGGATCGGCTCGGTTGGCCTTCCACTGCAGCTTCGCGCTGTACGCGGTCCCGCCGCTAACGGGAACAGCTGCCTGGACGAACGCTCCTGGTTGTAACCGGCGGAAGAAGTCCAGAGGTCCGCGTTGCCGCTGATGTACGCGAGCCACGATCCCGACGGCGGCGTGAATGGAACCGTCAGGTTGGCGGCGTCGATGTCATTCCAGGCGGTGCCGTTGCTGCCCGCCAGCGAAAACTGCGAAGCAGCCACCGCTGGGAACACGCGTCCCGAGGTGTTGGGAATCAGCTGCACCGTTAGCCGGGTCGGCGAGTAATCGCCGGCGATCGGTCCGGCCCCAGCGAGGATCGTTCCCGAGTCAGGCCTGTTGGCCTTCCACCGCAGCTTGATGGCGTAGGCGGTCGAAGCCGTGACCGGAATCGCCGCCTGCACGCTTGCCGCGTTGGGGCTGAACGTGCCGGCAAAGCCGCCGCTCTCTTTCCACGCGACCACGGTGCCGTTGACCGCGATCGCGATGTCCTGGTTGTAGCCGGCGTTGGCGGTCCACAGGTCGGCGTTGGCGGTGATGACCGCCCATGAATTGACGCTCGGGGTCACGCTCACCGCGAGCCGCGCGGGGTCGATGTCGGCCCACGCGACGCCGTCATTGTTCGCCAGCGAATACTGCTTCGTGCTGCAAGCCGTGACCCAGGCCGGCGACGTCGCGCCGGCAGGCACGACCACGTTCGACGCCGCTGACGGCGGCCCTGCGCCGTTCACGTTGACCGCGGTCACCTTGAAGGTGTAGGCCGTGCCGTTGGTGAGGCCCGTGAACGTCACCGAGGTCGCCGGCGGCGAGCCGGTGACTGTCATCGAGCCCTGGATGGTGCATCCGTCGTACGCGGTCACGACATAAGAGGTGATCGGCGAGCCGCCCGTGCTCGATGGAGCGGTCCAGCTCACGCCGGCCGAGCTATCCGCGACGGTGGCCGTTGCGCCCGTGGGAGGAGTCGGCACGCCGGCCAGCGCCGAGTTCGGGTCCACCATGAGCGACGACTCATCGATCGCCTCGAACGCGCTCGCGGGAATCGTCTTCAGCTCGGCGATCATCTGCGGGTACGGCCCGGTGTCCCAGCCCGCGTCCTCCGTGCCCTGGAAGAACCAGTTGGAGCCGTTGTCCGCGACGATGAGGCCGTAGTGCTGCATCGCCGTGAGCACCACCTGGGCCGCGGCGTGAAAGCCCGAGATGTCGTACGTCGAATTCAGGCGGAACCGCGCGCCCATGGGCGGCAGGTTGGGGTCGCTCGCCGAACCGGCCTCGTGGCGCGCAGGCCACAGGTAGCTCGTGTCGCTCTGCTGCACCGTGAAGCGGATGGCGTGGCCGATGAAACCGGCCTGCACCTCGTCGAGCCGCACGAGGCCGGGAAAGATGGGCAGGCCCGCCGCGTCGGCAGACGTCCACCCCGCCGGCCGCAGCTGGTTGGAGCCGAGGTCGAAGATCGCGCCCGACCCGGCGGTGCTCGGACCCGCGTAGTTCGTGGCGAACGTCTCGTACAGCTTGCACGTGGTCTGGTTGACGACCAGCATGTGCGCGTCGCTGCCCTGCTCGATCTGCAGGTCGTTGCCGTACGGGTATGGGCCCGGGTCGCTCTCGCTCGCGTACTGGAACGTGTAGTTGGTGGTCGCGTGGCTGGAGTCGACCACATTAAAAGGTATGCCGTAGGGCGGCCCGCCAAAGTCGGGGTGCAGCAGGCGCCCGCTGCCGGCGCCGGTCGAGCTGAGCCACGCGGCGCTGTGGCTGTTCACCGGCATCGCGCTGATGTCGGTGTTCCAGATGTTGCTGGCCGGAAAGACGTTGCAGCTCGTGCCCGGAACGGGCGCCGCGCGCGCGTCGATCGATGGCCGGTCGCCGGCAAGACCGGCCAGCAGCAGGCCGCTCACGCCGAGCACGACGACTCGGTGCTGTCGCACGTCAGCCGTTAATGACGCGGCGGATCGCCGCTTCTTGCCGCCTAGCCTCGCGTCAGGGGCTCGAGAGCTGAACCGCGGTCAGCCACGTCGGTGAGAAGTGTGTGTTGATCGGACCAGCGCCTATGAAGATCTGGTTGAACGCGAGCGCGACCCGGTTGCCTTTCCACACGAGCCAGATCTTGTAGGTGACACTGCCCTGCAGGTGCAGGTCGGTGGCCACAAAGGCGGCGTTGGGCGAGAACGTGCCCGCGAAGCCTCCGCTCTCCTTCCAGGCCACGAGCGTGCCGGGACCGTACGCCCCGCCGCTGACCATGATGCCGATGTCCTGGTTGTACGTTGCGAGCGAGGTCCACAGGTCGGCGTTGCCGGCGACCATGAAGCTTCCCGTCGACGCCGGTGTCACGGTCGTGCTGAGGCCGATGCTGTCCACGGGCTGCCAGTAGGTGCCATCGCTGTTGATCTGGCCGAACTGCTGCGTGCTCATCCCCAAGTGCGCGTCGGTGTTCGGGACCAGGAACACGGTGAGGGTCGTACGAGAGAACTTGCCGCCGATGGGGCCGGCGCCGGCATAGATCGAACCGGAGTCAGCCTTGTTGGTCTTCCAAACGAGCGACACCTGGTAGGCGGTGCTCGCCGTCACGCTTAGAGGCACCTGCACGAAGGCCGCGTTGGGGCTGAATGTGCCCGCAAAGCCGCCGGACTCCTTCCAGGCTTCGGGCTGACCGGGCGTGGTCGGGAACCCGGTGCCGCTGACCGCGACGCCGACGTCCTGGTTGAAGCCGGCCTTGGCGGTCCACAGGTCGACGTTGGCGCTGACGATGGCGAACCAGCTGCCCGCGGGGACAGGGACCGCCTCGTGGAGGCTGAGCGCGTCCATCGTCACCCAGGTGCTGCCGTTGCTTCCCGTCAGGCCGTACTGCTTCTGGCTCGAGGTCGCGAAGACCGTCGCCGCCGACTGCGGGACGAGGTGGATGGTGAGGCGCGTGGGCGAAAAGCCGCCGGCGTCAAGCGGGCCGGCGCCGATGAAGATGGAGCCGGAGTCGGGCTTGTTGGTCTTCCAAACCAGCCCCACCGTGTAGGTCATGGTGGCCACGACGGGGATCACGGTCTGCACGAAGGCGGCGTTGGGCGAGAAGGTGCCCGCGAAACCGCCCGATTCCTTCCAGGACTCGGGCTGGCCGGCGACGGCCGGGAATGCGCCGCCGCTCACCGTGATGCCGATGTCCTGGTTGAAGCCTGCCTTGGCCGTCCACAGGTCGGCGTTGCCGCTGAGGATGGCGAACGAGTTGACCGACGGAGTGAAGCTCAGCGACAGGTTGATGCTGTCGATCGGGTGCCAAGCCACGCCGTCGCTCCCGGTCAGCGAGTACTGGCCCGGGCTGCACGCGCTCAATGAGTTGGGCGCGGTGGCGCCGGTCGGGGTGGCCGGCATCGTCGACGACTCAGGCCCGACGCCAAAGGCGTTGACGGCCGCGACGCTGTGGATGGTGCAGCCGTCTCGGGCAGTGACCACGTATGACGTCACCGTGCTGCCGCCAGTTGAGCACGGTGCGCTCCACGTGACCGACACCGACTGGTCGCCGCCCGTCGCGCCCGACATGACCGGAGCCGCCAGGCCCGAGATGTTCTCGATGAGCGGCTTGGCCACGATCTGCGAGTTTGTGTAGTAGCCGGCCGCCCACACGTCACCGCTGGCCGGCGCCGCGACGCTGAACGTCTCGTCATTCGAGGTGCCAGGCGCGGGCATGTTGGTGTTGCCGGTCCAGTTCGAGCCGTTCCACATCGCATTCCACGGCGAGAACGGGGCGTTGATGTCAGTGGTGCTGTTGATGAAGGCGCCGACCGCCCAGTACTCGCCGGAGCTCACCTCAGCGATGCCATTGAGGTACTCGCCGTACACACTCGGCTGGCTCAAGGTCACGCCGGTCCAGTCAGCGCCGGTGAACTGGACGATCTGGGCGTAAGGAAGGCCGTTGGGTGAGGGTCCGGCCCCCACCGCAAACGCGTGAGTGGCCGAATCTGCCGCGACCGCCGACAGCTCGCCAGGGATGGGGCTCGACGTCGTGCCGGTGGACCACGCCGAGCCGTTGTAGTGAAGGATCAGGCCCTGCGTCGCCGCGGTCGTGGTTGCGCGCGAATAGCCGACGGCCCAGATGTCCGAGGCCGACGTGCCGCCGATACCGAACAGGTCGTTGCTGCCGGTGCCGAAGTTGGGGCTCGTGACTTGCGACCAGGACGTGCCGGTCCAGTGCTCGATCAACGTGCGCCGCACGATTACTCCAAAGCCGTTGTCGCCATCGAAGTAGCCGACCGCCCAGACATCATTCGCGGCGAAGCCGGTCACGTCGTTCAGCAGGTTCTTGCCGCCACCAGGCGTGCCGACGCCCGTGGACCCGCCCGACCAGGCGGAGCCGTTCCAGTGCACCGCCTCGCTCTGTATGAAACCGGTGGTGTTGAAGCCGCCGACCGCCCAGACATCGTTGGTGGCGATCGCGGTCAGGTCGCTCAGATCGTTGGCGTCGGGTCCTGGGTTCGGGGTGTCGACCACCGACCACGCAGTGCCGTCCCAGTGCTCGGCCATGTTGATATCCCCGGAGCCGAACGAGCTCGGCGTAGGACTCTGGAAGTTGCCAACCGCCCACATGTCGGTCGGAGAGATGCCGCCGATGCCCCCAATGTAGCTGTTCCAGCTGCGCTCCTGGTCGGCCACGACACGCCAGCTCGTGGAGCACACCGTCAGCGGTCGGAATGCCGGCGTCGGGGCTCTCGTGCCGGTCACCTGGCGCCGCCCGGAGAAGCCGGCCTTCTCCTCGTCGCGAGCGCTGCCCTGGCTTGCCTGGTTGCCCGTGGCGGGAGCGCGCGGCGGCGCGCTTGCCGCGGCCGGGGCAGGCGTCAGGCTGAGGCTGGTCAGGACGATAGCAGCGACGAGTAAGCGGAACTGGCGGCTGCGCGGCATTTATGAATCCTCCCCAGCGACGGTTAAGCGGCGGGTCGGCGGATAACTTA
>VBIA01000030.1 GCA_005879985.1 Chloroflexota bacterium | reverse complement strand
CTGGCGACGCGTTCGTACGTGGAGTCGCAGCGCTTGCTCGACGCGACCTCGCCGTGGGGCGTGCGGAACTACTGGAAGACGAACGCCATGGGCTCGCTCACTCCGGCAGCGATCGAAGCGTTCGACGAGGTGTTCATGTCGGCGAAATCGCCGGGCAGCCAGGTCCAGCTGGAGCATCTGCATGGCGCGCTGCACCGGACGCCGCCGGGCGTCAACGCGGCGAGCTTTGCGGGCGCCAAGTACAACCTGCTGGTGAACGCGAAGTGGACCGATCCGGCGCGGGACGCGGAGAACGTTCGCTGGGCGCGCGACGGGTTCGCGCTGCTGCAGCCGCACCTCAGCAGCGGCGCCTATGCCAACTACCTGGTGCAGGAGCCACGCGAGCGCGTGCGCCAGGCCTACGGCGCCGAAATCTATGACCGCCTGGTCGCCCTCAAGGACCGCTACGACCCCACCAACGTCTTCCGGTTGAATCAGAACATCGAGCCCTCCATGGCAGAGCGATGAGCAGGTCGAGCGTGTTCGAGGCGGCGGCGCGAGATAAGGAAGTCACCCTCACCACCTACGGGCGCAAGACCGGCAAGACGCGCAAGGTCACGATCTGGATCACGACCGACGGCAAGAAGCTATTCGTGCGGTCCGGGCAGGGCTTCCGGCGCGACTGGCCTCAGAACCTGGTGGCCCGCGGCGAAGCGGAGCTGCGCGTTGGCGGCCAGACGGTGAAGGTGCAACCTCGCCACGTGACCGACCCGGAGGAAGCCCGCGCGGTGTCGCGACTGGCGCGCGCCAAATACGGAAGCTTCGTCAAGCCGTCGAAAGGGTCAGAGCCGCTGACTGACGGAGAGCAGGCGACCTTCGAGCTGATCCCGGCCTAGCGCTAAGCCCACATCTCCCGGATCGCCGCCTCACCGGCCCCGGGCGACGTCATGGTCACGACAGGTCCGTCGAGCTCGAACGTGATCCAGCGGCAGCAGTCGCGCTCGATGTCGATCAGGCTGCGCAGCGCATCTGCGCTCCCAGGATGGAACCCGAGGCGCAGGCCGCCCCGCACCTCCTCGCGCGACACGAGAGAGAGCTGGAACAGCTTCCGCCAGGCCTGTTCGGTCTCTTTCAGATCGTCGGGACTGAGCGTGCAGGCGACGACGTCCGACGTGGCGCGGTAGCTTTCCATATGGCCTGAAACGTGAGAGGTCGAAGCCATGTTCCAGGCCCTGTGCCATTTCCGCCGAGTGCCGGCACTGGGCTCGCAGTTCAAAGGATTTGGTGCGCGAGTGCCGGCACTCGCGCGGCTCAGAGGTGGTCGACCGGCTTCTTCCAGTCCTTGGTGTCGATCTTGCCGGCGCTCACTGGCTCGACCACGCGCGGCCTTTCCCTCGCGTACTTCGGGAGGACCTCAGCCGCCACCCAATCCAGCTGGTCGATCTGGCCGTCGCCCGGCTGGTCGAGGATGAACTGGTTGACGCCCGCCTCTACATACGGCTCGAGCACGCTGTAGAAGGCGTCCTTCGACGTCCACGGGTCCAGGTCGGCCTTCGGCACCCAGTAATAAAGTGAGCGGTCGAGCGTGTCGGGGTCGCGCCCGATCTCGCGGCAGTAGTCGTCGAGCATCTGGTTGCGCTCGCGCATCTCCTCGGGCGTGCCAAAGGCGTTCCACGTGTCCGCGTATCGGGCGACTATCTTCAGCATCCGCGGCCCGAACGCTCCAAGCACAAGTGGCGGTCGCGGCTTTTGCACGCTCGCCGGCCGCGATCGCGCGTCGCGCAGCTGGTAGTACTCGCCCTCGAACGAGCTCGTGTCCTCGCGCGTCATCAGGTCGACGACCTGGACCGCTTCCTTGAAGCGGCTGACCAGCTCCTTGGTCTCCGGGAACGGGATCCCGAACATCGTGTGCTCGGGCTCGTACCAACCGGCGCCCAGCCCGATCTCGAGCCGGCCGTTCGAGATGTGGTCGACCGTTACCGCCATCTTGGCCACGATCTGCGGGAAGCGGAACGTGTTGGAGGTGACGAGGATGCCGACGCGGATCTTCTCCGTCCGCGCCGCCAGCCCGGCGAGCAGCGACCACGCCTCGAAGTACGGGCCGGTCGGTCGGCTCGGCTGGACGAGGTGGTCGCAAAGCCATGCGCTTTCGAAGCCCAGGCGCTCGAAGAGCTGCCAGCGCTCCACCGTCTTGTCCCAGGTCATGTTCTGGTCGGTGCAGATACCGAAGCGGAATCGCCGCGCCATTCGTCTTCCCTCCTTGTCGAATCGTAGTGCCAACTAGAATCCTGAGCGGCATGGGCCGCACCACTCTCAAGATGCCTCAGCTCGGCGAGTCGGTCACCGAGGGCACTGTCGACCGCTGGCTCAAGCAGGAAGGCGACATGGTTCGCCGCGACGAGCCGATCGTCGAGGTCGTCACCGACAAGGTCAACGCCGAGATTCCCTCACCGTTCGAAGGCCGCCTGGTGCGCATCGACGTGCAGCCGGGGCAGACGGTGCCCATCGGCGCCGCGCTGGCGGAGATCGAGGTCGAGGGCGCGACCCCGACGGCCCCGTCGGCTCCGCCGCCGCCGAGGCCCGCGGAGCCCAGGGCCGAGCCGCCCCGCGCCGCCGCGGCGCCTGCGCCCGCCACCGATCACGCCCGAGTCAGTCCGGCGGTGCGCAAGCTCGTGCAGGACCACAACCTCGATCTGTCGCAGATCGCGGGCACCGGTCCGGGCGGTCGCGTCACGCGCGAAGACGTCCAGGCCTACCTGGCGAGCAAGCCGGCGCCGGCCGCTGCTGCTGCGCCCGCGGAGGCACGCACTGGCGAGCGCGGCGACGAGCTCGTGCGTATCTCCGCGGTGCGGCGCCAGATCGCCGAGCACATGGTCCGCAGCGTCAGCACCTCGCCGCACGCGTGGTCGCTGCGCGAGGTGGACGTCACGAAGCTGCAGGCGTACCGAGAAGCCAACAAGGATGAGTTCAGCCAGCGCTACGGCTTCCCGCTCTCGTACGTGCCGTTCTTCGTCCAGATCGTCAGCGACGCGCTGCTGAAGAACCCGTACCTCAACTCGACGTGGACGGACGAGGGCATCGTGCTGCACCACTTCGTGAACATGGGCATTGCGGTCGCGCTGCCCGACGCGCTCATCGTGCCGGTGATCAAGGACGCCGACCTGATGGGCTTCACCGACCTCGCTCACGCCATCAACGACATCGCCAGCCGCGCGCGCAACAAGCAGCTGAAGCCCGAGGACGTGCGCGGCGGCACGTTCACGCTGAACAACACCGGTGCTCTGGGGTCGGTCGCAGGTCAGTCGATCATCAACCAGCCACAGGCCGCGATCCTCAGCACGGAGTCGATCCGCAAGCGTCCGGTCGTTGTCAACGACGAGGTCGTGGTCCGGCCGATCATGAACCTCACGATGTCGTTCGACCACCGCATCATCGACGGCCTGGCGGCGTCTCGATTCATGAACGACGTGTCCAGGGGGATCGAGGAATGGAGCCCCGCGAGCCTCAAGCTTTGAGGTTGTTGTTCTCCAGGTAATCGGCGGTCGCGCGCAGGTATAGATCGATCGCCGCCGGCTCGGCCGCCCGGCCCATGTGCCCGACGCGGAAGATCTTGCCTGACAGCTCGCCGAGACCGCCGCCGATGCGCATGTGGTGCTCGCGGAACAGGTAGGCCGAGTAGTCGGCCAGGTTCATGTTCGGCAATCCGTACGAGGCGGTGGTCACCGGGGACGCGATGTCGATAGGCGACAGCATGCGGAAACCCATCTCCTCCAGCCCGCCACGCACTCGATCGCGGGCGGCAGCCAGACGGCGGCAGCGGTTGTCGACGCCTTCTTTCAGCAGACCGCTCAGGGCGACGTCGAACGCCTCGACGACGTTGGTCGGCATGGTGGTCGGGTGCGGATGCCATCCGCCCCACTTATCGGCGAACTCTCGCCACGTGGCGAGGTTGAGGTACCAGCCGGCGGCTTTCGGGCGGCCGTCGGCCAGCGCCTCGAGCGCCCTCGGCCCCGCCGCGACCGGCGCCACACCGATCGCGCCGCCGATGCACTTGTTGGCGACCGTGACGCACAGGTCGGCGCCCCAGCCGTCCATGTCGAAGGGCACCCCACCCACCGACGAGATGCCGTCGACGATCGTCAGAGCGCCGTGCGCGCGCGCTGCCTCGCAGATCCCCTGCACCTCGTTCAGGACGCCGACCGAGGTTTCGTGGTGCACCACGCAAATCGCACGCACTTCCGGATGCTCTTCGAGCGCCTCGCGTACCTGCGCGGCGGTCACCGCGTGGGCGAGCTCCGGCCGCACCCTGTGCACCTTCATTCCATTCGCCGTCGCAACGTCGGCCATGCGGTCGCCGAACAGCCCGTTGGTGGCCACCAGCACCTCGTCGCCCGGGCCCAGCACGCTGGCGATGCACGTCTCGATGCCCGCCATGCCAGAGCCGAAGATGAGGTGCACGTCGCCTGATGTCTTGAACACCTGCTTCATGCCGGCGATGCAGCGCTTGTACAGCTCGGTCCACCCGTCGCCGTAATGGGCGCGCACCGACCGCCCCAGCGCCTCGAGCACCTCGTCGTCCACCGACACCGGCCCGGGGATCATCAGGAACTCGCGGTCGTCGCTCACGCAAGGACCTCTCGCGCCACCCGATAGCCCGACTTGATCGCGCCTTCCATGCCGCCGGGCCCCACGCGGCTGTCGGTGTGCTCGCCCGCGAAGAAGACGCGGCTGTCGAGCGGCGCTGCGATCAAAGGCAGCACGGTGTCGCGCTGATCGCCGATCGGCGCGCGCACGACCGCGCGCGACCACGGATCGTGCGTCCAGCTCTTCACGAACCCGGCCACTCGCTTGATCGGCCTGCCGACCACCGAGCTCATGGTGGCATCGACGTCGTCGAGGATCTGCGTGTCGGTCATCCCTGACGGCTCGATGTCGCCCGCGGCCAGGCCGGCGACGATGATGTGCTCGCCTCGCTGGTGCACCGTCTGCTCCATGATGAATCCGGGCATGCGGTCGGTGAAGCAGCCCGAGCCGATCGCGTTCTTCACCATGTCGCGCTCGGCGTATTGGACCACCAGCCGCGTCGCGTTGCCGTAGCGCAGCTGGAGCAGCGCACGCACCTTGTCGGCCGGCAGCGCCGGCTCGAAGCCGAGCTCCGAGACGAGCGGCCCGGGCACCGTGACGACGACGCGATCCGCGTGGAACGTCTCGTGGTCGGATTCCACGGTGACGCCCGTCGCGCCCCATCCCACCACGCGCACCGGCCGTTGCAGCCGCACGTCGACCTTCCTGGCCATGGTGCGCGGCAGCGTGTCATTGCCGCCCTTGATCTTGCGGTACGCCTCGCCCCACGACAGCTCGACATTGAGCTCCTGCGCATCCGCGATGCGCAGCGGCGCGGCAGGCGTGGACTGCGCGATGGCGGCCAGCAGAAGCTCGACCGGCTCGGACACGCGCGCGCGTCGCAGCCACTGCGCCACCGATTCGTAGTGGCTCGGCTTCGTCTTCTTGATGGCCGCGCGAAGCTCGTTGACGATCTCGGCCGCGGCGCCGCGGTCGAGGCGCTCGCCGCCGAAGATCAGGTCGGGCACATCGGTGCCAAGGCTGAACTCGTCGCTGAGCTCGACGCCGTGCTTCGCGCACAGCTCGGCGATGTTGTTCTGGCCGTGGTAGATGATCTCGGCGCCGATGTCCGCGAACTGACCCTCCGCGAAGCCCTCGCGAATTGTGAACACTCGCCCGCCGACGCGGTCCCGCGCCTCGAGCACGATCACCTCGTGGCCGGCGGCCTGGATCTCGGTGGCAGCGACCAGGCCCGAGAGTCCAGCCCCGACGACGAGCACCTTCATGTGCGGCGCACCTTGGCGAGGCGGTTGGGAGCGAACTGCTCGATCGGGCGCGACGTGCCGCCATCGAGCGCGAGGTCGGCCGCGACATCGCCGATCACCGGCGCGAACTTGAAGCCATGGCCGGAGAAGCCGCCGAGCACGGTGAGGCCGGGCGCCAGTGTGCCGATGACGAAATGGCGGTCGGGCGAGTTCTCCTGTAGGCAGATCACCGAGCGAGCGGGTTCGGGGTCCAGGTCGGGCAGCGCGCCGCCGACGTAGCGCACGGCCGGCTCGAGGTCAGCGGGGTGCACGACGCGGTCGATCGCGTCGGGATGCTGCGGCGTGTCGTCGTCGGAGACCCCGATCTTCACCGTTTCGCCATCGACCGATGGGAATCCGTACGCGTGGATGGCGTCGCCGGTGGTTCCGTGCACGAAGACCGGGGCGGCCTCGGGCGTGTGCAGCGATGGCGTCCGCGGCCGAAACCAGACCATGCACTGGCGCGTGACCTCTAGCGGCATGTCCAGCGCCGGCAGCAGGCCGGCGGCGTTCCACGCGCCGGTGCAGGTGATGACGTGGTCCACCTGCCACGCCTTTCCGCCCGCATGTACCTCGCCAGGCTCCACGCGCTCGACCGCCGTGTTGGTGTGAATCTTCGCTCCGAGCGCCCGCGCGCGGCCGAGGGCCGCGGCGACGCCCTTCTCCGGCCGGACGAAACCTGCGGCGATGTCGTAAACCGCGATCTCATCGTCGCGGAGCCGGTAGCGAGGGAAGCGCCGATGCACG
Source organism: Chloroflexota bacterium (assembly GCA_005879985.1). GTDB lineage: Bacteria > Chloroflexota > Dormibacteria > Dormibacterales > Dormibacteraceae > CF-118. Next base: position 1,887 of record VBIA01000030.1, on the reverse strand, counting down.
TCGGCGGCCTGCAGCACCTCGTGCTCGAGGCCCCACTCCCGCGCTGACAGCAGCGAACCCGACACGAGCTCAGAATCCGGCGGGCCGATCATCAGCGCGCCGGTCATCGTGAGGAGCGACTCGTCCGACTCCCTCTCGAGCGCGCGCCACAGCTCGAAGGCCTCACGCACCAGCGGCACGTAGCCGGGCCCCTCGTAGTAAGCGCTGCGGATGATCCTCGACTGCCCGTGCGACGAGCCCATCGTGTGCGGCGGGTCGTAGCGGTCGAAGCCGATGACCCGCGCCCCGCGCGACGCCAGCCGCCACGCTGCCATGCTGCCCATCGCGCCCAGCCCGACGACCGCGACGTCTGCTCGTTCCATCCTCACATGATCCTTCCGCCGTCCAGCAGGACGACGATCCCTGACGCGTCCGGCCACGACGCGATGTCAAGGCCGGCGCGCGCAATGTCCTCGGGCTGCGCGATGCGCTTGAGCGGCATCTCGCGCTCCATCACCTGCTCCTGCACCGCGGGGTCGATCGCGTACCACATCTCGGTTGCGACCGGGCCGGGCGCAATGGCGTTGACGCGCACGTGCGGCGCGAGCTCGCGCGCAAGGGTCTTGGTGAGGCCGATGATGCCCGCCTTGGTGGCGCCATATGGCGCGCCGTGCAGCGAGCCCGCAACGCCGCCGTCGCTGCTCACGTTCAGGATCGCGCCGCGCTGCGCGATGAGGTCGGACTTGAACGCCTTGGCCAGGAATGTCGGCGCGGTGAGGTTGATGGCGATCGATCGCTCCCACCCCTCACGCGTCAGCTGCTCGAGCGTGAACTCCTCGCCGATGCCCGCGTTGTTGACGAGCAGGCTCACCTGACCTTGCTCACGGACCGCGTCGATCACCGCATCCACGTCTTCGAATCTCTCGAGGTCGCCCTTAACGCTCACGGCTTCGCCGCCGAGCGCCGCGGCCATCTTCACGGTTTCGGCCGCATCCGCGTCGCGGCTGCGAAAGCTGAACACGACGCGATGGCCGCGCTTGATCGCCTCCAGCACGAACGCGCGGCCAATTCCGCGCGATCCGCCGGTCACCACCGCGAGAGGGGACGTCACTCTTTCACGAACAGCCGGCGGGGGAAGTTCGCGAACACCTCATGCCCGGACTCAGTCACGCGGAAGCAATCGCTGAGCTCGAAGCCCCAGCCTTCCATCCACATCCCGAGCATGAGGTGGAAGACCATGTTCGGCTCCATCACCGTCGTGTCGATGTCGCGCAGGCTCGCGGTGTGGTCGGCCCAGTTGGGCGGGTAGTTGACGCCGATCGAGTAGCCGATGCGCGACGGTTTGGTGAGGCCGTGCTTGCCGATGGTCTTGGTCCACGAAGCTGCGACGTCCCGGCAGAGCGCGCCCGGCTTGACCGTCGCCAGCGCCGCCTCGTACCCCTCTTTGGTGGCCTCCGCCACGCGCAACATGTCGGCGGGCGGCTTGCCGAGATAGACGGTGCGCGACATCGCGCAGTGGTAGCGGAGCCGGCAGCCGCTGAGCTCGAGGCACGTGGCGGTGTCAGGGCGGAACGGCCTGTCCGACCATGACGCGTGCGGCGTCGCGGCGTTCTCCGCGCTGAGGATGGACGGCGGATTGGCCGGCGCGTCCCCACCGTATTCCTTGGTGCCTCGGATCTGAGCCTCGGAGATGAGCGCGGCCGCATCGCACTGGCGCGTGCCGACGTTGACGGCATCGATCGCCACCTGCATCACGTTTTCGATGATCCGCGCGGCCTGCCTGAAAACCTCGATCTCGCGCGGCGACTTGACCGTGCGCACCCAGTTGACCATCAGGTCGATGTCCACGAACTTCGCGTGTGGCATCGATTCGGTCAGCACCTGCAGGTTCTTGGCCGTGAAGAAGTA
>VBIA01000029.1 GCA_005879985.1 Chloroflexota bacterium | reverse complement strand
TCGCCTCTTTCGGGGTCGCGTGCGGCCTGATCGCATACGTGTTCACGCACCGCGACTCGGTGCCCGCGGACCTGGTGCTCGGCCTGGTGCTTGGAGGGACTGTCGGCAACCTCTTCGACCGCTTCATGTTCGGCACCGTCACAGACTTCGTGGCCGTGCACTTCTGGCCTGTGTTCAACGTCGCGGACTCCGCGGTCAGCACCGGGGTCGTCCTGCTCCTGCTCGGATACGTCCTACGCAGACCGAAAAGCGCCTGACGGCGACCTCGCCGGCCGCGCGTCTCGACCGGTTTCTGGCTGAGAACGCGGCGGCGCTTAGCCGCTCGGCCGCGGCCAGGCTGATAAAGGACGGGAAGGTCCGGCTCAACGGCCAAACGGCGCACGCCTCGGATCGCGTGGCCAGAGGCGACATCGTCGAGTTCATCGTCCCGGAAGCGCATCCGGCGCGAGCGACGGCGGAGGCGCTCCCCCTGCGGCTCGTCTATCAGGACGCCGACCTGGTCGTCGTCGACAAGCCCGCGGGCATGGTCGTGCACCCCGCACCGGGTCACCACTCGGGCACGCTGGTCAACGCGCTGCTCGGCCTGGGCGGCAGCTGGTCGGCCGCCGGGGGAGAGGAGCGGCCCGGCATAGTCCACCGCCTCGACAAAGGCACCTCCGGCCTGATCGTCGCCGCCCGCAACGACAGGGCGCATAGCGCGCTGGCCGCCCAGCTCGGTGACCGCACGCTAAGCCGCACATACCTCGCCATCGTCCGCGGGGTGATCAAGACCAGGGCGGGTGAGCTCGAAGGACCGATCGGCCGGGATCCGAGGGAGCGCAAGAGGATGGCCGTCGTCAAGGGCGGTCGCTTCGCCCGCACTCGCTACGAGGTCGTCGAGCGAAAACGTGCTTATACACTCGTGCGCTGTGACCTCGACACCGGGCGCACTCATCAGATCCGCGTCCACCTCTCCGCGTTCGGCCACCCGGTCGCCGGCGATCCCGATTACGGCGGGCGCCCCAGGGGGGTGCGTCGTGAACAGGCTTCGCCGGGCACGACGCCCCAAGGGGGGAGTCCCCCCTCAGATCAAGACGAGCCGTCGCGCCCGATGCTGCACGCCTGGCGCCTGCGCCTGCAGCACCCGCGCACGGGAAAAGAGATGAGCTTCGAGGCGCCGCCCCCGGCGGACTTCGACGACTTCTGGTCGTCGCTGGAATGAACGAGCGTCGCGGCCTCGTCTTCGTGATATCCGGCCCGTCCGGGGTGGGCAAGGACGCGCTTATCGACAGGCTTCTGGCGAAGGATCCCAACCTCCGCCGCTCCGTCTCGTTCACCACCCGCCACCCCCGCGCCAACGAGAAGGACGGCGTCGACTACACGTTCGTCCCGCGCGACAAGTTCGACCGGCTGGTCGCGGGCGACGAGATGCTGGAGCACGCCGCGTACGACGGCAACCTGTACGGCACGTCGCGAGAGCGGGTGAACCAGCTTCGGACGGCCGGCTACGAGACGATCCTGAAGATCGACGTGAAGGGCGCGCAGCAGGTCCGCCGGCGCCTGCCTGACGCAACTTTCATCTTCCTGGCGCCGCCTTCGATGGCAGAGCTCGTGCGGCGCACCGCCAAGCGCCACACCGAGAGCGCCGAGGAACAGTCGGCGCGGGCGATGATCGCCGAGACCGAGATGAAGTACGCGTCGCACTACGACCACGTGGTCGTGAACGACGATCTCGACCGCGCGGTGGACGAGGTGCTCGGGATCATTCAGAAGGTCCGCGCGGCACACTTAACCGGCTAGCCATGCCGCTGGATTCAACCCCGGTTCCTCAGGAGCTCCGCGGCCTGCGCATCGCGCTGCTCGTCGCGGGCGGCATCGCCGCGTACAAGCTCGCCGACCTTGCCTCGGCGCTGACGCAGGCGGGCAGCGAGGTCCGCGTCGCGATGACGAGCTCCGCCGCCCGCTTCGTCGGGCCGCCGACCTTCCAGGGAGTAACGGGCCATCCCGTGCTCACGTCGGTCTGGCCGGGATCGGACGCGCCGGAGCCGCACGTTTTCCTGGGCGACTGGGCGCAGCTCATCCTGCTCGCGCCGGCCACCGCCAACGTCATCGCCCGCGCGGCGCGCGGCCAGTCGGATGACGTCGTGACCGCGACGCTGCTGGCGGCGCGCTCGCCGGTCGTGATCGCGCCCGCGATGAACGACGCGATGTGGGCCAAGCCTGCGGTCCAGGAGAACCTCGCGGTCCTGCGCCAGCGCGGCATGACCGTGGTGGAGCCGGAGTCGGGTCGCCTCGCGAGCGGCCACACGGGCGCGGGGCGCCTCGCCGGACCCGCCGCGATCCTGGCAGCGATGGCTGCAGCGGTGCGCTCGCGTTATGACCTTGCCGGGCGACATGTGATCGTCACCGCCGGCGCGACGCGCGAGCCGATCGACCCGGTGCGCTTCATCAGCAACTACTCGAGCGGCAAGATGGGCTTCGCGATCGCCGCCGCGGCGGCAGACCGCGGCGCGCGCGTGACGCTCGTCTCCGCCGCCGCGCACGAAGAGCACCGCGGCGTCGAGATGCATCACGTCGAGACCGCGCAGCAGATGCTCGACCAGCTGCGCCAGGACGTTCGCGGCGCGGACCTGCTCGTGATGGCCGCCGCGGTCGCGGACTTCCGTCCGGCCAAGACCGCGACGGGCAAGATCCGGCGCGAAGAGAATCCGAAGCTCAACCTCGAGCTCGAGCCGGTCGGCGACCTCGTCGCTGCGCTCGCGGAGGACCCCGTGGCGAGCGGTGTCTTCATCGTCGGATTCGCCGCCGAGAGCTCGGAGGTGGACGCGCACGCGCAGGAGAAGCTGAAGCGCAAGCGGCTGCAAGCGATCGTCGCCAACGACATCTCGCGCAAGGACATCGGCTTCGGCAGCGAATACAACGAGGGCGTGATGCTGTTCGCGGACGGCACGCGCCAGGTGCTCGAGCGCACGACCAAGCGCGTGATGGCCGACCGGATCCTCGACCTGGTCCTCCCTAAGCTCAGGTAGTGGCGCTTTTCGCAGAAGTTGCGGTCGAGGCGGCACGCGCCCTCGACCGGCAGACGTACAGCTACGCCGTGCCGGACGGGCTCGACGTCGTGCCCGGCCATCGGGTCACCGTGCCCTTCGGGCGCCGGAACACGTATGGCTTCGTGGTCTCGCTCGGCACCGAAGACCCCGGCGTCGAGGTCAAGCAGATCCTCGAAGCGGGGCAGGATCCGCTGCTGCTGCCCCACCAGGTGGAGCTGGCGCGGCTCGTCGCCGATCACTACTGGGTGCCGCTCATCGAGTGCGTGCGCGCGATGCTGCCGCCGCGTGTGCGCGCGGGCGGCTCGACTGGATCTGCGCCGTCGAGCCGGCAGAAGCGCCACAGCCGCTTGCTCGAGCTGGCGGTCGGGCCGGCTCGCCACGAGCCCGCGCCGCCGCTCACACCGGAGCAGTCGGCGGCGCTCGAGGTGATCGGCGCCAACGCCGAAACGCTGCTGCACGGAGTGATCGCGAGCGGCAAGACGGAGGTGTACCTGGCGGCCGCGCAGAAGGCGTTGAGCGACGGGCTGCGCGTGCTGCTGCTGGTGCCCGAGATCTCGCTGACGCCGCAGCTGGTCGAGCGCGTGCGCGCGCGGCTCGCGGCGCCGATCGCGATCCTGCAGAGCCAGCTCACCGAGCTCGAGCGCGCGCAGCAGTGGTGGCGGGTGCGGCGAGGCGAGGCGATGGTGGTGCTCGGCAGCAGGTCGGCGGTGTTCGCGCCGATCCCCAAGCTCGGCCTGATCGTCCTGGACGAGGAGGGCTCGGCCGCGTACAAGCAGGACCGGACGCCACGGTACGAGACCGGCTGGGTGGCGCGCCGGCTGGCCGAGGTCTCGGGCGCCAGGCTCGTCGCCGGGTCGGCGACGCCGTCGGTGGCCACTTATCACGAAGCGGCCACCGGCCAGATGGCGCTGGCGAAGATGAGAAGGCGGGTGCGCGGCGAGGACGCTCCCGTGGAGCTGGTGGACATGCGCGACGAGCTCACGTCGGGCAACCGGCAGCCGCTTTCGCGCCGGATGCTGGAGGTGGTCGACAAGACGCTCGAGAACGAGGAGCAGGCGATCCTCTACCTGAACCGGCGCGGCCTCTCCACGTACGTCATGTGCCGCGAGTGCGGGCGCTCGGTGCAGTGCCTTGGCTGCTCGGTGTCGCTGGTCCAACACGCGGAAATCGATGGGCTCGTCTGCCACTACTGCGGCTACTCGCGGCCGATGCCGCAGACGTGTCCCTACTGCGGCAGCCGGCACATCCGCGGGCTGGGCATGGGCACGCAGCGGCTGGAGTCGATGGTTCAGAAGCTGTGGCCGCGCGCCAGGGTGCTGCGCCTCGACAGCGACGTAGCGCGCGGACCCGACGCGTACTTCGAGATCTGGGAGACGTTCCGGGAGCGGCGCGCCGACATCCTGGTGGGCACGCAGCTCGTGACGCGCGGGCTCGACCTGCCGGCTGTCACGTGCGTCGGCGTTGTGGACGCGGATCTGCCGCTGCATTTTCCCGACTATCGATCCGCGGAGAACACGTTCTCGCTCGTCGTGCAGGTCGCGGGCCGGGCCGGTCGCGACGGCCGGCCGGCGCGGGTCGTGGTGCAGACGAGCAACCCCGAGCACTACAGCCTTCGCTGCGCCGCGACCGGCGACTATGAAGGCTTCTACGCGGCCGAGCTACCTTCGCGGAAAGCCTTCCACTTCCCGCCGTTCGCCAACCTCGCGGTCCTGACCCGCACCGACGCCGACGACGCGCGCGCCGCGGCCGACGCGCGTGAGGCTGCCGACTCCATCGCGAGCGGTCTGCTCAAGGACGGCATCGATGGCATCCGGGTGATGGGTCCGTCGCCGGCGTTCATCCACCGCCTGCGCGGCGAGTACCGGTGGCAGGTCACACTGAAAGGAGACGGCCTCGAACGTGCGCGCCACCTGGCGCCTCGAGGCAGGGGGTGGAGCTTCGACGTGGACCCGATCACATGAAGCTGCGGACCGTTGCCGAGAGAAAGAAGGACGTGCTGGCCGCGCTGGAGGCGCATCACGACCTGTGGGTCGCGACCGCCGACGCGAAAGGACAGCCGCATCTCATCGCCGCGTCGAGCTGGTGGGACGGCGCCCTCATCGTCGTGGCCACGCGTGTCGAATCCAGGACCGCGCACAACCTCGCCGAGACTGGGCTCGCCAAACTGGGGCACGGCATGCCGGCTGACGTGGTCCTCATCGACGCCAAGCTCGAAAACAGCACGGCCGCCGGGCAGGCCGATGACGAGCTGGCCGACGGCTTTTCGAAAGCGGTGGGATGGGACCCGCGCGAGGTAGGCGACGACTGGGCGTTCTACCGGCTGCGCCCTCGCCGCATCCAGGCATATCGCGGTTACCAGGAGATCGAGGGGCGCGACGTGATGAAAGGCGGGCGCTGGCTGGCCTGACGCTGATCGGGCTTCGATCTCGGGCCTCGTGGGTAGAATCGAATTCGTGGGCGTGCGATCGATCCTCAACTTTGATCAACCCGTGCTGCGCGAAAAGGCGAAGAAGGTGTCGCGCGTCGACACGTCCATCCAGCGCCTCATCGACGACCTGGCGGAGACGATGCTCGCGGCGCCCGGCGCCGGACTCGCCGCGCCGCAGATCGGGGTGCCACTTCGGGTCTGCGTGGTCAAGGGCGACGAGAACCAGATCTGGGCGCTCGTGAATCCCGAGATCGTCAAGCACGACGGCGTGCAGGTCGGATTCGAGGGCTGCCTGAGCTATCCCGGATGGGTCGGCGAGGTGGCGCGCTACGAGACGGTGGTCGTGAAGGGTCGCAACCGCCGCGGCAAGGAGGTGCGGATCAAGTCGAGCGGGTTCACCGCGCGCGCCTTCCAGCACGAGCTCGACCACCTGGACGGGATCCTCTTCATCGACCGCCTCACCAACCTCGACACGCTGCGCCGCGTCGAGGATCTCGAGGCCGATGAGCAGGCAGCAGCCGTCGCCGCCGCGTCGGGTTAGCTGCCTTCCTGAAGCTGGTTTTCGCCGGCACCGCTGCCTTTGCCGTGCCGTCGCTGCGCGCCCTGCATTCCGCCGGTCATGAGATCTCGCTCGTGATCACACAGCCCGATCGGCCCGGCCACCGCATGAAGATGACGCCGCCGCCGGTGAAGGTAGCCGCGATGGAGCTTGGTCTCGACGTGGATCAGCCGGAGCGCATCCGCGATGCCTCGGTCGCGCAGCGCCTGCGTGGGCTGGCGCCCGACCTCATGGTGGTCGTCGCGTACGGTCAGATCATCCCGGGGGCGATCCTGGAGATTCCGCGCCGCGGCGTGCTCAACGTGCATGCCTCGCTGCTGCCCCGCTGGCGCGGCGCGTCGCCTGTCGCGCACGCGATCCTGGCCGGGGACCGCGAGACCGGCGTCACGATCATGAAGATGGACGAGCAGCTCGACCATGGACCCGTGCTCGCGTCTCGCGCGATTTCGATTCGCCCCGGCGAGGACACGCCGGCGCTCACCGAGCGCCTCGCCGAGGCCGGCGCCGAGCTGCTGGTCGAGACCATCGCGCGCCTCGACGAGGTGCAAGCTGCCGAGCAGGATCACTCGCAGGCCACGCTTGCGCCGCGGCTCACGCGGCAGGATGGTGCGCTCGAGTGGGAGATGGGGGCAGAGGAGATCGACCGCCGTGTCCGCGCGCTGCAGCCGTGGCCGGGCGCGACGCTGCCGACGAAACGCGGTCGCGTGAAGGTGCTGAAAGGCCACGTCGACGGATCGCGGTACGTGCCTGACCTGGTGCAGCTGCCGGGGAAGCGGCCGGCGCCGGCAAAGCAGGTCCTTGGCGATGCCTGAAAGGGACAAGAAGGACGGCGAGCGCGACAAGGCCGTCAACCGCCGCGCGTTTCACGACTACTTCATCGACGAGAAGTTCGAATGCGGCATGGTGCTGACCGGCACGGAGGTGAAGTCGATCCGCGAGGGCCGGTGCAACCTGCGCGAAGGATATGTGCGCATCGACGGCAATGAGGCCTGGCTGGAGAACGTGCACATCTCGCCGTACGAGCAGGGCAACCTCATGAACCACGAGCCGCTGCGCCCGCGCAAGCTGCTGCTGCACCGCAAGCAGATCGCGAGCCTCATCGGCAAGGTGCGGCAGAAGGGCTACACGCTGATCCCGCTGCGCGTTTACTTCACGCGCAATCGCGCGAAGGTCGAAATCGGGCTGGCGCGCGGCAAGCGGCAGTACGACAAACGGCAGGCGATCGCGGAGCGCGACGCCAAGCGAGAGATCGAGCGCGCGACGCGCCGCTGAGGGCAGCGCCCATTCCCTTGGTTTGTGCACAAAAACGTCATTTCCGGCTCGAATAACCCGCGTTTGTGCACAAATCCGTGATCGACCGTGTAGCCGAGCCCGGCCCGGCTCACGCGGCCAGGTTGATGCCGATCGCCCGCAGGCGCTTGTTCAGCGACTCCATAGCGAACTCGATGATCTCGCTCTCGGTGTGCCCGTAGTCAGTAACGTAGGCCGGGTCGGGCGGATCGAGCGTGCCCGAGATCAACGGCAGCGACTCGATCAGCGTTTGCTGGATCAGCGGCGCATACCGCGCCGCGTCCTCGCGCACGGCCTCCTGCAGCACCTTGATGCCAAAGCTCACGTGGCGCGACTCGTCGCGCGCTACCGCCGTGAAGCCGCGGTAGAACCCGCGATCGGTCAATCCCTGCTCGCGCATCGACTCGAGCTCGAATCGCTGGCCGGTCAACGCGATCGTCGCCTCGACCACGATGTGATACAGGGTCACGCCCTCGACGAACGCGTCGAAGTCCTTTGGGTTGCTTGCCAGCCGCTGCGCGAGCGCCGGCAGCTTGTCATAAAAAAGGATGTTGTAGCCCTCATTCGTTTCGGGCCTGATCTCTTTCAGCAACGATGTCAGGTCCTTGGCCTCGGTGCCGACCACCTCGTGCCACCACCGCTGAAAGAACGCTGTGTGCCGAGCCTCATCGACCATCTGCGTCGACAGGAAGATCTCGATCTCGGGCGTCGGCGACGCCCACACGAACGGCGCCAGGGTCGCGGTGACGCGCTCCTCGCCGTTGAAGAACAGCCGGTGCGACCACAACGTGGCCTTGCGATCGCCTTCGCTCGCGTCGATCCAGTCCTGCCGGTCGAGGGTGAAGTCGATGTCGGATACAGCCCACTGCTGCGACTCCCACCGTCGGTACAGGTCCATGTAGCTCGGCATGTTCTCGATGCCGCGGTCGATGAAAGACAGCACGTCGTCGATCCGGATGTCGCCCAGCTCTGTGAGGCTCGCGCGCCCCACGCGCTCGAGGTCTGCCGGAGAAGCCATCGCGCGTCCAGTGTAGGTGGGCCGCTCGATGGGTAGAATCGATGCGCAACCAGGTTCATCATCACTCGACTTCGTGGGGGCGTCTGGTCTCGACGGGGCAGATGGGCTTCGGGATTGCGAGCCGAGAGCCGCGTGCGTTACAGCGCAGCGTTTACAAACGCCAACAAGAACACCGCTTTCGCCCTCGCTGCGTAAGCAGTAGAGACGTAAGCCCCGGGACATGATCCCGGGCGTCGTCTCCGGTCAGTCCGGCGGACTGGAGAACGGCGTCACATAGACCGGATTGCCGCCTCGGGGGCGCCGCGGCTCCGAGGCGGGACACCCACCGAGGCTCGCCCATTACCTGCGCCGAGCGCCGGGTCGCGCCCTCGGTCGAATGGAAAGCTGGTCAACCCGGGCGTCACCCCGGACGCGACCCGGCCGGTAGCACTTCGAGGTTGATGGTGCTGACCTGCTGCTGACCATGGGTGCTCCAGGACAGATGGAATGTCCAACAGCCTGGCTTCGGAAAATCTGCGACCCCGCCCGCATTGGTGAAGGTGAGGATCGGTTGCGACTCACCTAAGGGGCGACCTTCGATCGCGACGTTGATGTATCCGGTCGGGTAGTCCGCCTTCGCGACCCAGTGGACCTTGTTGTAAGTGCCGTCCACACGGGGGCCACTGCCAGCCACCAGCACCTTCGAGAAAAGGAAGGCCACGCTGGTGTTCGGCGTTCCGAAGGCCCATGGCACCGGCCACGGCGCTCCCTCGGCACGGAAACCGGCTTGTGCCCAGACCGGTGGCTCGGCATCCGTCAGCACCGTGCCTGCGCACCCGCCAGCGAGGGAGTGAATGGTTGCCGTCTGACTCGGCTGTACCTGCGTGCGGGAGGTCATGCATGCGCCCGACAGAACCAGAAGCAGCGCGGCCAGCACGGCACGGCGCCGCAATGTGTCGCCCCTCATGACTCCTCTACCCCCGCGAGTTGTGACTCGTTCCCGACATGGCTCGCTCTGACACACCATCTTGTACCGGCATTCGGGCGCGGTTTGGGGGGCAGTTTGGGGGACAACCCGAAGCTCCCCAATACGAAACAGGCGCTAGGCCGCGGGTTCAATTCCCGCCGCCTCCACCACGCTCCCGACCTGGACCGCTGAGTCGCCTCAGCCGTTCATCGCGGACGGGCGGCGATCTGCGGGCGCGGGCGGCATTGGCGGCGCCTTGGGCTGGACGTCATCCCCGTGCAGAAGCGTGTGGAAGATGGCTTTGTACTGGCGGAGCTCCAACCGCATCGCCTCTGTGTCGGGGTCGCCCCCGCCCTGTTGGCCCAACTCCGATCCTCGCTTGCTGAGGTTGCTCCTCAGGCGCTCCAGGAGGTCTGTGACCAGGCTCCCAGCATGGGCGACCGAACGGCTCGGATCGTCGACGAACTCGCCCTGAACGGACTCCCAGCGCCGCTCGAAGTCAGACCTCGTGGCGCCATCCACGAGCACCGTGCGGCTCTGGCGCACACCAGGCATCGGCATGTGTGGCGTCGCCATCCCCGCCGCGGGTTCGTCCGCAGCAGCTTGAGGTCGGTCCTCCTCCATCCGTCGCTCCGCCGGCGTGTCGCCGCGCTCCACCGGCTGGTCGCTCGGCTCCTCAGTCCGGTCCGTGCCTTGCGCCTGAACATCACTGCGCTCCACGGGCGTTTCTGTGGGTTGCGCATGCATGTCCGGGCGCGCGTCATCGCGTTTCTCGTCCATCAGTGTCTCCTTCGCCGGCGTCCCTCCGGGACGGCCGGGCGTTGCACTCGGATTCAGAGGGCGCCAACGGCCCCTGCTTGTTAAACCGCCCCTCGGGGGTCTTTTACCCAACAACCGATCGGGACGGCTTGCGGCGCTCCGCCCACCGCTGTTTCAGCTAGCCTCTTGCCCGGTGCCGAAGCTTCAGCGCAAGAGCCTCAACCAGCCCGAGACCGTGCGGAAATTCCCGCACGGCCACATCGACAGCGTCGCGCTCGGCGAAAGCGAGGTGGGCCGCTGGGAGTTCGAGCCCGGCTGGAGGTGGTCGACCGACATCAAGCCCATCGTCGGCACCGAGTGGTGCCTGAACCGCCACGTGGGCGTGGTCATCGAAGGCTCGCTGCACGTCGTGCTGGCCGACGGAACGACGATGGATTTCGTGCAAGGCGACGCTTACGAGATCCCGCCGGGTCACGACGCTTGGGTCGTCGGTGACATGCCGTACATCACCTACGAATGGACGAGCTCGCGCGTGTTCGCCAGGGCGCCCGACGATGACGACGCCATCGTGGTCACCCTGCTGTTCAGCGACATCGTCGGCTCGACCTCGATGCTCGAGCGGCTGGGTGACAAGGCCTGGCACGACCTGCTCGTCGCCCACAATGCGGCCATGCGCGAGCAGATCGCGCACCATCGGGGCCGCGAGTTCGACACGTCTGGCGACGGGTTTCTGGCCCTGTTCGAAGGCGCGGCCAGGGCGGTTCGATGCGGGCGGGGCATGATCAAGGCGGCGAACGAGCTCGGCCTGCGGCTCCGCGTCGGGTGTCATACGGGAGAGGTGATATTCGTCGCCGGCTACGCCCACGGAGTCGCCGTGCACACCACGGCGCGCGTGGTTGCCCTCGCCGGCCCCGATGAGGTCGTCGTCAGCAGCACCACGCGCGACCTGCTGAGCGCGAACGATTTCGTGCTGGAGCCGGCAGGGTCGTTCGAGCTGAAAGGACTCACGGGCGCGCGCGAGGTCTTCCGAGTAGCAGGCTGACGTCGTGAAGTTCGCCGCCCTTGCCTTCGCTTTGCTCGTGCTGGCCGCGTGCGGCCCGTTCTGCGGCAACACCTCCACGCGCGGCGGCACCCAGCACCTCGTCTTCACCGGTCCGGTCGCAGGCACGCTGACCACCGTGCATGTCGATTGCCGCGTCTACAACGGCGGCGGCCAGTTCAACGCAGCGATCACCGGCACGTTCAACGCCAAGCCGCTTACCTTCAACGTCCAGATCCACTCCAACTACAAGGGCGCCGGCACGTACCAGGTCGGCAGCCTGCTCGACGGCGCAGGCGAGCTGAGACTGCAGGTCGGCGACTTCGTGGCCTCGACCGCCACGGGCGCGGGCACGCTCACGATCGACAAGGGCGGCGCGTCCGGGAGCATGGACGCCGAGCTGAGCAGCGACGAGCATGTCAAAGGCACGTTCAAGTGCGACGAGGTTCACACCGCTTAGAAGCGGCGGTTCAGTCGATCTTCGAGTGAAAGAACCAGCGGACCTTGCGGTCGATCAGTCCATCGCCCAGGCCCGGCCGTGAGTCGGCACCCCAGAGGCCTCCTACCAGGCAGAACAGCAGCAGCCCCGCCAAGAGCACCATGCCCGCCACAGGTAGAGCTTAGACCCCACTACGAAGGCCGGTGCTCCACCTTGATCGTGATGTTCGGCTTCACGCCGGCCACCGCCGGCAGGAGGTGGTTCAGCACCTGCTCGGCCGTCATTCGGAAGGTCCTGCCGCGCATCGAGACCTTGAGCCACCCGGCCTCATCCCGGAAGTAGCGCTCGGTCTTGCCTCCCTTTGAGGTGATCGAGATCACGTAGCTGTCGTTGGTAAGTCGCAAGGCTCCTCCTCTAGCCCTCTAATTCGACGCCACCTCCCGGCAAACGAGCTAACCTTCGGCCGTCATGCCCGACCTTCAGCATCTCTGGCAGCGTTTCCTTCTCGCCGCCGCGCTCCTCGCGGGACTCGCGCTTGGCGTCGGCGCCACGGTCTTCGGCTACAGCAACCTGAACACGGTCGACCTCCACTGGTCGGTGCTGCATCTGAACGGCGTCCCTCTCTGGGCGGTGGTGATCGTCCCGATCACCCTGATCCTGATCGCCGGGACCGTCTTTCACTGGCTGGACAGCCTGCACCACTTCACCGAGCACATGCGCCACCGCCACCGCGTGCACGAGCTCGAGGCCGAGGTCTCACGGCTGCGCGCCC
>VBIA01000028.1 GCA_005879985.1 Chloroflexota bacterium | reverse complement strand
TGACCACCGCCGAGGGCACGTGCGGAGGATGCGGCGCGGTCAACGCCGTGGGCCGTGTGGACGTCTACGTCAACGCGCCGGGCACCGTCGTTCGGTGCCCGGCGTGCGGCCAGGTGCTCATGCGCATCGTCCGCGGCCGCGGCCGCTACTGGATCGACCTGTCGGGAATCCGATGCCTTGAGCTGGTCGAGCCCGCCTGAGTCAGGACTGCAGGGCAGCGTGAGGGCTGTTCTCGCCAGGCAGCCACACGTCGAAGATCGAGCCCGCCCCCTGCGCGCTGGTGAACCGGATGAACCCGCTCATCGCCTCGACGAATTGCTTGGACAGCGCGAGGCCCAGGCCGGTGCCGTCCGATGCTTCGCCGGGGTGCAGGTCCGCGAACTCGACGAACACCATGTGCTGGCGGTCCACCGCGACCCCAACGCCCGTGTCGATGACGGAGATCCTGACACCATTCGACCCGCCGGCCACCTCAACCCGCACGTGCCCTCGCGCAGGTGTGGACCTGATGGCGTTGGCCACCAGGTTGACGAGCACCTGGCGCAGCCGGAGGCGGTCTGCCTGCGCCACGCCGTCGACCTCGACCGACGACTGAAGGCTCACCTGTTTCGCGTCGGCCGACCCTCGCATCAGCTCGATGACGCTCCTCACTTCGGGGCCGACCTGCACCGCCTCGATCTGCAGCGGCAGCGATCCGGTGGAGACGCGGGTCAGGTCGAGATAGTCGTTGACGATGTCCAGCAGGTGATGAGATGCGTCGTTCACGAGCTGCATGTAGGTGTGCTGCTTCTCGTTGAGGGGTCCGGCCGAGCCGCTGAGCAGAAGCTCGCTGAAACCGAGCATCGCGTTGAGTGGGTTGCGCATCTCGTGGCTCACGGTGGCGAGCGCCTTCGACTTGTCCGCGCTCTCCTGCCGCGCCCTGACGGCTTCGCTTCGCTCGAGGGACTCGCTCAGCGCGGTGACCACGCCCTCCATCAGGCTGACGGTGCTGCTCGTGAGCTGGTCGCCCGGGTGCGCGACGCCGACGATGACGCCGGTTGCGACGGTCGTCCCCGACATAGGCACGAAGGCGACGGACGCGGCGCGGATGGACGCGCCATCCCAGTCACGGGGATCCTGCCCGTGGCGGCCTGCGAGCACCGGCTTGCGTGTGCGCGCCGACGCCCGGGCCAGCGCGCTCAACCACACGGGTAACTCGGCCTCCGGGATTTTCTCGGCGGCGCCGCCGGTCGAGCTGACGATGACGGCCGGTCCGGCCTTGTCCACCAACAGACAGCGGTCGAGGTCGGCGGCCTCGCGGACGAGCGTGAGGGCGCGCGTGGCCAGGTCCGACGGAGTCGCGCCTTCCAGCGCCAGCAGGCCGAGGTTGGTCACGACATCGCCGGCCCGCTCGCGCAGGTCGAGCTCCCTCAGCTTCAGGTCGACCTCCCGGGCTAGGTTGAACAGGTCGTCGCGCCCCTGGGGCTGTGACCCCTCCGGAAGATGCGATCGATGCCCTCCTTTTCCGAACGCCGCGACGAGAGCATGGACCCGCCGGATGCGCCGGCCGACGCCGTACTCCAGCCCCGCCGTAAGCAGTCCCGCCTCGAGCGTCGCGATGCCGACGCCGATGACGATGATCCAGATCAGGTCGAGCCGGGGCTGCCCGGCGACGATGTAACCGAACAGCACGGTGCCCAGCGCCGCCACTGCGGTGACGGTGACCACCACCTTGAATCCCAGCGGCAGGCGGCGGTCGACGGCGCTGAATAGACGGTCGCCTTCCGGCTGCTTGCCGGTCTCGGGCCCCAGGGCGCCCTCGCGATGGGACGCCCCGATCAACGGGACACCTCCGCCGCTGCTTCGATCAGCCCTGCCCGGCGCGCGGCGTCGACCGCCTGCGCCCGGGAATGCACGCCCAGCTTCTCGAGCACTCCACGCACGAGACCGCGCACCTCGGCCGGCCCGATCCCCAGCTCCTCAGCGATGTCAGCGTTGGACATCGCGAGCGCGAGGCGCCTGAGCACCTCCCGCTCGGCGGCTCTGAGCTGCACCGCTGGCGCGGGCGAGTCGGTTTCGAATAACGGCGCCTGGCGACCGCGCAGCATGCGCGCGAGAGTGGCGGCGGTCACCAGCATCTCGCCGTCGGCGACCTTCTTGATGGCGGCGACGAGCTCGGTGGTGGAGACATCACTCGACAGGTAACCGGCTGCGCCTGCCATCACGGCGCGCTCCATCGAGTCGCCGCTGACGTCGGCCGAAAGGAAGAGGACGGCGACGTTTGGCGTCCGGCTGCGAATTCGTTCGCACGCGTGGGCTCCGTCCGAGTCGGAAAGACGCACGTCCATCACCGCGACATCGGGTTTGAGGACCAGCGATTTTTCCTCCGCGTCAGCGGCGCTCGACGCCACGCCGACCAGGTCGAGCTCCGCGTGTTCGGACAGCACCGACATGAGCCCCTCGAACATGAGGCGGTCCTGTTGCGCCAGCAGCACCTTGATGGGAGCGCGCACAGTCCTCGTCGCTGACGTCCCTACGCCTCGACGGCGGGTGCCTTCATCGGCACGGTGAACTGGAAGGTGGAGCCGGAGCCGACCTTGCTCTCGACCCAGATCTTGCCGCCGTGCAGCTCGATGATCTGCCTGCTGATCGCCAGGCCGAGGCCAGTGCCCACAACCTTGCTGGTGCGGTTGCTCTCGAAGCGCTCGTACCGTCCGAACAGCCGGTCGATGAATTCCGGCGGGATGCCGACGCCCTGGTCCCTCACGGCCACTCCGACCTGGCCGTCCGAGGCTCGGGTGCTCACCGTCACCTCACCGCCGTCGGGTGAGTACTTGACTGCGTTGCTGACCAGGTTGCTGATCACCTGCACCAGGCGGTCGGGGTCGGCGCTGATGATGGGGAGGGCGTCGTCGAGGTCCGTGCGGATGGTGTGGCGATCGCTCGACGCACGAGCCCGATCGACCACATCGCGAACGAGACCGTTCAGGTCCACCGGCTTCGACTGGATGCGGATCTTTCCCGCCTCCATCCGGTCGAGGTCCAGCATCTCGTTGATCATCCGGTTGAGGCGCTGCGCATCGCTGAAGATGTCGCCCGCCAGGCTCTTCACGTCCTCGGGGCTGTTGCCCTCGGTCGCCAGGATCTCGCTGAAGCCCTGGATGCCCACGAGCGCGGTGCGGAACTCGTGGCTGACCATGGAGACGAACTCGCTCTTGAGCTGGTTGAGGCGCTCGAGGCTGGCGAGGTTGGCCGCGGCGGTCTCCTCGGCCTCGTGCTTGGAGGTGATGTCCTCGAACATCGCGAGGTAGTACTCCAGCTTGCCGCTGCGGCTGCGTACCGCGGTCACACTCCAGTGCAACCACACCTCGCTGCCGTCCGCGCGCCTCGCCGGGCTGTCGCCTTCAATGTTGTCGACAGCTCCCGCGTCGAGTGGCTTGAACTGCTCGAGCACGCGGGTGGCCTCTTCTGGCGACAGGTACTCCGCCACCAGGGAGCCGACCATGATCTGCTCGGGCGCGTGGAGCAGCGTGCCCATACGCGGGTTGGCGTCGATCACGCGGTAGTCGGGGCCGACGCGCGCCACGCCCAGCGGTGCGTGAAGGATCACCTCGTTGAGCAGGTTTGTCCTTTGCTCCAGCCTCTGCTCGGCGCGGTCGCGGACTGACAGCACTGCGAGCGAGTCACGATGCAGGAGCACCATGCTGGCCACCAGCAGGATGCCGAGTCCACCGCCGACGGCGGTGAGGAACACGTCGAGTCCGTGACCAGTGGCCGCCAGCGCCAGCGCCACCACCGCCGCACCGAGCAGGGACAGCCATGGCACCGACATCTGCCACAAGTCTGCGGGCCCTTCCTTGGAGGCCCGATCCGCGAACGGCGCGGGCCAGAACGGCGCAAGGGCGATCAGGAAGTATCCGATCACCCAGCCCGCGTCGGTGACGTTGCCGGTCGTGGTGTAAACACCGGACGCGGTCAGGTACGCGAACGAGCTGTCGGCGACGGCGGCCGCGGCGAGGCCGGCAAGCAGGAGGGCCATCGTCCCGCGCTGCTGTGGGGTGGCCCTGCGCATGGCCAGCAGCAGCGCGGCGATGATGATGACGTCGCCCACGGGGTAGGCCGCCCCGATCAGCTGGGTGAGCGGCGACTGGTTGTTCTGCTGGTAGACGCTCCCCAGGCCGAAGGCCCAGCTGATGAAGATCAGCGCCAGCGCCACGATCGCGCCGTCGAGGACAGCCTGGGCGCGGGTCGCGATGCGGCTCGGAGCGGACGGGAAGGTGAGCACGCCCGCGACCGCCAGCGGGATCGCAGGCAGGAAGCCCGCGTCGGCCGCCGAGGGGAATGGCACACCCTGGCCGAGGCCGACCTCGATGACGGACCAGGTCGTTTCGCCGATCCCCCAGCTCAGCGCCGACGCGGCCAGAAGGCCCCACGCGAGGCGCATCCGTCCAGTCGCGCGCCACGATGCGTATCCACAGCTCGCGGCAGCAACCATGGCGGCCATCGCCTCGCCGATGTCGTCGACGACCGTGACCGACTGGTCGCCGCCGACCCGGAAGCCGATCCACATGGTGAACGCGATGGACAGCACCGCCGCCAGCGCGGCCGCCAGCAGAAAACGGCGACCGGACCGGGTCTGCAGACGAGACCGCGGACGCGAAGCGGCAGCGGCCGTTGCGCTCGAATCGCTTCGGTCCACAGTCAGCCGGCCCACGCTGGCGGCGGTCATGGGGCCACCTTCTCGGGCACCTGCGCGGTTTTCGTTTTCGCCCTGTGCTCGGTCTCCAGCGCCATCGCCAGCGCCCTGACCTTCTTCGCGAGAGGGCTGGCGGGAAACGCGGCCACCAGAAGCTCGCCGGTCACAGCCGCCCTGTCGCATCGGTAGCCGTCGTGGTCCAGCTCGACGTCGACCGCGCGTCCCAGGCTCCGCTCAACGTCATTGCGGTCGACCATCGACGTCGCCCGCGGGCGGTTGAGCACGAGGGTGACGCTTCCGTCGGGAATGTTCAACACCGTCCTGAACAGCTCGATCAGCTCCTTGGTGTCTTTCAACGAGGCCAGCTCTGGTGTGACCAGAAGGATGATCCTTTGCGCTCGTTCCAGAACACTCAAAGTCGCTTCTGACATCGCAACACCAAGATCCACGACCAGGTAGGGGAAAGTACGCATCAGGGCGGTCATCGCGCGCTGGACCAGCTCGGGTGTGATGAGCTCCGAGTGCTCGATTCGCAGCGCGCCGGGCAGCAGCATCATCCCGGTCGGGTGGTGGATGCACGCGCTGAGCAGCATCTCCTCGAGGTCGGCGTCGGACGCCCGCTCGTTGGCGGCAAGGCTACCGGTCGGCACCAGGTTGGCCGTCAGCGCCGCGTGGTTGTAGGGAAGGCCCAGGTCCAGCAGCAGGCACTCGCCCCGGTTGCGCTGGCCCAGAGCGGCCGCGAGGTTCACGGCCAGGGTCGTCTTCCCGGCGCCGCCCTTGACCGAATACACAGCGATGATCCGGCCGTCGTGCGATGCCGACATCTCGTGGGCGCGATCGACCAGGTGCTCGATGGTCTCCCGCCGCTGCTCGACGAGCCGGTCGACCTCGGCGCGAACGGGCGAGTCTTCCGTCAGGACGCGGTCGATGTCTTCGGTCAGCAGCTCGAGCAGCTCGCACCGCTCGATCGACGTGACCGAAGCCGACTGCGGCGTGCCGCCCTTCATCGCGCTGAGGCCGAAAAAGTCACCCGGACCCAGGACCGCGACCGTCACGCTGTGATGCGGCGCCCACGTTTCGCTGACCTCGCAGCGCCCGCTGACGATGATGTGCATGCGATCCGCAACCTCGCCCTGCTTCACGACCTCCTCGCCACGCGCGACGTGGCGCGGCTGCAGCTTGCGCGCCAGGCGGCGCATGTCGCGGTCGGGCAACGTGAAGAAGATCGAGATTCCCTGCAGCAGCTCGAGCCGCTTCTCGAGCTCGGCGGGCTCCGTCATTGGTCCCTGGCCGCAATGCTGTCCAGAAACGCGTGGATTTCCCGGCTGAATGCCTCGGGCGTCCACGGCTTGGCGATGAATCCCTCGCAACCGGCCGCGCGGGCTGCCCGCTCGTACAGGGGCATTGTCTGCGCTGTGAGAGCGATGACCGGTATGGCAGCCGTGTCCGCATCCGCCTTCAGCTCCCTTGTGAACTCGAGGCCGTCCATGCCCGGCAGCTGGATGTCCATGAGGATCAGGTCCGGCGTCTTCGTCGCCAGCACGTCCCTGGCCTCCTCGGCCGACTCGGCGCCGGCTACCTGGAAACCTTCGGTTTCGAGCATGACCGTGGCCAGCATCAGGCTGCCAGCGTTGTCCTCGACGATCAGGATCAGCGGGGGATTGCTCATGGCGGGATGCGGTGCGGTCGCAGCTCCGGCAGCATATTAACCGTCGGGTTTATGCACCCATGCCGCTTACGAGCCCTTTCTGAGCTCGCCCTCGTGCTGCTCCAGCGCCTCCTTGGCGCTTGCCAGCTCCGTGTACAGGCGCCGCGTGTGGAGCAGGTTGCGAACCCGCAGGAGGACCTCCTCGCGGTCGAGCGGCTTGAGCAGGAAATCGTCGGCCCCAAGCACCAGCGCGCTGTTGCGCGCCAGCCGCGTGGTGTCGCCGGTGAGCACGACGACCGGGAGGAAGCCGAGGCTTTCGCGGAGGCTGCGCAGACTGGTCAGGATCTCGATGCCGTCCGGCTTGGGCATGTGGAGGTCGAGCAGCACGATGTCAGGCTCGAAGTCCAGAAATTCCCGCTCGGCCAGACGTGAGTCGGTGACGGTCTTGACCTCCAGATCCGGTTGCTCCGCCAGCATCGACTCCAGGAGCAGGACGTTGGCGGGCTCGTCGTCGACGATGAGCACCCGGCTCGTCACCGCGGGACTGCCAGGTACCTGCGGACCTGCTCCGCGAGCGCTCGCGTATCGATGGGCTTGGCGATGTAACCGCTGCATCCGGCCTTGATCGCCAGCTCCGCGTCACCCTGCATCACGTGCGCCGTCATGGCCACGATCGGGATCGGACGGGTCGCCGGGTTGCGCTTGAGCTGCCGCGTCAAGGCGAGGCCGTCCTCACCGGGAAGCTGAACGTCCATGAGGATCAGGTGAGGAGTCTCCGTCTTCAGATGCTGACGCGCCTCGTCAGCGTTGCCGGCGACCACCACACGGTAGCCGTCCCGCTCGAGCACGGCCACGGTCAGCATCTGGTTGGTCTCGTTGTCCTCGACGACGAGGATGAGTGGCGCGTTCACTTCGTCGTACCCACCGGCTTGCCGTTGGCCTTCTCGACGACCTGCTGGAGCAGGCCGAGCAGGTCGGCGGCCCCGACCGAGCCGCGGCTGAGGATCGTGGACACGTGGCCGTTGAGGTGCCGCTTGTCCGCCTCAGAGAGATGCCGCGCCGTGAGGATCATGATCGGCGTCTGCGAGGTCTTCGGGTCGGCGCGCAGCGCCTCGACCACGTCGAACCCGGTGACCTCCGGCATCATCAGGTCGAGAAGGACAAGGTCAGGCGGTCTCGCCTTCGCGAGGTCGATCGCCTCGCGTCCTCCGGAAGCCTCGACGACCTCGAAGCCCGCCGGCTCCAGGATTCGAAGCAGCCAGTGCCGGTTGGCCGGCTCGTCGTCGACCACCATGACGCGGGTGGCCCCACCCTCGACCGATGGCTTCAGCCTCAGGCGATTGAGCCTGTCGACGAGCAGCTTTCCGTCGACTGGTTTGACAAAGTAGTCGAGCGCGCCGAGCGCTTTGCCGAGCTCGGGGTTGTCGACGACGCTCACGACTACGACCGGGATGCTGCTGGTCTCCTCCTCACGCTTGAGCCGCGTGATGACCTCCCATCCGTCCAGCTCCGGCAGCAGGATGTCGAGCGTGATCGCGGCGGGATGCATTGAGCGCGCCTTGGCGATCGCTTCGGTGCCGGTGCGTGCGACGTGCGTCCTGAAGCCCGCCGCCTGCAGCTGCCGCGTCAGCAGCTCGGCCGCCGCGATGTCGTCCTCGATGATCAGAACGAGAGGTCGTGAAGGATCGGCAGCCGCGGCGCTGTCGACTTTCTCATCCACCGGCGCAACAGCCGCGACCTGAAGCGGAAGCCGCAACGTGAACACGCTGCCCTCGCCGACCTTGCTCGTCACGCGCACGTCACCTCCGTGCAGGAGCGCGAAGCGGCGCGTCAGCGCGAGGCCGAGACCGGTTCCCTGCTGGCGCCGTCCGGGGCCGGGGTCGACCTGATGAAACTCCATGAAGATCTTGACCTGGTCGGCGTCGGAGATGCCGATGCCGGTGTCGGCGACAGCGATCTCGACCGCGCTCGGCAGGCGCCGCGCCGTGATCGTCACCGTGCCGCCCTCGGCGGTGAACTTGATCGCGTTGGAGATCAGGTTGAGCAGCATCTGCTTGAGCTTGCCCGCGTCGGCCAGCACCACGCCTGCGGACGACGCCTCCGAGCGGATGGTGAGGTGCTTCTCCGCCACCAGAGGCTCGACGAGCTCGAGCGCCTGCCCGATGACCTGCTCCACCGGCACCTCCTGAATGCGCAGCTCCATCTGGCCGGCCTCGACCTTGGCGAGGTCGAGGATGTCGTT
>VBIA01000027.1 GCA_005879985.1 Chloroflexota bacterium | reverse complement strand
TCGTCAGCTTCACGCGCTCCGCGTCTGACATCGCGAAGGTCTACGAGCTGGCCGAGCTCGCCACCAATGGCAAGCCGCCGGTGCTCGACGTGGTACCGCTCTTCGAGACGCAGGCGGACCTCGAGCGCGCGGTGTCGATCCTCAAGGAGACGCTGGATCTCGCTCCAGTGAAAGCGAGAGGAAGAGAGCTGGAGGTCATGTTGGGCTATTCGGACTCCGCCAAAGAGGTCGGTCCGGTGACGGCCACTTTCGCCCTGTACGAGGCGCAGGCCGAGCTGGCCCGCTGGGCCAAAAAGGCCGGCGTCCGGCTCACGATCTTCCACGGTCGCGGGGGCGCCCTCGGGCGCGGCGGCGGCCCCGCCAACCGGGCCATCCTGGCCCAGGCGCCGGGCTCCCTGGACTACCGGTTCAAGGTCACCGAGCAGGGCGAGGTGATATTCGCGCGCTACGGCAACCCCGCCATCGCCAAACGTCACCTCGAGCAGGTCATGTCGGCGGTGGTCCTCGCCTCGACTCCTCGCGTCCAGCTGCGCGTCGCCGCCGCGGCACGGAAGTTCGAGGACCTCGCCGGCGGCGTGAGCACGGCCGCCCGCGCGGCCTACCGCGCGTTGGTGGAAACCGAGGGCTTCGAGGGATGGTTCGCGCGCGTCAGCCCGATCGATGAGCTGAGCCGGATGCGCATCGGCTCGCGACCCGCCCGCCGGACCGGGGCCCGCAGCCTCGACGACCTGCGCGCGATCCCGTGGGTGTTTGCGTGGTCGCAGATGCGGCTCAACCTGCCTGGCTGGTACGGACTGGGCAGCGGCCTGTCGGCCGCCCGCCTCTCCGACCTGAGAAAGGCCTACCGGTCATGGCCGCTGTTCAACGTCATGATCGATAACGCCGAGATGAGCCTGGCCAAGACCGATCGCAAGATCGCGGCGCGCTACCTCGAGCTGGGCAAGCGCTCAGACCTGACGCAGAGGGTGCTCGAGGAGTACGACCGCACATTGAAGCTGTTGCTCGCGGTCACCGACCACAAGCGGCTGCTCGAGGACCGGCGCGTCCTGTCGTGGGCGATCGAGCTGCGCAATCCTTATGTCGATGCGCTATCGCACCTGCAGCTCCGCGCGCTGCGCGAGCTGCGGGCGCAAAGAAGCTCAGACGCCGAGAGACTGCTGCTGCTGACCGTGAACGGTGTCGCCGCCGGCTTGCAAAATACCGGCTAGGCTGCTAGGCGACGAGGTGGGCGCGATACGCGCCAAGGATCCGGTGCAGGGCTCCCACCACCATGGGGTCCAGGCGCGGGCCGGCGTCGTCGAGCACTCGGAGCAGCGCCTCATTCGGCGAGACCGCCTGACGGTACGGCCGGTCAGTCGACAGCACGTCGTACGTGTCGGCGACCGCGACGATCCTCGCCTCGATCGGGATCTCAGCCGACGCCAGGCCATGCGGGTAGCCCGAGCCGTCCATCCGCTCGTGGTGATACAGGACGCCGAGCATCTCGCGAGTGATGCGTCCCGTGCCGCCGAGGATCGCGATCCCAAGCTCCGGATGCGTCTTGATGACGCTCCACTCGGACTCGGTGAGCGCGCCCCGCTTGTCGAGGATGGACTGCGGGATTCCAAGCTTGCCCACGTCGTGCAGCAGGCCCGACCGACTCACGACCAGCTGCTGGGCCGGGCTCATGCCCAGCTCGCGGCCGATCATCACGCAAAGCTCTGAAACTCGCCGGTCGTGGCCGTCTGGCCCTGTCGTACCCAATGCTCCACTCCCTTGTGTGGAGAGTCTTACCGACCCCAATTACTTGGAAAGCCTTCTACTTCCTAACGACGCAAATAACGCTCTGGGTCGCCCGAGTCAGAAACAGGTGTCATCGTCACGCGATCGACCACGTCGGCGCCAACCACGCCTACCAGCCCTCGCGTATGACAGCCGCACCGTGGGGCCCCACCTTGAACAGGCCCGCGTGCACCTGGCTGCCGTCGACCAGGTTGGTGCCCGCCTGGCTCAGCGGCACATCGACAGTACTGTGGCGGTGATTGAGGAGGAACAGGATCGAGCGGTGGCCGAACGAGCGCCGCACGGCCTCCACGCCGGCCGGCGCCTCGAGGGCCGGCTCGACTCCCGCTTCGGCGCAAATCGTGAGCAGCAGGCGCGCCATCGACTGCTGATCCAGTCGCGTGCCGACGTAGTACGCGGAGCCCGATCCGAACTTGTGCCGCGTGACCGCCGGTCGCCGGTCGACCCGCGAGCCGGCGAACGAAGCAAGCACCTCCGCGCCGGACGGCTCGATGAGCTCGCTCCACAGGTCGCACCGTCCCTTCCCGCCGTCGGCGAACACGACTTCCAGCTGCTCGCCGTCGGCCAGGGGCAGCCAGTCGGCGATGCGCAGACCCAGCATGTCCGCGAAGGGCGCCGGGTAACCGCCGAGGTGAATGTGCTCAAAGGGATCGACCATTCCGCTGAAGAACCCGATCACCACGTTGCCCCCGCCCTTCACGTACGTGGTCAGGCTCGCGGCGCCCTCGTCCCCGACCAGATAGAGGTTTGGAACGAGCACCAGCCTGTAGCCCGACAGGTCGTCCTGCGGCCGCGCGAAGTCGGCAACGATGTTGGCGCCGAAGAGCGGCCGGTAGTAGTCCTCGAGCTGCGCCTCCTGGCGGACCCGGATCGATGGCTTGGAAGGCAGCTCGAGCGCCCACCACGATTCCCAGTCGAGCACGATCGCCGCGTCGGCGCGCACCCGGCTGCCGCATACCGCGTCGAGGCCGCGCAGCTCCTGTCCCAGCTGCTTCGCCTCCTTCCACACGGGGGAGGACATGACCGGGCCGTGCGGAACCATGGCGCTGTGAAACTTCTCGGCCCCCGCACGTGACTGCCGCCACTGGAAGAACATGACCCCGTCGGCGCCCCGCGCAACCGCCTGGTAGCTCCACAGCCGCATCTGCCCCGGCGCCTTCGCCACGTTCACGTCTCGCCAGTTCACGCGGCTGGTCGTCTGCTCCATCAGCACCCACGGGCGCCCGCGACCCAGTGAGCGCATGAGGTCGCCCGCCATCGCCGAGCGCATGCCGGCCTCGGGGTCGGACGGGTCCTGGTACACGTCGTCGCTGACGACGTCCTCGCGCTCGGCCCACTTCCAGTAGTCGAGCGGCTTGAAGAAGCGCATGAAGTTGGTGGTGATGGGGACGTCCGGCGTGCGCTCTCTCAGCGCTTCGCGTTCGATCTCGTAGCAGGCAAGCAGCTCGTCCGACGAGAAGCGCATGAAGTCGAGCTGCTGGCTCGGATTCGGCCAGGTCGGCGTGCGGCGTGGCGGCAGCACCTCGTCCCAATTCGAGTAGCGCTGCGACCAGAAATCGGTCCCCCACGCCCTGTTCAGGTCCTCGATCGAGCCGTGTCGCTCCTGCAGCCAGTTGCGGAAAGCCTCGGCGGAGACGTCGCAGTAGCAGTAGGGGACGTGGCAACCGAACTCGTTGCCCACGTGCCACATCGCCAGCGCGGGGTGCTCGGCGTAGCGGGCGGCCATCTGCTCGGCCAACCGCCGGGCCCCCTGGCGGTACACCGGGCTGCTCGGGCAGTAGTGCTGCCTGGCGCCGTGCCAGAGCCTGACACCGTCGATCGTCACCGGCAGCATCTCGGGATGCTGGTGCGACATCCACGGCGGAGGCGAGGCGGTGGCGGTCGCGAGGTCCACCGAGATTCCGCCCGCGTGCAGCTTGTCCATGATCCCATCGAGCCACGCAAAGTCGTATTTGCCCTCTGACGGCTCGAGTCGTGACCACGAGAAGATCGCCAGCGACACCAGGTTGACGCCGGCCTCCTGCATGAGGTGGACGTCCTCGTCCCACACCCGCTCGGGCCACTGGTCGGGGTTGTAGTCGCCCCCGTAAAGGATGTGCGGCAACCGCGTGCCGAGGAGCGGGCCGGTGTCCTGCGTGCTCAGCCTTTTGTCGACCCGAGCGTGAGGCCGGCGATGAACTGCTTCTGCAGCAGGATGTAGACGATGATCGGCGGCAGGCACGCGAGGATCGCCGCCGACGTGATCACGTTGAAGTTGGCCACGAACTCACCCTGCAGGTTGTTCAGAGCGCTGGTGATCGGCCGCTTGGCGCCGGTCGAGATGAGGATCAAGGCCCAGAAGAAGTCGTTGTAGATGAAGGTGAAGAGCAGCGTGGCCATGGCGGCCAGCGCCGGCCGGCACAGCGGGAGGATCACGCTCCACCAGATGCGGAGCACGTTGGCCCCGTCAACCAGCGCGGACTCGGTTATCTCCCTGGTGATCGTCTTCATGTAGTTGCTCAGCACGAAGGTCGCAAAGCCGGTCTGGAAGACAACGTGGATGAGGATGACGCCGATGTACTGGTCGTACAGAAGGTTGTTGTCGCTGAACAGCGCGAACGAGAAGTTGCCGACCTCGATCGACCCGAGGTTCGCGATGGGCGTATGGAGGTAGATGAAGTAGAGCGGGATGATGATCACCTGCGCCGGCAGCAGGTTGCCGGCGATGAAGATCATCAGGACCGTCAGGTTGAACTTCCAGCTGAACTGCGTGCAGCAGAACGCGACCATGGACGCGAGCAGCAGTGTGAGGGCGACACCCGGGATCACCACCACGAGGGTGTTGAGGTAGTAGTAGGGCAGGTCGGCTTGCGTCCAGGCGGACTGGTAGTTCACCAGGCTCAGACCGTTCGAGGGCAGTGATACGTAGCCGTGCTGGATGGTGTCGCTGAGCGGGCGCAGCGAGATGTAGGTTGCCCAGGCAAGGGGGAACAGCCACACCACCACCATCGCGATGAGGAAGGCGTGCAGCGCGACCCGCGCCGGCCGGATCGGCCGCTTCTTGCGCACGGATCGCGAGGGCGCGGCAGCGACCGCCACGGCGCTCATTGCGACGTCCTCATCACGCGCGTGAGGAACGTCACGATCGGCACCAGCGAGATCAGCAGCAGCACGACGGCGATGGCCGAGCCGAAGCCGACCAGGCTCGCCTCGCTGATGCTGTTGTTGGTGATCAGGATCGAGAGCAGCTCGAGGCCGTTCTTACCCTGGTTGATGATGAAAGCGATGTCGAAGGCTCGCAGGGACTCGATGGCCGTGATGACCACGATCACGACGTTGATGGGCGCCATCACCGGGAAGACCACATTGAAGAACGTCTGCACCTCGGTCGCGCCGTCGACCCTCGCCGCCTCGCGCAGTGACGGGTCGACGCTCTTCAGGCCCGCAAGGTACAGGATCATGATGTAGCCGATGTGGCGCCAGCTGGCGGCGCCGAGGATCGCGTACAGGTTGATGCGCGAGTCCCCGAGCCAGTCGATGATGTGACCTGATTTCACCAGCCCCAGCGCGTTGTTGATGAAACCGTCGGTCGGAAAGTACTGGAGCTCCCAGATGAATCCGATGACGACCAGTGACAGCACGACCGGCAGGTAGAAGACGCTCTGGTAGATGCGCGAGCCGCGTATGTCGCGGTCGAGCAGGACGGCGAAGAGCATCCCGAGAGGCGTGGCGACGAACGTAAGCCACAAAAGCCAGATGACGTTGTGAGTGAAGGCGGGCCAGAACAACGTGTAGCCAGTGAACATGAACTGGTAGTTCTTCAGGCCGACGATGTTCTTGGCCTCGATACCACCGATTCCATCCCAGTTGGTGAACGAGAAGAAGATTGAGGCCACGGTCGGGCCCCAGATCAGGATGATGTCGAGCGCCAGCGGGATGCCCACCATCAGGGCGAGCAGGATCTTGTCGCGCCGCGTGAGCACGTTGTAGCGCCGGCGCCGCCCTGAAATTGCAACAGCCCCCGTCCCGGGTTTCGCTTTCCGGGCGGGGGCTGTGGTCGCCGTGGTGTTAGCCACGCTTAGATGATATTTGCGCTCTTACTCGGGGGGAAGCGAGTCCCAGAACGTCTGCATCTGCTTCTGTAGGCCCGTCTGGTCGCCGCTGGGGTTGGAGAGGAACGAGAGCAGGAATCCCTGCATCCCGTTGGGACCGGAGAAGTCAGGCCGCGAGTCGCGGTCGAAGTACTGCGTGATCTTCTGCGCTTTGCTCACAATCTCCACTGCCTTCTTGGTCAGTGCGGGATACTGGCTCGTGTCGGCGTCGTTGGCCGTTGGGATGGATCCCGGTGCGTTCTTCCAGAACGTGACCTGGGTCGAGCCCTTGGACACGAACTCCATGAACGCCTTGGCCTGACCGAGATCGCTGCTCAGCGTCGGTGACTTCTTGGTGACCATGTAGACGTCGATCGGGGCGTCGAGCGCCTTCTCGGCGTCAAAGGAAGTGCCGAGGTCGGGGAACGCGAAGAAGTCGAGCTGGTCCAGGTCGGCCTGGCTGCCGCTGGCCTTGAACTCGTCGCCCACAAACAGGCCCAGCAGGTACATGCCGGCCTGCTTGCGCAGCAGCTGGTCCGCGCCCTGCTCCCACGTGAGGCCTTTGAAGCCCGGAGAGTAGTACTGGGTGATCTCGCTCCACTTCTTGAAGACGGCGGTGACCTTCGGGTCCGTCCACTTCTGGCCGTTGGCGCCGGTCAGCAGGTTGACGTGGAAGTCGTATCCGTTCAGGCGCAGGTTGAGGATGTCGAACGTGCCCTGCGCCGGCCAGCCGTCCTTGTCTGCGAAGGCGATCGGGGTGAGCCCGTCCTTCTTCATCTTTTCGCAAAGCGCCTTGAAGGCGTCCCAGTTCGTTGGCACCTGGTAGCCCTTGGCCGACCACAGGTCCTTGCGGTAGAAGACGGCCCACGGGTAGTAGTCAGTGGGCACCGCGTATGCGTGGCCGTCGTTGCCCTTCACCGACGCGGCGAATCCGGCTGTGTAGTTGCTCTTCACCGCGTCCCAGACGTCGTCGATCGGCGTGGCCAGTCCCTTGTCGGCGAAGAACCGCATGCGGTGGCCGGAGAACCAGGTGAAAACGTCCTGCGGCGTGCCCTGCAGGTACGACGTGATCTGGTTCTGGAACGTGCCGTGGTCGACGGTGTTGATGTTCACCTTGGTGCCGCCATTGGCCGCCTTGAAGGCGTCGACGATGGCCTGCACGCCGGCTTTGGAGCCGGGGTCTGACGCGTAGCTGCCCAACGACATGGTGCCGCCGGTGGCGGTGATGCCGCTCGAGCCGGAGCTGGTGCTGCCACACGCGGCGAGGAAGGCCGCGAGGCTGCCGTATCCCGCGATCTTGAGCACATCCCGCCTCGTGAGGCCGAGGTCCAGCGCCAGCTCCTGCTCCACGTAGGGCAGCGTCAAGCTGCGCGCCTGGAGCCGGTTGCCTACTCGTTTGGCTTCCCTTGAATCACCCATAGGACTCCTCCTCTCCGTCCGTCGTTCCGCAGTTGAAGGCCAGGTTTAGGTCGCGGGTTACTGCGCAGAATACAGATTCGGTCAAATTTGTCAACTCGCACGTTTCGCTTCTGCTCGGTATTGATCAAATTTGATCGATGGCGTACGATCGGGCGCAATGTTGGCGGCTGAGCGCAGGCGCCTGATCGCCGAGAGCATCCGCTCCAAAGGGGTGGTGTCGGTGGCGGAGATGGCGGATGCGCTGGGCACGACGGAAATAACCCTTCGCCGCGACCTGCGTTCCATGGCCCACGAAGGACTTCTGGTTCGCACGCATGGCGGGGCGGTGCTGCCGGCGGCGCTGGGCCACGAGCCCAGCTATACCGAGAAGGCGCAGCAGGCCGCCGAGGAGAAGGCGGCCATCGCCAGGCTCGCCGCGGAGATGGTGCGGCCTGGCGACTCCATCGTCCTGGGTCCTGGCACCACCACGCTCGCGCTGGCGCGGCTGCTGGTGCATTCGCCCGAGCTGACGGTGGTCACCAACTCGCTGCTGGTGGCGCAGGCGCTGATGGAGGCCTCGCGCGTGGAGGTCATCCTCACAGGCGGCACGCTGCGCCGCTCCATCCACGCGCTGGTCGGGCCCGCGACCGAGGAATCCGTGCGCGCGCTGCGCGCGTCGCAGGCGTTCATCTCGGGCAACGGATTCACCGCCGCGCGAGGCCTGAGCACGCCGAGCCCCGTGGTGGCGGCCACCGACCGCGCGCTCGCGGGTGCGGCGCAGCACGTTGTCGTGCTCGCCGACCACACGAAGATCGGGCAGGAGACGATGTGCCAGACCGTGCCGGCGGCGAGGGTGCAGACGCTGATCACGGACTCGGGCTCCGATCGCTCAGAGCTGGAGGCGATCCACGGTGCAGGCGTCGACGTGCTCCTGGCCGAGGTGGGGACAGGTGAAAGAGCGCGGTCGGCGGCGTCCTGAAGAGCGACCATCACGCGCCGGCAAGCACGTCGGTGCTGACACGGCGCGCGAAGACGGCCTGACCAGAACCGAGCTCGAGCTTCCTGACGGCCGCTACCTTCTCGCGTACGCGCGGTCTGAGCGCAGCGCATCGCATGCCTGAGCTGCGCTTCGATGTGCTGCGCAACGAATGGGTCGCGTATGCGACAGAGCGCAACGACCGCACGTTCCTGCCCACCGACTACTGCCCCCTGTGCCCGAGCGGGCCTGGCGGCCGCTCGGAAGTCCCGCTCGACGACTTCGAGGTCGTCGTGTTCGAGAACCGATTCCCGGCGTTCGGGCCCGATCGCGTCAACGACCGCCCGGTGAGACCCGTCGAGCTCGGCTCGCGGCCCGAGGTGATCTACGTCTACATCTTCGAGAACAAAGGCGAGGAGGTCGGCGTCACGCTGCACCATCCTCACGGCCAGATCTACGCGATGCCGTTCGTGCCGCCGTATGCGGCGGCCGAGCTGCACGCCGCGCGCGAGCGCCTGAACGCGGGCGGCGGCTGTCTGCACTGCGAGCAGATCGAGCGAGAGTCAAACGGCCCACGGTCGGTTTTCTCTGAGGAGTCGATGGTCGCGTTCGTGCCGGACGCGGCCAGGTGGCCTTACGAGGTGCACCTGTATCCGCGACGTCACGTCGCCTCGATCGCCGACCTGGACGACGCCGGCCGCACCGAGCTTGCGGGCGCGCTGCTGCGTCTCACACGCGCGTATGACCGGCACTTCGGCTTCTCGACTCCATACGTGATGGCCGTGCACCAGGCGCCCACCGACGGCCGCGCCTGGCCCGAGGCGCACCTGCATTTCGAGTTCTATCCACCACATCGCCGGCCGGACCGGCTCAAGTACCTCGCCGGTGTCGAGCTCGGCGCCGGCACATTCGTCAACGACACCAGGCCCGAGGACACCGCGGCCCAGCTGCACCGGGCGGCTGAAGTGGATCTTTCCAGGCCGATAGTGTCCGCATAGGATGTAGGCCTTATGGCGTCAGTCACCTTCGATCACGTGTCCAAGCGATTCTCCGGAGGGACTCTGGCGGTGAAGGACTTCTCGCTGGACGTCAAGGACACGGAGTTCATGGTGCTGGTGGGCCCTTCGGGCTGCGGCAAGTCCACGTGCCTGCGCATGCTGGCCGGCCTCGAGGAGATCTCGGACGGGGAGATCCGCATCGGGGACCGCGTCGTCAACGAGGTGCCTCCGCGCGACCGCGACATCGCGATGGTGTTCCAGTCGTACGCGCTGTATCCGCATATGACCGTGTTCGACAACCTCGCGTTCGGGCTGCGCATGCGCGGCACGTCGCGCGAGGACATCGAGCGCCGCGTGAACACGGCCGCCGGCATCCTCGAGCTCGGACCGCTGCTCAAGCGCAAGCCACGGCAGCTGTCCGGCGGCCAGCGCCAGCGCGTCGCGCTCGGCCGAGCGATCGTGCGCGAGCCGCAGGCCTTCCTGCTCGACGAGCCGCTCTCCAACCTCGACGCCAAACTGCGCGTGCAGACGCGCATCGAGCTGCAGAAGCAGCACCGCGCGCTTCACGCGACGTTCATCTACGTCACGCACGACCAGGTCGAGGCGATGACGATGGGCGACCGCATCGCGGTGATGCGCGACGGCGTGCTGCAGCAGGTCGCGCCGCCTCGCGAGATCTACGACCACCCCGCGAACATGTACGTCGCGGGCTTCATCGGCAGCCCGACGATGAACTTCATCCCGGTGACGATCCAGGGCTCGAAGGCCAAGGCTTCCGGCTTCGAGGTGGAGCTGCCGACCGCGCCGGGCGTCGAGAGGGCGGTGCTCGGCGTGCGGCCGGAGGCGATGACCGACAACCTGCGCGGCGCTGCCGCCCAGTCCGCCTCGACCAACGGCCAGGGCGCGCTCGACATGAAGGTCGAGGTGACGGAGATCCTCGGCGCCGACCAGTTCGTCTACGGGATCGTCGGCCAGGACAGCGCGATCGCTCGCGTCGACCCGCAGCTGAAGGTCGACCCCGGCGACCGGCTGCGCCTGCTGCTCGACACGAGGCGCCTGCACCTGTTCGACCCGGCAAGCGGGGAAGCGATTCTTTAAGGCCAGTAGGGGCCAGTCCCTCCCCACTTTGTGGGGAGGTCAGGAGGGGGCGCTAGCCTACACATATGCTGAAGATTCACGACCTCGCCGGCGTCATACCTGCGCTCGCCACCCCGCTGACGCGCGACGGCGGCGTCGATGAGGCGGGAGTCGGACGGCTGGTGGGCCACGTCCTTGCGGGCGGCGTCACGGGTCTGCTTCCGCTTGGCTCGACGGGGGAGTGCTCGTCGCTGGACGAAGGTTCGCGCCGGGCGATGCTCGCAGCGGTCGTGCAAGCCAACGCCGGCCGCGTCCCGATCATCTGCGGCGTGGCGCAGAGCCACCTGGCCGGGGCCCAGCTCGAGGTCGCCGCGGCAGCGACGCTTGGCGCGGACGCCGCGCTCGTGACGCCGCCGTTCTACTACCCGATGGACCAGGCGGGCGTGCTCGCGTTCTTTCGCACGCTGGCCCGGCGCAGCCCCATCCCGATCCTCCTCTACAACATCCCGCAGTTCACCAAGGTCGTCGCCGAGCCGGAGACCGTGGCGACCCTCGCGCGCGAGGGTTCGCTGGTCGGGATCAAGGACTCGAGCCGCAACTTCGAGTACTTCGAGCTCGTGCGCGCGGCCACGCGCGACCTCCCCCACTTCCGCGTCTTCACAGGCAGCGACACGATGCTGCTGGTTTCACTCGTGATGGGCGGCGCGGGCACCATCTGCGGCGCCGCCAACGTGGCGCCGGCCTGGGTCGTCCACATTTACGACGCGTTCCGGCGCGGCGACCTAGAGTCTGCGCGCGAGCTGCAGGACCGCCTGACCGCCCTGGTCATGAGCCTTCGCGGCGGGGTCTTTCCATCGGCGATCAAGGCCGCCCTCGATCTGCAGGGCATTTGCGAACCCTGGCCGGCCAAGCCGATCGCGCCTCTCGACGAAGCAGCCCGAGCGGCGCTTCACCATCAGCTGTCCGAGTGGGGCCTGCTGGCAAGGAGCTCCGAGCCCGCCGTAAGCTGAATTCAGCGGGAATTCCCTTCGGGGGGTGTCCGCATGCGTTTGGCTGCAGCAGTCTTCCTCGCGATACTTCTCGGTATCGCGATCTCTCAACCGGTCAAAGCGGCCGGTGACCCGTACACGTCGGGCGAGCACGGTTATGACATCTCGTACCCGCAGTGCGGTCAGCCGCCCCCGTCGACCGGCACGTTCGCCGTCCTCGGCGTCAACTGGGGATCCCCTTTCAGCGGCAACCCATGCCTGGTCGAGCAGTACCTGGACGCGCCGCGCTCGGCGCCACCGTCGCTCTACATCAACACGGGATACGAGGACCAGTTCGTGTACCTCGTCACGCCGAGCTGCAAGAACCAGTCGCGCTCGATCACCGGCCTCGACGTCGAACGGCGTGCCTGGGCAATCGGGTGCAGCGAGGCGGAGACGTCGATCAACTACGCCTACTCGTTGGGCGTCTCCAGCATCGCGATGTGGTGGCTTGACGTCGAGATCATCAACAAGTGGTCACAGAGCCTCAACCTCAACCGCTTCACTCTGCAGGGCGCGGTCACGCGGCTGACTCAGACGGACCTGCCGGTGGGCATTTACTCGTCGTTCCCGATGTGGCTGATGATCACCGGCGTCAACGCCGTGCCCGGCAACATCAGCGCGGAGTGGAACGCGGCTCACTCATGCGCGCCGTTCACCCCGCTCGTGAACGTGCCCGTATGGCTCGCCCAGAGCACGTACAACCACTTGGACCACGACGTGGCCTGTTAGTGCGAGTGCCAGCGCTCGCACACGCGATCGCCGATTTGCGGGTGCCAGGGCCGGCACTCGCGGACGAGCTAGAGGTTCGGTAGGCGCGTAAGCCGCCAGAGCCGGCCCGGCGGATACAGCTGGCTGGCCGTGACCACCGGCACAGCGAGCTCGTAGTCCCCCATCACCACATGCAAGGTCCCGGCCGGTGTGCCGGGGTTGACCGGCTTGTCGATGCTGAGCACCCGCGCGTCGAGCCGCTCGCGCAGGATCATGCCCGGCCACTCGACGAGCGGCACGTCCACGGTCGAGATGAGGTCGGAGTGCGTCCCCCACGGCGTGTCGTAGCCGCCCACCGCCTGGTTGCGCGCCAGCTCCTGCTTCACCGTGAGCGCGGGCTGCATGGCCCTGATGAGAGCACGCGCGGCGGTGAACGCCGCCCCGAGTGTCGGCTGCCCCATCACGCAGCCAAAGATCGTCACCTGGTGGCCGGTGACGGTCATCGTCGCCGCAAAAAGAAAGTTCGCGCCCTCGGCTAGTCCCGAGCCGGTCTTGATGCCAACTATCCCGTCCTGTCCGAGCGCGGCGTTGACGTTGTATTCGATGCCCGCGACCGGGAGCTGGACCTGCGGAAGGCTCACGATCTGCGCGATCACGGGGTCGGTCATCGCGACCATCGCGAGCGCCAGCAGGTCGCTCGCGGTGCTGACGGTCGCGGGGTCCGCCCCTGCGGGATCGGCGAACTTCGACTTCGCCAGTCCAAGCGCACGCGCTCGCTCGTTCATGCGATCGATGAACGCCGGCACCGAGCCAGCGTCCCAACGCGCGAGCAGCTCGGCGATGTTGTTGCCGGAAGGGATCAGCATCGCCTGCAGCGCCTGGTATTGGGTCAGCACCTCCCCCGCCTGGACCGCGACGACGGACTGTTTCTGCTGCAGGTCGGTCTGATACGCCTGCACGTCCTCGTCGGTGACCGTGATGGACGGGCCGGTCTGCCCGAGCCCCAACGGCTTGTCGTGCATGACCACCAGAGCCGTCATCACCTTCGCCACGCTCGCGGTGGGAATCTGGGTCTCGTTGCCCGAGTCGGCCAGCTTGCCCAGGCCGGACACGCCGACGGCGGCGGATCCAGAGCTCGGCCATGGCAGCGTCGGCGCTGAGCCCGCGATCGTCTTCTGCGACACCACGGAAGACGTCGCGGCCACGGCCGGCACAGGACGCAAGTAGTT
>VBIA01000229.1 GCA_005879985.1 Chloroflexota bacterium | reverse complement strand
GTCGAGGCTGTGCGCCACGCCCGCGCGGTCAACGCCGGCATCCGCAAGCTGCACGGCATGAACAAGGCCGAGCTCGTGCACGAGGCCAAGCAGATCGGCGCGCCCGTCGAGGTGCTGGTGGAGTGCAAGCGGCTGGGCCGCCTGCCCGTCGTCAACTTCGCGGCCGGCGGCATCGCGACTCCGGCGGACGCGGCGCTGATGATGCAGCTGGGTGTGGACGGAGTCTTTGTCGGCTCCGGCATCTTCAAGTCGGCCGACCCGCTGCAGCGCGCGAAGGCGATCGTTGCCGCGACGACCTACTTCGACAAGCCCGAGGTGCTCGCCGAGGTGTCGACCGGGTTGGGAGAGGCGATGCGCGGCCTCGAGATCCCCGCCATCCCGAAGGACGAACTGCTCGCTGCCCGAGGCTGGTAGCCGCAAGAAACCTCTCATTGGGGTTCTCGCGATGCAAGGTGCATTCGCCGAGCACATCCGTGCGCTCGAGGAATCTGGCGCCCGCACGCGCCTGGTGCGCACGCGCGAAGACCTCGAAGGGCTCGACGGCCTCGTGCTTCCTGGTGGCGAGAGCACGACGATGACGATGCTCATGGAGCGCGTCGGCCTGCTCGAGCCGGTGCGTGCCGCCATCGAGCACGGCATGCCCGTGCTCGCCACGTGCGCCGGCATGATCGTGCTCGCAAACGAGATCACCGACGCGATGGAGGGCCAGCACGGACTCGGATTGCTAGACATCGGCGTCCGCCGCAACGGCTACGGCCGCCAGGTGGACAGCTTCGAGGCGGGCCTCGACATCGAAGGCTTGCCTGATTCGGAGTTTCCCGGCGTCTTCATCCGGGCGCCACTCGTCGAGTCGGTCGGCAATGCAAAGGTCATCGCCACCTACGAGGGCCGCCCCGTCGCCGTGCGCCAGGGCAACATCACCGCGCTGTGCTTCCACCCCGAGCTGTCGCGCGACCGCCGCCTGCACAAAGAGTTCGTGCGTCTCGCCTCGCACGTGCCGGCATGAAGATCCGCGCCGCCGGCCTGCTCGACCTCTCGCGAATCGAGGAGCTGCATCGCTCTGCCGACTCGAATCTCAAGGAGGTGCCAGTCCCGGCCGCGCGCCTGTGGACCTTGCTGAGCTCCACGCTTTCCGCGTTCCTGCCCCTCGCGCAGGAGACGCTCATCTACGTCGCCGAAGAGGGGGGCAAGGTCGCGGGGTTCATCCAGGCCTCAGGCACGCCCATTGGCCTGGACTTGCGGAGCGCGAAGGTGATGCAGGTTCTGAACCTGCAGGTTGTCGACTCACGCGAGTCCGAGGAAATCGCAGCCGCGCTCATCGAACACCTGGGCAACCAGGCGCTGCAGCGGGGCGCGCACAGGCTGTTCGTGCGGCTTCCCGACCGCGACTCGCTGCTGCCGGTGTTCAGAATGCGAGGCTTTCGCCAGTACGCCACCGAGCAGATCCTCTTCGCCGAGCACGTGCGGCGGGGCATCACGCCGGCGCCAGAGGGAGCGCGTCCGTTGAAGCGCGGTGATACCCGGGGCCTCTATCAGCTGTATCGCAAGGTGACGCCGCAGCACGTGTCGCAGCTGGAGGCCCCGACGTACCGCGACTGGCGCGGGCTGCACGGTGAGTGGACCGGCCGCCTCGGTACTGGCGGTTCGAACAAGGAGGACGTGGTGGTGGATCGCGTCGAGCTGGTGGGCTGGGTCCGGGCCGATCGCAGCTCGGGCGCGCAGCCGCACACGCTGAGCTTCCTCGCGCTGCCCGAGCCCCCGCTGCCCGACGAGCTGGCCGACCTTGGCCTGAAGCTGCTCGGCGAGTCTGACACGCCGGTATGGTCGAGCCTCCGACACTATGATTCGCAAATGATCGACGCCCTC
Organism: Chloroflexota bacterium; assembly: GCA_005879985.1. Taxonomy (GTDB): domain Bacteria; phylum Chloroflexota; class Dormibacteria; order Dormibacterales; family Dormibacteraceae; genus CF-118. The sequence goes on along the minus strand of VBIA01000229.1, from coordinate 1,806 downwards.
CGCGGGCGTGGGTTCAGCGTCCTGCTGACGCAGCTCCTCCTGGTCAAGGAACTGGCGCTCCGAGTGCCTGTGCAGGAGAAAGGACTGGTTCCCTCTTTCGGATGAGCTCTGAACCAACTCAGCTCCCGGTGACGGGCCGCCGCGCGAGCGGGCGGTGGGACGAGGAGGTCGAGCTCCTCGCGCGTGCGCTGCCGGCTGACCTCGCGCGCTCGCTGCACGAGCGGACCGACCCTGGCGAGCTGCTCGAGATCGTTCTCGACCTTGGCCGCGAGCCCGAAGCACGCGTGCCTGGTCGCGAGGTGCTTCTCGCCGACCGCCCCGTTTCCGCATCGGACCTCGAGCACGTCGCCAACAACGTCGGTCAGTTCGGCGACGACAACCGAGCTGGCATCGAGCGGACGCTGCATCGCGTCTCGGCCATCCGCAACCGGTCGGGCCGCATCACGGGCCTCACCATGCGCGTCGGCCGCGCGGTGACGGGCACCGGCGAGATCATCCGCGACATCGTCGTCAGCGGCCAGAGCATCCTTTTGCTGGGCCGGCCGGGCATCGGCAAGACCACGATGCTGCGCGAATGCGCGCGCCTGCTCGCGGACGAGCTGCGCAAGCGGGTCGTCATCGTCGACACCTCGAATGAGATCGGCGGCGACGGCGACATTCCTCATCCCGGAATCGGCCGCGCGCGTCGCATGCAGGTGCGCACGCCGATGCTGCAGCACTCGGTGATGATCGAGGCAGTCGAGAACCACATGCCCGAGGTCATCGTCATCGACGAGATCGGCACGGAGCTCGAGGCTGCGGCGGCGCGCACGATCGCGGAGCGCGGCGTTCAGCTCATCGCCACCGCGCACGGCCAGACGATCGAGAACCTGCTGGTCAACCCCACGCTCAACGACCTGCTCGGCGGCATCCAGAGCGTCACTCTTTCCGACGAGGAGGCGCGCCGGCGCGGCACCCAGAAGTCGGTGCTCGAACGCAAGGCCCCGCCGACCTTCGACGTCCTGATCGAGATCCAGGACCGCGACCGCGTGGCCATCCACATGCCGCTCACCGAGGTGGTCGACACCGCGCTGCGCGGGCCGATGCTCAACCCGAAGATTCGCGTGCGCACGCGCGAAGGGCGCGTCATCTCGAACGTCGACGTGCCGGCGGTCGTCACCCCCGTGGCACCTGCCCCCGCCCCCGCCACGCCAACTCGGCCGCTGGGCATCTTCCCATACGGCGTGAGCAGGCATCACGTCGAGCAGTCGATCCGCGACCTCGACCTGCCCGTGCGCGTGCTCGGCAACCTTGACGGCGCCGGCGCGGTGCTGACGCTGAAGAACCACTACCGCCGCCGGCCCGACAGCTTGCGCCAGGCCGAGAGCCGTGGCCTCCCGATCCACATCCTCAAGAGCAACTCCGCCGCGCAGGTGCGTGACGCCCTCTCGCGCATCTACGGCGTCGACCGCCAGGACGACGCCACCAGCCGCGCGCTTGCAGAGGCCGCCGAGGCGATCAAAACGGTGAAGACCACGCTGCGGCCGGTCGAGATCTCGCCGCAGAACGCGTACCTGCGCCGGCTCCAGCACCAGCTTGTCGCGGAGAACGAGCTCTCCGCGCGCAGCACCGGCAAGGAGCCTCAGCGAAGGCTGCGCATCACACTGGTTGCCGAAGAGCCAACGCTCTAGTGGCCAACGGACTCTTCATCACGTTCGAAGGCGTCGAAGGCTCGGGCAAGACGACCCAGGTCGAGCTCCTGAGCGAAGCGCTGGCGACACGCGACGTGGTCATCGTCCGTGAGCCGGGCGGGACCGAGCTGGGCGA
>VBIA01000026.1 GCA_005879985.1 Chloroflexota bacterium | reverse complement strand
TCGCCCACCGCCGCGGCGAGCGTCACGTCGCCGGCCGGCAGTTCTCCGCGCTCACGCAGCGCGACGATGGCACCGAGCATCGCCGCCAGGCCGCCCTTCATGTCGCACGCGCCGCGCCCGTAAAGGCGGCCGCCGGCGATCTCGGAACCATGTGGGTCGCGCGTCCATCCCTCGCCGACGGGGACGGTGTCGATGTGGCCGGTGAGCAGAAGGTGCGGCCCGCGGCCGGCCCGCCACGTCGCAAGCACGTTGGGCCTGCCGGGCTCGACCTCCTGCATTGAAACGTCTAGGCCCGCCTCGCGGCACCAGCCTGCGAGCGCTTCGGCCGCGGCCTGCTCACTGCCCGTTTGCGAAGGGATGCGCACCAGCCGCTCGAGGATGCCCCTCGCCTCCATGAGCCCCGACAGTGACACAATCCCGGCGCCGACATGAAGGTGCTCATGCTCAGCCAGGCCGACGTGACGGCCCTGCTAGACCTCGACCGACTGCTCGACGCGCTCGAGGAAGGGTTCCGCGCTGTGAGCTCAGGCAAGGTCGAGGTGCCGGGCCGAACCGCGGTCACCAGCGAGCATGACGGCTGGCTAGGCACGATGCCCGGATACGGCGCAGGCCTGGGCCTGGGCGTGAAGCTCGTCTCGGTCTTCCCCCACAACGACGCCGCGGGCCTGCCGTCGCACCAGGCGCTTATCGCGCTGTTCGACCCTTCCACGGGATCGCCCCTCGCGGTGATGGACGGCACTCGCATCACGGCCATCCGCACCGCGGGCGCGGCCGCGGTCTCAACGCGACACCTGGCGCGCAAGGATGCGAAGGTGCTCGCGATCATCGGCGCGGGCGTGCAGGGGCACGCGCACCTGGAGATCTTTCCGCACGTGCGCGACTTCCAGGAGATTCGCATCGCATCGCGTACGCGCGAGAGCGCGGTACAGCTTGCCGCCCTGCATCCGCAGGCGCGGCCTGTTGACAGTTACGAGGACGCGGTGCGAGATGCCGACGTCATCGCGATGTGCACCCATTCGAGCACGCCCGTGATCAAACTCGCATGGGTCGCGCCGGGCACGCACGTCACGTCGGTCGGTTACGCGGCGCCGCACGGCGAGCTCGACCGCGAGCTGGCGGAGGCAGCGAACCTGTTCGTCGAATCCCGCGCCGCCGCGTTCTCGCCGCCACCCGCCGGCTGCATGGAGCTCGCCGGCATGGACCCTGACAAGGCGAGCGAGATGGGCGAGGTCTTGCTGACCAAGCGGCCCGGACGGCGCTCCAACGACGAGATCACCGTCTACAAGTCGATGGGCCACGCGGTCGAGGACCTGGCCGCGTCGAGCCTGGTCTACAACGAGGCGAAAGCCAGGGGCGCCGGCTCGACGGTCGAGCTCTAGCCCGGCTCCGAGAACACCGTTTGTATACAGCCGCGCGATATTCGCGCGCAATTACGTGCGTTTGTATACAAATCGTTTTTGGAGTGGGCGGCTCAGCTCTCCATCGTGCGTTTGACCGCCTTGACCACGCGGTCCAGCGAGGGCAGATAGTGGTCCTCGAGGGACGCCGCAGGGAAGGGCACGTCGAACGCCCCGACCCGCATGACCGGCGCGTCGAGGTCGTAGAAGATCTCCTCCATCAGCGTGGCCGAGACCTCGGCGCCAAATCCGGCGGACAGTGGCGCCTCGTGGACGACCACGCAGCGTCCGGTTTTGGCGACCTGGGTGCACAGCGTCTCCACGTCCAGCGGCACCAACGTCCGCAAGTCGAGCACCGCGGCTGAGATTCCATCCGCCGCCAGCGCGTCGGCGGCGCGCAGGCACAGCTCCACCGCCGCGCTCCACGCGACCAGCGTGACGTTGTCGCCTTCGCGCACGAGCGACGCCTTGCCGAACGGAACGGTGTACGCGCCGTCGGGGACCTCGGCCTTGCCCGAGCGATAGAGGCGGTCCGGCTCACAGAAGAGAACGGGGTCTGGATCGCGGATCGCCTCGATCAAAAGCCCCTTGGCGTCATAGGGGTTGGACGGCATGACGATCTTGATGCCTGGCGCCTGCACGAACTGCGCCTCCACAGCGTCGGAGTGGAACTCCGGGCTGCGGATGCCGCCGCCGAACGGCGCCCGGATCGTGACCTGACAGTGGTACCGGCCGCGCGAGCGCTGCCGGTACTTGCCGAGCTGGGGCCCGATCTGGTGGAAGGCCTGCGCGGTGAAGCCGAGGAACTGGATCTCCGCCACCGGCACCATGCCCGCGAGCGCGAGGCCGAGCGAAGCGCCAACGATGCTGGCCTCGGCGAGCGGCGTGTCCACGACTCGCTCGGAGCCGAACTTCTCGATGAGGCCGCTGGTAGTGCGAAAGACGCCGCCCAGCTTGCCGACGTCGAGTCCCAGCACCATGACGCGCTGGTCCGCCTGCATCTCATCAGTGAGCGCGCTGTTGATCGCCTCGACGATGTTGCGCTGCGGCACAGCTACCTCTGGCCGCCGGCGAGCTCGGAGCGCTGCCGCACGATGCGCAGCGGCGGGTCCTGGTACACGTTGGCGAAGACGTCATCGGGGTTGGGCGGCTGCGCCTCCGCCGCGAGCTTCAAGGCGCGGTCGTTCTCTTCGCGCAGCTCCTCGGTCCACGCCTCGTCTTTCTTCCCGTCCCACAGCCCGATCGACGCGAGGTACTTCTGCACGCGCTCGATCGGGTCGCGCGTCTTCGCCTCCTCGTAGTCCTTCGGGTCCTGGTAGCGCGAGGGATTGTCGGTCGTGTTGTGAAAGCTCATGCGGTACGTGGTGGCCTCGACGAGACTCGGCCCGCCGCCCTTGCGCGCCTTGTCGACGGCCGCGCGCGTCGCCGCGTAGACCGCCATCACGTCGTTGCCGTCGACCTCGACGCCGTCGAAGCCGTAGCCGGCAGCACGTAGCGCGAAGCTGCGCGTCGCGGTCTGCACGCGCCGTGAGGTCGAAATGGCCCACTGGTTGTTGGACAGGAAGAAGACGATCGGCGCCTTGGTCACGCCGGCGAGGTTGAGGCCTTCGTGGAAGTCGCCCTCCGACGAGCCGCCGTCACCGATGTACGCGATGACCACGGAGTCCTCGCCCCGCAGCTTCAATCCCCACGCCAGCCCCGTGGCCTGCGGCAGCTGCGCCGCGATCGCCACCTGCGTCGGCAGCACTTTCACGCCCTCGGGGATGCGGGCCGGGCCGATCTTGCCGAGGTACTGCGAGGAGATGACCTCGAGGGGCAGCCCGTGGTGCACGCTCGCCATCAGCTCGCGGTACTGGGGCACCATCCAGTCGCGCGCGGGGTCGACTGCCATGGCCGAGCCGACGATCGACGCCTCCTGGCCCATGCCAGGCGAGTAGACGCCGAACTGACCCTGCCTCTGCAGGCCGATGACCCTGTGGTCGTACAGCCGCGACTTCATCATCCAGCGCAGAGCCTCGAGGAGGAACTCCTCCTCCATCGGCTGCGCGCCGTCGACCAGCTTCCCGTCTGGCTGGAGCACCTGGCGCTGCATGGCCACGGGCCTATTCTTGCTCACGACCGCTCGCGCGCTCATGCGGAAGCTCGCTGCACCTGGGCGGCCGCCCTCTCGCCGCTCAGCGCCGCGCCCTCCATGTTCGATGCCCAGGTGTAGTCGCCGCAGAAGAAGATCCCGCCCACGGGCTCGGCCAGCTGGTCGTACGTCTTCATGCGCCCGACGCTGTACAGCGGCATGCCGTGCAGCCAGCGCTGGACCTCGACCCGCACAACACGGTCGCGGAACTGGGGTTTCTGCCGGTACAGCTCGAGCAGCGTGCCCGTCTTGATCGTGTCGTCCGGGTCGTCCCAGACGACCCGGCACGTCGGGTCCCCGACGATGTTGTGAAAGCAGCCGCCACGCTCGTCGAAATCGCCCGGCGTCTTGATCACAAACGTGTCGAGGTTGTAGACGACGTCGGATCGCGAGGCGGTGAGCGGGTAGCCGCTCGTCTTGGCGCCCTTCGGGCTCACCACGATGTTCGTGGTCATGAAGCGCCCGTAGCGAACCGCGCCGAGCGCCTGCCTCTTCCATCCCGGCAGCTCGTCGACGACCTCCGCCACCACCGGCGCGGGAACGGCGGACACGACGTGCCTCGCCCACACCTGGCGGCCGCCGCGGTCGTCCTCGACGTCGATCGTGTGGCCACCGTCGGTCGAACGCACCGAACGCACTCGCGAGCGCAGCGAGACTCGCCCGCCGCTGGCGCGCGCCAGTGCCTTCGTGAACTCGTTGGTGCCGCCGTCGAACACGCAGTCACCGCGATCGTGGCGCGGAACCGGCTTGTCGATCCATGGCGTGCTGCGCTGATCGCCCCAGAGCCACAGGGCGCCGTACAGCGAGATCTCGACGGACGAGCCCGAATTCATGATCTGGCACCACCGGTCGTAGAAGCGATGCGTTGACGGCGAGACATCCCCAAGCCAGTGGTCGAAAGGTTGATCGTCCAGCTCCGGCAGCGTCGCCGGGCGGCGATGCATCTGCTCGGAGGTGATCCGTTCGATCACGCTCTCGATCTCCGATCGCTCATCCGGATCCGGCGGGTACAGCCCGCGCCAGTACTCCTCGAGGTTGTCGTCGGTGATCAGCCGCGCGCCCACCGCGTCCGCCAGCTCGACCACCTTGATGCGATCGGTCGAGACGTACTGGGCGCCAGTGTTGAGCCAGATGCCGTCGGGCTGCTGCAGCGAGCGCGTGCGACCGCCGACGTGCGATGCGGTGTCAAACACCTCGAGCTCGCGGTCGCGGAGCACGTAGGCCGCGGTCAGGCCGGCCACGCCTCCTCCCAGCACCGCGACGTCCAGTCGCTGCATCGCGCTCCCTCTCTATGGCTTCGCGCGCTGCACATTGGCGTGCAGTCGCCGAGGCCACCTGTACGATACGCAACCGAGCCGGAGTCGCGCCCGAAGCCATCGCTGTCGGGCGAACAAAGAAGGGCAAGGGATGGGGGCTTTTCTTCAGTACACGGTGATCGGCCTCACGGTGGGCTCGTTCTATGCCCTGGTCGCGCTCGGCTACACGATCGTGTACGGGATCATCCGGCTGATCAACTTCGCCCAGGGAGACCTGTCGATGATCGGCGCCTTCCTGGGCTGGACGTTGCTGGTCGGGTACGGCGTTCAGTTCCTGCCCCTGTTTCCGGCTCTGGTCGTCGCGTTCGTGGTGCCGATGCTGGGCACGGCGGTCGTGAACCTTGCGATTCTCGAGGTCGCGTACAAGCCTCTCCTGAACCGGTCATTGCTGGCGATCCTGATCTCAGCTCTCGGCATGTCGCTCGTGCTGTCGAACGGCGCGGAGTGGAAGTGGGGCCCCGCGATCGAGGCCTATCCGCCGAGCCTGCTGCCGAGCACCGGCATGTTCCTCGGACCGGTGCACGTGACCTACGTGCAGCTGGCGCTTGTATTCGTGAGCCTGCTCCTGATGGGCGGCCTGGTCGCCTTCGTGCAGGGCACCACGCTCGGCACCGCCATGCGCGCGCTGGCCGTTGACCACGACGCGGCGCGGCTGATGGGCATCAACGTCAACCAGGTGATCCGCCTCGCCTTCGTCCTGGGCGCGATGCTGGCCGCCGCATCTGGCGTGATGCTCGGCCTGTACTACGTGCAGATCCAGTTCACGATGGGATTCCTGCTTGGTCTGCGAGCGTTCACGGCCGCCGTGCTGGGCGGCATCGGCAATATCCCCTGGGCCATGGCCGGCGGTCTGCTGATCGGCTTGCTCGAGTCGTATACGACCGGCTACATATCCGGCAAATGGGAGGACGTGATCGTTTTCGGCGTCCTCATCACCGTGCTCGTGATCAAGCCAACAGGCCTGTTCGGCGAACGAGTGGCGGAGCGGATGTGACAGCCGAAGAGCTGCTGTGGACCCTGCTCCTCGTCTTTCTCGGCCTGGCCGGCGCGCGCCTGCTCGCCTATCGCGTCTTCTCCGAGGACCCGCGCTTCACCACCTGGCTGAACCGCATCGACCGCGTCCCCTACTGGTCGCGCGTGATCGCCTTCCTCGTGGCGATGGGTGCGATCGCCTATCTCCAGGGCGACGAGTACTTCACCGCAGTCATGGTCAGTGTCGCGACGTACGCGATGCTGGGACTCGGCCTCAACATCGTCGTCGGCTTCGCCGGCCTCCTCGACCTCGGTTACGCCGCGTTCTTCGCCATCGGCGCCTACACGAGCGCGCTGCTCATGACGCAGACACACTGGAATTTCTTCGCGACGATTCCCTTCGCGATCCTTTTCACCGGAACGGCCGGCGCCATCCTCGGCTACCCCACGCTGCGGCTGCGGAGCGACTACCTCGCGATCGTGACTCTCGGCTTCGGCGAGATGACTCGCGTCACCTTCACCAACTGGGACTACGCCGGCGGACCCAACGGCATCCTGCGGATTCCGTTCCCCGAAGCCTTCGGTTACGTGTTCCAGACGCAGTTCGACTTCCTGATGGTCGGCCTGTTCTTGCTGGCGATCGCGATGATCTTCGCCCAGCACCTCGAGCATTCGAGGCTTGGCCGAGGCTGGATCGCGATCCGCGAGGACGAGTTTGCGGCCGAGTCGGTCGGTGTTCCGTCGCTGCGGCTGAAGCTTCTCGCCTACGTGATGGGCGGTATGTGGGGCGGTCTCGCGGGCGGTTTCTTCGCGACCCGCATCGGCGCCATCGACCCCACGAGCTTCACGTTCTCGCTGTCTGTCCTCGCGTTGATCGTGATCGTGCTCGGCGGCACCGGCAGCATGCCGGGAGTGCTGCTCGGCGCGCTGGTGGTGGTGGCGCTGCCCGAAGTGCTTCGCGAGTTCGAAGCTCAGCGACTGCTCGTTTTCGCCGTCCTCCTGGTCGCGACCATTCTCCTGCTTCCGCAGGGGCTCTGGGCGCGTATCCGGCGCAAGCCCAAACCCTTCTACGGATTACAGGAGGAGGAGGCGGAGAACGTCGCCGCCAAGATCCTCCGCGAGCACCAGCAGCAGATGGAGGAGCGCGACCGTCGCCACGCGGCCGCCGGGCATCGGGTCATCCAGGCAGGCGAAGCGATCCTCGAGGTGCAGGGCGTCGTGCAGCAGTTCGGCGGCCTGCGCGCCGTCGACAACGTCACGTTCGACGTGCACCGAGGCGAGATCTTCAGCATCATCGGCCCCAACGGCGGCGGCAAGACGACGCTGTTCAACTGCATCACCGGAGTGCAGAAGCCGAAGGCCGGCAAGATCTTCATCGACGGCCGTCCCGTCGTTGGCCTGCGTCCGCACGTGATCGCAGCTCGAGGAGTGGGGCGCACATTCCAGGGCATCCGGCTCTTCAAGCAGATGGCCGTTTTCGAGAACGTGATGGTCGGCCTCTACCCCCGGCACCGCACGATGACGTGGCAGGCGCTGCTCCACACGCCGGGCGAGCGCAAGGACGAGGTGCGCACGCTGCAGGAGGCGCGAAGGTGGCTCGGATTCGTGGGCCTCGAGCACATCGCCGGCCGGATCGCGAGTGAGCTGCCGTACGCCGATCAGCGCCGCGTGGAGATCGCCAGGGCTCTGGCCGCGCACCCCCACCTCGTGCTGTTCGACGAACCTGCCGCTGGCATGAACCCGACCGAGAAGCTCGAGCTCGACGGCATCATCCGCAAGATCCGGGGGCTCGGCATCACCGTCGTCCTCATCGAGCACGACATGTCGCTCGTCATGCGCGTGTCCGACCGCATCGCGGTGCTCGACCATGGCAGCCTGATCGCGTTGGGCATTCCGGCCGACATCCAGGAGGACCCGGCCGTCATCGAGGCCTACCTCGGGCGCGAAGAAGATCTCCCCCTGTCCACAGCCCAGGGCGCGTAGCTCCAGTGGCCCTTCTCGAGATCAAGGACCTTCGCGTCTTCTACGGCAACATCGAGGCGCTCAGGGGCATCTCGCTCCAGGTGAATGCAGGCGAGGTTGTCGCCATTCTTGGCGGCAACGGCGCCGGTAAGACAACGACGCTCCGCACCATCTCCGCCCTGCAGCGGCCGCGGAGCGGAACCATCACCTTCAACGGCAAGCCCCTGGTGGGTCAGAGCGCGCACAGCATCGTCGGGCTCGGCCTGTGCCACGTCCCGGAGGGGCGGCGAATCTTCAACGTGCTCACCGTCGAGGAGAACCTGAACCTTGGCGGATACCTGATCCGCTCCAAAGGCCACCTCGTGAAGGAGCGCAAGGCAGCGGTCTACGCGCTGTTCCCGCGGCTGGCCGAGCGGCGCCTTCAGCTGGCCGGCACGATGTCGGGCGGCGAGCAGCAGATGCTGGCGATCGGGCGCGCCATGATGTCCGAGCCCAAGGTGCTGATGCTCGACGAGCCGTCGCTCGGGCTGGCGCCGATCCTCGCGAGGAGCGTGCTGCGTACCGTGCGAGAGATCGCCAAGCGCGGCACCGCCGTGCTTCTCGTCGAGCAGAACGCGCGCCAGGCGCTGGCCATCGCGCAGCGCGCCTACGTGATCGAGGTCGGGCGCATCGTGCTCGAAGGCGAGGCATCCGTGCTGGCCAAGGACGAGCGCGTGCAGAAG
>VBIA01000025.1 GCA_005879985.1 Chloroflexota bacterium | reverse complement strand
TGCGTGGGGAGATCATGTCGATCATCAGGCGGGACCTCAAGGACCCGCGTATCGGCTTCGTCAGCATCACCGCGGTTCGCATGTCGCCGGACCTGCGGCAGGCGCGCGTGCGCGTGAGCGTGCTCGGCGACCCGGACCAGAAACAGGCGTCGCTGCAGGGATTGATCTCGGCCAAGGGCCTCATCCGCCGCGAGCTCGGGCGGCGGCTCGAGAACCTGAAGTTCTCACCGGAGCTGCGATTCGAGCTTGACCCGTCGATCGAGTACAGCGTTCACATCAACGAGCTGCTCAAGGAAGTGCTCCCGGCCGGCGACAAGATCGAGGAGGACGAGCGATAGCCACCGCGCGAAGCGAGACCGGCAGCCTCTACGACCAGATCAAGGAGCTGCTCGACGCCAACGACGAAATCCTGATCTTCGGACACAAGGACGCCGACGGCGACACCCTCGGCTGCAGCCTCGCCTTCGCGGAGGCTTTGCGCACGGCGGGCAAGCACGTGTGGGTGCTCATCCCACATCCGCTCCCGGACATGTACTCGTTCCTGCCTGGATTCGGTGACATTCACGAGGGCCCACCAAGCGGTGTCGAGCCCCAGCTTGTGTTCTTCTTCGACTCGGGCAACCTCGAGCGCTCTGGCAGCAGCGTGAAGCACATCGCGTCACACGCGACCATCGTCAACATCGACCATCACCCGTCCAACTCGCGGTTCGGCGACGTCAACGTCATCGACCCCGACGCGTCGGCGGTCGGTCAGATGGTCATGGACATGCTCGACCACTTCGGGTACCGGACGACCCCGACGATCGCGACCAACCTGTACGTGGCGCTCCTCACCGACACCGGCGGTTTCCGTCACGAGAACACCACGGTGCGCGCGCTCGAGGACGCGGCGCGGCTGGCGAGCCTCGGGGCCGATCCCGGCCAGATCGCGACGTTGGTCTACAAGATGCGGCCGGAGACGACGCTCAAGCTGAGCAGCCTGGCCCTGGCCACGATGCGAGTAGAGATGCAGGGCCGGCTGGCGTGGGCGAAGGTCACCAAGCGCATGCTGCGCGAGGCGAACGCCGTGATGGCCGAGTCCGAGGGCATCATCGACACGCTCAACTCGATCGCCGGGTTGGAGCTCGCGATCCTCTTCAAAGAGGTGCAGAGCGACCTGACCAAGATCAGCGTGCGCAGCCGTGGCGCAGTCGACGCCGCCGCCATGTGCGCGCTGTTCGGAGGTGGGGGACACATCCGGGCCGCGGGCGCCGAGTTCGACAAGCCCATGGACGAGACGGTGAAGATCGTTCTGGCCACGTCCAAGGAGGCGATCCTTGCCGCCTCAGCCAAGGCCTGAGCCTTCGCGCTTCACCCCCGGGGTCCTCAACATCGACAAAGCCGCCGGTGAGACTTCCTTTTCCGTGGTGCGGCGGCTTCGCCGCCTGACCGGCGCCCACCGAGTAGGTCACGCCGGCACGCTCGACCCGCTGGCCACCGGCGTTCTCCCGATCCTTTTCGAGTCGGCCACGCGCCTTGCGGACTTCGCGCTCCGCCTGCCCAAGACCTACGTGGCCGACATCCACTTCGGGTTCACGACCGCCACCGACGACGCGGAGGGCGAACTGCAGCCGGTGGGTGACGCGAGCGCGCTGACGGAGCGCGATGTCGAAGAGGGTCTGACCGCTTTTCGCGGCCGGATCATGCAGGAGCCGCCTGCGTTCTCCGCCGTGAAGGTCGAGGGCGAGCGCGCGTACAAGCTGGCGCGGCGCGGCGCGGAGCCGAAGCCAAAGGCCCGCGAGGTGGAGGTGTACGAGGCGAAGGTGCTCGACTTCACGTCAGGGCCAGACCCGGTGGCGCGCGTGCAGATCCGCTGCGGCAGCGGCACCTACCTTCGATCGATCGCGCGCGACCTGGGCCGGCAGCTTGGAGTGGGCGGCTACCTCGGCCGCCTGGTGCGCACCGCCTACGGCCCTCTCGAGATCCAGTCCGCGGTGAAGCTCGATGCCCTTACCAATGCTGACGACGTGCGGGACGTGCTGCAACCGGCCGAGGTCATACTGCCGGACATGCAGCCTGTGCGACTGAACGTCGAGCAGGAGGCGATGGTGCGGCAGGGCCGCGCGGTGCGCGTGCTTCCCGAACCGGGGCCGGGCCGGCTGCGCGCGCACGACGCGGGCGGACGGCTGATCGCGCTCGGCCACACCGACCCGCTGCGCCGCACATTCGTGCCGGAAAAGGTGTTGTCCTGAAGACACACCTGGGGCTGCCGGTCAGCCAAATCGGTGCGGTCGCGATCACGGTCGGCAGCTTCGACGGCGTGCACCTCGGCCATGCCGACGTCATTCGCCGCACCATCGCGGCCGCGTCACAGTCCGGCGCCGCTCCCGCGCTCATCACGTTCGAGCCGCATCCGCGCTGCGTGCTCGACCCCGCCAACTGCCCTCAGTCGATCACCACGCTGCAGGAGAAGCTGGCCCTGCTCGAGGCGGCCGGCGTAGAGCACGCGATCGTCCTTCGCTTCGATCGGGCGCTCGCGAGCCTTGGCCCGCAGGAGTTCGTCGAAATGCTCGGCTCGCGGATGGACATCAGGCACTGGGTCATCGGCTTCGACTTCGCGTTCGGCAACCAGCGCCGAGGCAACGCCGCGTGGCTGCGCGAGCACGGGCACGAGGTGGATGTCGTTCCGCCGTTCACGTTCGAAGGGAACGCCCTGCACAGCTCCGACATCAGGCGCCTCATCAATATCGGCGACGTGCACGAGGCCAACCGGCTGGTCGGCCGCGAGTACGCGATGGCCGGTCCTGTGGAGGCCGGCGACCAGGTCGGCCGCCGCCTCGGATTTCCCACCGCCAACATCGCGGTCGAGCCGAACAAGCTGATCCCGGCGCTGGGCGCCTACGCGGGCCGGGCCATCTCCGACGGAAAGGAGTTCGTCGCCGCGCTTTCGGTTGGCTACAGGCCGACATTCGGCGGCACGCAGCTCCGAGTGGAGGCATTCCTTCTCGATTTCGAAGGCGACCTGTACCAGCACCGGCTCGAGCTGCGATTCATCCGCTACCTGCACCCCGACATCAGGTTCGACAGCCCGGCGGAGCTGGTGGTGCAGCTCAAGCACGACGTCGCCGACACCCGGCGGATCGTTAAGTAGTGACGGCGGTCGTCGTCATAGGCGGCGGCATCGCCGGGTACTGCGCCGCGATCGGTGCTCGACGGGAAGGCGCAGAGGTCACGATGATTGCCAAGGCTCCCGGCGCCACCGCGCTGTACGCGGGCGCGATGGAGGTCGTAGACGACCTCGAAGCGCTGCTCAAGAACGAGCAGCATCATCCATTCAGCCGGCTGCGGATGGACCCGGTGCGATTGAGCACCGAGCTGGACACCGCGGTGCCGGCCCTGCTGCTCGCGCTCGAAAAAGACGGATTGAAGGTCGAAGGCGGATGGCGCACGCGAGGTGCGTATGCCGACATCCACGGGCTCGCGCGTCCCGGCAACATCGTCCCGGCCACGGTCGCCGGCGGTGAGCTGAAGGGCCTCGTCGGCCGCCGGGTCACGGTCGTCGGCGTGCGCGAGGTGGGGGATTACGACGCCGCCTCGACAGCCCAGGCGCTCAAAGAGCTGCACAACGTGGAGGCGATTCCGGAGGAGGTGTCGATCACCGAGCTGCCGGCCGGGGCGGCGCTCACCGACCTCTACGGACGCCGCGCGCCTTCCGTGACGAACACGCGGGCGCTGGTCGCATATCCGCCTGGGTTCAGCACCCTGCCAGACGGAGGCTTTGAGCTCCTCGCCTCACCTCCGTCTCCGCACGGATGGCGCCTGCAGCAGGCGATCGGCCTGGGCGCGGTGCGCGCAGAGGTGGATGGCGTGCAGGTGGATGGGGCGCGGATCGTTGCGGTGAAAGCCGGTGAGAAGACATTTCGCGCCAACGCGTTCGTGCTCGCGACGGGCCATTACATCGGCGGCGGCCTGCGCAAGGACGGCGCCACATCTGAGCCGCTGCTGAACCTTGGCGTCTTTCACGACGGCAAGGCGGTTGCGACATTGGGCACGCGTCTTGAGCACATGGACTATCTGGAGCCGGCGCAGGAGTTTCGCTCCGGGCTTTCGACCGATGAGCGCCTGCGCCCGCTTGATGAAGCGGGACGCGCACCGTTCGAGAACCTGTTCGCGGCGGGCTCGGTGCTGGGCGGTTACGACTACGCGGGGCCTTGCGGATTCGGGGTGCCAATCCTGACGGGCTGGCTGGCCGGGCGGTTCGCCGCGCGTTTCGGACGCTGACCCGATGAGACCAGAAGTCGAGAACGTCATGAGAGGGAACCCGCCAGGTTCCCTCTGCGCGCCAGGCGCGAGCAGGAAGAACTTACTGATCGCATCGCACCGCTACGCGCCGCTGCTCTCCCTCCTCGCCACGCCACGTTGCGGTGCCTCGGAAACAAAGCCGCGGCCGGGCCAAGCCCGGCCGCCCCTGCCACGTTAGAGGCGACGATGCGGACCGAAGTCGAGAAGATCGTCGGCGCCGCGGCCGTGGACGAGCGACCCGTGCGCGACCTGTGGCCGGCCACGACCATGGCCGAGCGTGCCGGCCAGACCCCCGATCGCGTGCTCGTGGTGCGTCCGTCGGGTCGCGAGCAGGTGGCTGCGATCCTGCGCTGGGCGACGGCCAACGCGGTGATGGTGACCCCGATGGGCGGCGCCAGCGGCGTGTGCGGCGCGCTCGCGCCGAAGCGCGGCGAGCTCGTGCTCGACATGGGTGGCTTGGATCGCATCCTGGAGATCGACGAGGTCAACCTCACATGCCGCGTCGAATCCGGTGTGAACGGGATGACCCTGGAGAAGATGCTCAACGAGAAGGGCCTGACCCTCGGCCACTACCCGAGCTCGCTGCCGGGCACGACGATCGGCGGCCTCGTGTCGACTCGATCCTCGGGGCAGGAGTCCAGCCGCTACGGAAGCATCGAGGACATGGTCCTGAGCCTGGCGGTCGTGCTTCCCGACGGCACGTTCGCGGCGCCTCGGCCTGGTCCGCGGTCGGCGGTCGGTCCTGCACTGCACGAGCTGTGGCTTGGGGCCGAAGGCGCCCTCGGCGTGGTCCTGGGCGCCGTGCTGCGCGTCCGCCGCCTGCCCGCATCGGTCATCGGCCGCGGGTACTCGTTCAGCCGGTTGGCCGACGGCCTCGAGGCGATGCGGCACGTGATGCAATCGGGCATCAGGCCGCTCGTGATGCGCCTCTACGACCACGAGGACTCGGTCTTCAACCGCTTCGAGGTCAGCGAAGGCGAATGCGTGCTGGTGATCGCGACCGCCGGCGAGGAGGAGGTGGCGCAGGCCGAGGCGAAGGTCGTGAAACGGCTGACGGCGGGCGCGAAGGACCTGGGCGAGGATCCCTGGCACCGGTGGCAGGAGCACCGCTTCGGGCTTTCTGCCGAATGGCTGAAGGGAGTCCTTGAGCCGGCCGGCTCGTACGTGGACACGATCGAGCTCGCGGCGCCGTGGACCGTGATGCCGCAGCTTCACGAGCGGGTGAAAACCGCAATAGCGGTCGGTGGATTGGCGTTATGCCATTTCAGCCACGCATACGAGCAGGGCTGCTGCGCCTATTTCTCGTTTGCGGGCGCGGCTGATAGAGAGGAAGACGCGCGTGCGGCTTACAGCCGTGCGTGGGAGGGAGCCATGAGCGCGGCGCTCGAGATGGGGGCGACCATCAGCCATCACCACGGCACCGGCCAGGCGCGGGCACGCTGGGTGGCCGACGAGATGGGCGGCTGGATGCGCGTGTGGCGCTCGGTGCGCGAAGGCATCGACCCTGCGGGCATCATGAATCCGAACGCGATGGGAGGGAGACGGTAAAGGAATGGCAGGCGAACCTGTTCTGTTCATCGTCAACCCTGCTTCCGGCGGGGGCAAGACCGCTCACGACTGGAAGGCGATCGAGGCGTGGCTGCCGTCGACCGGGCTCAAGTTCGAGACCGCGCTGACGACGCGCCCGATGGAGGCGGTCGACATCGCGAAGAACGCGGTGCGCCAATCGCGACCGGTCGTCGTAGCGGTCGGAGGCGACGGCACGCTCAATGAGGTCGTCAACGGCTTCTTTCACAACGGCGCGCCCATCCCGACCACGACGCGCATGGCCATGGTGCCCCTGGGCACCGGCGGCGACTTCCGGCGGTCCCTCCGGATCTCGCTCGACCCGCGGCAGGCGGTTCAGGTGATCACCTCGGGAGTGCCTCGGCGGCTCGATGTGGGCTGCGTGACGTACCAGGGCAACGATGGAAACACGCAGGTGCGGCACTTCATCAACATCGCCGACGCGGGGTGGGGCGGCGACGTTGTCCACCGTGTCAACGCCGGCAAGAAGCGGAGCGGCGGCGCCACGTTCATGCTGACCGCGCTCATGACGCTGCTTGCGTGGAAGAACAAGCCGATGCATGTGATCATCGACGGCGAGGCGCATGACGTGGTCGCGCAGCAGGTCGTGGTCGCCAACTGCCAGTACTTCGGCGGCGGAATGCGCATGGCGCCCAACGCATCACCCACGGACGGCGTGTTCGACGTGATCGTCATCGGTAACGCGGGCAAGGTGGAGAGCCTGCGCGGCATGAGCCGGATCAGGGAAGGCCGTCACTTTGACGACCACAATCCGAAGATCACGATCATGTACGGCAAGCGCATCGAGGTCACCTCAACAAAACAGGTGCGCCTCGACATCGACGGCGAGGACCCGGGCATGCTGCCCGCGCTGTTCGAGATCCAGCCAGGCTCCATTGAGTTCCTGACTCCGCGGTGACGAGTCACCTCCCCACCGCAGTGGGGAGGTCTGGAGGGGGCGTCGACTAGTCTGGACCTATGACAAAGGGCGTCATTGCGACGCCGCACCGGCTCGCCAGCGAGGCGGGTGCGCAGGTGCTGCGCGACGGCGGCAACGCGATCGACGCCGCCATCGCCGCGGACGCCGTGCTGTGCGTGGTGTATCCGCAGATGACGTCGGTGGCCGGCGACCTGATGGCGATCGTTTGGCCGGCGGGTGCTGGCGCGCCTGTCGGATTGATCGGGGCAGGCCGGTCGGGAGAGCTCGCGACCATCGACGCTGTGCGGCGGCGCGGCCACGAGGCCATGCCGGAGCGCGGCGTGCTGACGGTCACCGTGCCGGGGACCGTCGAGGCATGGGGAAGGCTGATCGAACGCTTTGGAACGCTTGGATGGAGCCCTGTGCTGGAGCCCGCCGCTGCCCTCGCGCAGGACGGATACACGATCACGAGCCACCTGTCCGACGCACTGAAGAACGCCGCCGGGCTGCTGGGCCGCGAGTCGGTCGCCCACGCGCTGTATCCGCCGATGGACGCGGGCATGGTGCTGCGCAACCCGGACCTCGCGTCGGTACTGAAGGACATCTCCCGCCACGGCTTCAATGGCTTCTATCGCGGCGAGATCGCCGCCGCCATCGCCGCCGCGATCTCCAGGCGCGACGGGTTTGTCACCGCGCAGGACCTGGCAGGCCATCGTTCGGAATGGGTCGAGACGGTGACCCTGCCCTATCGCGACGTGGTGGTCCACGAATTGCCGCCGCCGACGCAAGGCCTCATCGCCCTCGGCCTGCTGAAGGTGCTGCGTGACAGGACCAAGGCGGAGCTGCAGCCAGGCCCGGAGTTCGTCGAGATGTTCAGGTCGGCCCGCAACACCGCCTACAGCATCCGCGACCGCATCACCGATCCCGACTTCTCTCCGGTGCCCGACCTGGTCACCAGCGAGGTTCCCGACGGCGGTGACACCATCTATCTCTGCGCGGCGGACGAGCACGGAAATCTGGTCTCGCTCATCCAGAGCGTCGCGTTCGACTTCGGCTCAGGCATCGTCGCCGAGGGGACGGGCATGCTGCTGCAGAACCGCGGCTGTTATTTCAGCCTCGATACGGATCACGCCAACCGGTTGGAGCCGAAGAAGCGCACCAGGCACACGCTCATCCCGGCGATGGCGACTCGCGAAGGCCGGCCATGGCTCGTCTATGGATCGATGGGCGGCGATGGCCAGCCGCAGCTGCAGACCCAGGTCCTGGTCAACATCGTGGATCACGGGCTCGACCCAGCCACTGCGGTGGCGCGCCCACGGATCCGCATCACTCCCGACGGCAGCAAGGTGACCGTCGAGGCCAGCTATCCCTCGGCGGGCGACATTGCAAGACATGCCCCCGCGGTCCAGCTGCTGCCGGCCGGCCATCACTCGCTCGGACACGCGCACGCGATCGTGATCGATGGTCCGGGCAAGTGGCGAGCAGGCTTCGATCCGCGCTCGGATGGCTCCGTCGAGACGGCCGACTAGCGCGGCTTCGCCAGGCCATGACTTTGTCCCACGTATACTTCTCGGTCGGTTTGGCAGAAGAGACGGAAGTCAAGGGCAAGCTGATCGCCGGCTACAGGCGGTCTGAGAAGGACACCGGTTCCCCCGAGGTCCAGATCGCGCTTTCAAATGCGCGTATCAGGGAGCTCACCGAGCACCTGAAAACTCACGCCAAGGACCACCACTCTCGCCGCGGCCTCCTACTCCTGGTTGGCAAACAGCGGCGTCTGCTGAACTACCTGAGGGACATCGACGTGGAGCGCTATCGCGCTCTCGTCGGGAAGCTCGGGATCAGGAGATAAGAAGAAGCCCTACCAGGGCAAGTCAATAGAGGGAGGACTCCACGGTGGCGCGGGGTCAGCTCCTTAACCGCTTCCATCGAGCTTTGAAGGTTCGACAGCAGCGGCTAGGAATCTGACCTCATCGCACCTCGCGGAAGTCCTCCCACACATGGAGGTATTCGCGTGTCGATAACGACAAAGAATGTCGAGGTCGCCGGGAGGCGGCTGTCGATCGAGACAGGCCGGGTGGCCGAGCAGGCGAACGGAGCCGTGGTCCTTCGCCAGGGCGATTCCGTCGTCCTCAGCACGGTGGTGATGTCGAAGGAGCCGCGGGAAGGCATCGACTTCTTCCCGCTCACCTGTGACTACGAGGAGAAGCTGTATGCGGCGGGCAAGATCCCCGGCGCGTTCATGCGCCGCGAGGGCAGGCCCAGCGAGGTTGCGATCCTCGCCTCGCGTCTGACGGACCGGCCGCTGCGGCCGCTGTTCCCTGACGGCTTTCGGCTGGACATACAGGTGGTTTCGACCGTGCTGTCCGTGGACCAGGAGAACGACCCCACGATCCTTTCGATCAACGGCGCCTCCACGGCGATCGTGATCTCCGACGTGCCCTGGGCCGGCCCCGTGGGCGCCGTGCGCATGGGCCTGCTGGACGGCAAGGTCGTGGTCAACCCGCCGATGAGCCGCATGGCCGAGTCGGAGCTCGATCTCGTGGTCGCCGGCACTGCCGACGCCATCCTCATGGTCGAGGCGGGCGCCAAGGGCGTGGGCGAGCAGACCGTGCTCGAAGCGCTCGAAATGGCCCACAACGCGATCCGGCAGATCTGCTCCGCTCAGCTCGAGCTGCGGGAGCAGGTCGGTAAGAAGAAGCGCGACTACATTCCGACGTCATATCCCGAGCAGGCCATCGAGGTGGTCAACGAGTACCTCGCGATGCGCCTGGACGCCGTGCTGTTCAGCCCGGACAAGGCCGCCCGGGAGAGCGGCGTGGACGAGCTGCGGCGCCTCACGATCGACGACCTCGGCGCGCGGTTTCCCGAGCACATCGAGATCATCGGCAAGCTCTTCGACAAGAAGGTCAAGGATCGCGTCCGGGAGCGCATCGTCGATGAGGGCGTGCGGCCGGACGGCCGCGGCCTCAAGGACGTGCGTCAGATCAGCGTCGAGGTTGGCGTGCTGCCGCGCACGCACGGCTCGGGCCTCTTCACGCGCGGCCAGACGCAGGCGCTGACCATCGCGACGTTGGGCTCGATGTCGGACCAGCAGAAGCTCGACGGCCTTTCGCCCGACGAGTTCAAGCGCTACATGCACCACTACACCTTCCCGCCGTTCTCGGTCGGCGAGGCGCGGCCGCTGCGCGGTCCGGGCCGCCGCGAGATCGGTCACGGAGCGCTGGCGGAACGCGCACTGCTGGCGGTGGTCCCGCCGGTGGAGGAGTGGCCCTACACGATGAGGCTCGTGTCCGAGATCCTCAGCTCCAACGGCTCGACGTCGATGGCATCCGTGTGCGGCTCGACGCTCGCCCTGATGGATGCGGGTGTGCCCATCAAATCGCCCGTTGCCGGCATAGCGATGGGATTGGTGACACGGGAAGGCAAGTACGCCGTGCTCACCGACATCCAGGGCGTGGAGGACGCGCTGGGCGACATGGACTTCAAGGTCGCCGGCACGCGCGACGGCATCACCGCCCTGCAGATGGACATCAAGATCGGAGGCTTGACTCACGAGATCTTTGCGCAGGCGCTGGAGCAGGCGCGTGAGGCGAGGCTCTTCGTGCTCGACAAGATGCTGGCGGTGCTCCCGCGGCCTCGCTCCGAGATGAGCGCTTACGCGCCTCGCATCACGACGATCATGATCAACCCCGACAAGATCCGCGACGTCATCGGCCCCGGAGGCAAGATGATCCGCAAGATCACCGAGGAAACGGGTGCGCAGATCGACGTCGAGGACGACGGCCGCGTGTTCATCGCCGCGGTCGACCAGGTTGCCGGGCAGCGCGCCATCGATTGGATCAAGGGCCTTACCGACGAGGCCGAGGTCGGCAAGATCTACAGGGGCAAGGTCGTACGCATCATGCCGTTCGGCGCATTCGTCGAGATCCTGCCGGGCCAGGATGGCCTCGTGCACATCTCCAAGCTCACCGACCACCGCGTTGAGCGCGTGGAGGAGGTTTGCAACGTCGGCGACGAGATCGTCGTCAAGGCGGTCGAGATCGACAGCCAGGGCCGGCTGAACCTGAGCCGGCAGGCGGCGATCGAAGAGCTGACGTCGCAGGGCCTGCCGATCGACGTCATGATCAACCCCGACAAGATCCGCGACGTCATCGGCCCCGGAGGCAAGATGATCCGCAAGATCACCGAGGAAACGGGTGCGCAGATCGACGTCGAGGACGACGGCCGCGTGTTCATCGCCGCGGTCGACCAGGTTGCCGGGCAGCGCGCCATCGATTGGATCAAGGGCCTTACCGACGAGGCCGAGGTCGGCAAGATCTACAGGGGCAAGGTCGTACGCATCATGCCGTTCGGCGCATTCGTCGAGATCCTGCCGGGCCAGGATGGCCTCGTGCACATCTCCAAGCTCACCGACCACCGCGTTGAGCGCGTGGAGGAGGTTTGCAACGTCGGCGACGAGATCGTCGTCAAGGCGGTCGAGATCGACAGCCAGGGCCGGCTGAACCTGAGCCGGCAGGCGGCGATCGAAGAGCTGACGTCGCAGGGCCTGCCGATCGACGAGAAGATCAACCCCGAGGTGATGGCGGCCGCCCTGGCGATGCCTCCCGCTCCGCGAGAGAGCAGCTTCGG
>VBIA01000228.1 GCA_005879985.1 Chloroflexota bacterium | reverse complement strand
GGCGAGGTTCCGCCGCACCGTGAAACCGTAACCGCAGCTGCGCACGCGACCGACCACGCTGCCACCTGAGTGGACAGCCTCGCCGCCGTAGACCGTGAGGTAATCCGCGCCGCCGATTGCGAGGGTGCGCAGCCGCCGCGTGATGTTGCGATTGATGGATGGCCACTTCTCGCGGTTCACGGAAAAGCCCAGGCCCGCCTCATATGGGTTGTCCAGCAGGCCCATGTCGGTCCCGTAGTAGCGGTAGCCCATCTCCATACGAAGCGAATCGAGCACCCGGTAGCCGCCGGGCGTTATCCCGAACTTCCTGCCGGCGGCCATCAGCCGGTCCCACACCTGGCCGGCCCAGGCCTGGTCGACGTACAGCTCCCAGCCCAGCTCGCCGACATACGTCACGCGCTGAGCGAAAACCGAGGCGCCGGCGATCCTGATGGCTCGCGCTTGCATGAAGGGGAAGCCCTCCTCCGAGACGTCGTCGCGCGTCACCTTCTCCAGGATCGCTCGCGCGTGCGGTCCCCACATGCCGATCACCGCGAGCTCTTCGGTGACCTCGCGGATCGCCACGGCGGGATCGTTCGCGTGACGCTGCATCTTCAGCCAGCCCATGTCGCTGTTGACATAGCCGGCGCCGGTGATGACGCGGAAGCGCTCCTCGCCCAGCCGCGTGACGGTGACGTCGGCCGCGACGCCGCCGTCCTTCTCGAGCAGCTGCGTGTAGACCACCGTCCCGACCGGGCGATCGATGAGGTTGCCGGCCGCCCGCTCGAGTAGAGGCAGCGCTCCGGGGCCCTCGATCTCGATCTTGCCGAACGAGCTCATGTCGATGATTCCGACACGTTCTCGAAAGGCGCGATGCTCTTCGGCCATGAGGTCGAAGTACGGCGGACGGGTGAAGCCGAACGCACGCTGGTCTGGCCCGGCTCGCCTCCAGGCCCCACCGCGCTCGAAGTAATCGGGCCTCTCCCAGCCGTGCTTGACCCCGAATACCGCCCCGAGGTCCTGCATCCGCGTGTGGAGCGCGCTCGTGCGTTTTGGACGTCCCCATTCGTCGGAGTCGAACGGATAGCGCAGGTAGTAGTAGTACCTGTAGGCCTCGCGGGCGAGCTCGGCGACGTAGCGGTGGTCGCGGTGCACCGGTCCGAACCGCCAGGGTCGGTATGGATAGAGGTCGAGCTCGCTTTCGCCCGCGGTGATCAGCTGGGCGAGCGCGCGCCCGATGCCACCTGCGCCGCCGAATCCGTTGAGCGACAGCCCGGCCGCCATGTACAGGCCGCGCACGCCGGGCACCGGGCCGACGAGCGGACCTGCGTCCGGCGTCATCGCATCCGGGTGGCAGACGAGCTTGACGATCCCGGCGTCGTGCGCCAAGGGGAAACGGCGCGCGGCGCCTGCGAGCAACGGCTCGAACCGGGCCTGGTCTGGGGGCAGGGACGTTCCGCCGTGGCCCCACGGCACGCCGTCGATCCAGCGTGCCACGGGGTTGGCCTCGTAGCCGCCGAGAACCATGCCGCCCGCCTCCGCCTTGCCGTACACGAGGTTGTCGGGATCGCGAAAGCAGGGCATGTCGTGAGGCATCTCGTGCCCCGGCACTGCGAGGAGAGCAGCGTGCTGGTGATCGACCGGAGTCGAGACGATTGACGGTCCCCTTGTCCGAGACCTCGATGCCCGTGACCCTGCGGTGCGTGACGACACGCGCGCCGAGCTGGCGCGCCGCCGCCGCGAGTGCATGCGTCGCCGTGTGGGGGTCGAGGTGACCGTCGCCGGGCACCCATACCGCGCCGTACAGCGAGTCGGTGCTGATCACCGGCATGAGGCGCGCGGCGTCGGCGGCTGAGACGAGCTCGACCTCGAGGCCGATGCCACGCGCGCGGCTCGCACCCCGCTGCAGCTCCAGGAGCTGATCTTTGGTCGAGGCGAAGCGGAGGCTGCCCACCGTCTCGAAGACTCCGATCTCCTCGTACAGCTGGATGCTGTACCGCCGGAATCGCATCATCGTCGGCGACGGGTTGAACTGGGTCACCAACCCCGCCGCGTGACAAGTCGAGCCGCTGGTCAGCTCGTCTTTGTCAATGAGCACGACGTCATCCCAGCCTGCTTTGGCGAGGTGGTAAGCCACGCTGGCGCCGGTGATCCCTCCACCGATCACCACCGCCCGAGCGCGCTCCATCTCAGCGCGGAACGTTACTCGGGAAGGGGCTGCTGTTTGGCCTCCGGCAAGAGGAAGAGAAGCATCGCCCCGACCACCGCCGCGACGCCGCCCAGCTCGATCGCGCCGCCCAGCCCCACCTTGCTCGCGAGCCTGGCCACCACCTGGAAACCCGTGATTCCACCCACGGCGATGGCGATCGCGATCGCCGCCTCCGCCGTCGCGCGCGCTCGGGTCGGGAACATCTCGCCTGACCAGGCGCCGAAAACAGGGCTTGCGGCGCTGGCAAACATGCTCCACAGCACGTTGCCCGCGAAGAATCCCACCGAGCCGCCCGCATAGCTGAATGTCGTCGCCGCGGCGGTGGCGACGGTGAAAAGGATCGCCGGACCGCGGCGGCCGAGGCGGTCGGTCGCGAGCCCGCCCCCCAGGTAGGCCGCCCCGCCGGCGATGCCGGCGACGATGATCAGGAAGCTGATCGCGATCGGCATCCAGTGCAGGACGTTGCTCGCGTAGAACGTGTAGAGGA
>VBIA01000024.1 GCA_005879985.1 Chloroflexota bacterium | reverse complement strand
CGTCGACATACGCGATGAAGTCATATCCGGTCGTGCCCTGCACGGGAAAGGTGTCCGGCACCTCTTCACCGGCGGCCAGGATGTCTTCGACCACCATGTATGTGTCCGGAGCTGCCGACCGCAACCGTCCCAGGTAGGCGACCGGGTCTCTCAAGCCGTCGACGTGATCGATGCGGAGGCCGGCCACGCTGTCGTCTGCGACCAGTCGGAGGATCACGCCGTGACTGTCGTCGAGAACCTGTTGGTCCTCGACGCGCACGCCGACGAGGCTGTCAATCGTGAAGAAGCGCCGGTAGTTGAGCTGCTCTTGCGCGCTGCGCCAGTAGGCAAGGCGATAGTGCTGGCGCTCGAGGACCGCGTCGAGCGCGTCGAAGTCTCGGTTCACCGAGTCCAGTTCGAGACCGTTGAGGCTCCCAGGCGAGACCGGAAACACGAGATCGTGGTAGCGGACCACCGTCTCGGAGCCCTGCCTTTCAAGTGTCAGAGCGCCATTTTCGAGCTCTCGGCCGTAACGATCTCGCAGCACGCCGAGCAGCACCTTGCCCTTCATGGCCGAGATCGGAGACGCCCAGTCGACGTCGAAGTAGTTCACGTACCGGCTCGACGTGCCGTTCCGCAGCAGGTCCCACCACCATGGGTTCTCGCGTCCGGCGGTGGCCATGTGGTTGGGCACGATGTCCACCACCAGCTGCAGCCCGTGCTCGTGCAGTGCAGTGACGAGCCGCCGGAACGCGACCTCTCCCCCGAGATCCTCATTGACCCGCGTCGGGTCGACAACGTCGTACCCGTGACTGCTGCCACGCGCGGCTTGAAGGATTGGTGAGCAGTAAACGCGCGTCACTCCGAGGGAGGCAAGATAGCCGGCGCAGGCGGCCGCGTCGTCAAACGTGAACTGTTTCGAGAGTTGAAGCCGGTAGGTGGAAGCGATCTGCACCCCAAAGCTTCCCACAAGCGCGCCACTCTGGCGTTGAGACCGGAGTCTTAGAAGTCCGGGACCTATGGAAGGACATCACGCCGATGGCGCGCTGGGAATGGGTTCGCTGGGTCAATGCAACCCGAGACCCTGACCCGCGCACACGGCGGGCGAAGAAGCATCTCGAAGGTTTCTTCAGCGGACCCGCCGCGACCACCTTGTGTCGCCGGGGAAAAAGAAATGACCCAACAAACTGGGTCGCTCCCGAGTTCCTCCCGATTCCCTTCCCCTTGCGGAGCCGAGCCCCGGTCGTCCCTCAGTCGCTTCTCAGCCCGTTGGGCCGCAGCGAACGTTAGGGGCTCGTGACATCACGGTCAATCTCAATTTGCGCGCGATAGGCAAGCGAGCTTCCGTAGCCGGTCCGTCCCTCCCTCCCCGCGTCGCGGGGAGGGAGGGTGGGGACGTCAGACATCGATGAGTTTCGGGCACATGTAGGGTCTTAGGAGCATGAACATGAGCACCGGCCAGTACGCAAAGGTCAACGGCATCAACCTCTACTACGAAATCCATGGCACCGGCCGGCCGATCGTCGCACTGCACGGCGGACTCGGGTCGGGCGAGATGTTCGCGCAGGTGATGCCTCAGCTCACCGCCCATCACCAGGTCATCGCCGTCGACCTGCAAGGACACGGCCGCACCGCGGACATCGATCGGCCGATGGACGTGCGGCTCATGGCCGACGACGTCGCCGCGCTCATCGACCACCTCGAGCTCGTCAAGCCCGACGTCGTGGGCTACTCGCTGGGGGGCGGGGTGGCGCTGCAAGTCGCGGTGAGGCACCCGGACAAGGTTGAGCGACTCGTCATTGTTTCAGCCAACGTCCGGCGCGACGCGATCCCGCCTGAGATGCTCGCTCAGCAGGGCCAGGTGACCGCAGCCGCGGCCGAGTTCATGAAGGACACCCCGATGTATGAGGTGTACCACCGAGTCGCCCCGCGGCCGGAAGACTTTCCAAAGCTGCTCGAAAAGCTCGGCGCGTACATGGCCAAGGACTTCGACTTCAGCGAGGACGTGCGCGGCCTGCAGATGCCGACGCTGATCATGGCCGCGGACGCCGACATGGCGCCACCAAGCCATTACGTAGACGTGTTCAAGCTGCTCGATGGCGGCCTGCGCGACGGCGGCTGGATGGGCGAGGGGCGGCCGAAGGGCGGTCATGCACTGGCGATTCTGCCCGGGCTGACGCACTACAACATCGTCTACTCGCCGCTGTTCGCCGAGACCACGCTCGCCTTTCTCGACAAAGACCGCGGCTGACCAGAGCGCTTTACTTCCGGCTGCTGATTCAATAGGAGTCTCACCGGTCGTTTGCAAAGGAGCTCTCCCATGCCGAAGGTCACCATGGTCGGGGCAGGAAGCGCCGTTTTCGCACGCCAGATCATCACCGACGTCCTTGCGGTCGACGGCCTAGACAGCGGCACATTCGCCCTCGTTGACATCGACGCCGAGCGCCTCGAGCTGGCGAGAGCCATCGCGCAGAAGCTGGTCGATCTGTCAGGCAAGAAGTGGAAGGTCGAGGCTTCGACCGACCGCACGGAGGTGCTTGCGGGCACCGACTACGTCGTGAACTCGATCGAGGTCGCCGGCCTGCAGAACGTCCGCGCCGACTACGACATCCCGATGAAATACGGCGTCGATCAGTGCATCGGCGACACCATCGGTCCCGGCGGGATCTTCAAAGCGCTACGCACCGGCCCGGCCTGGCTCGAAATCGTGGCGGATACGGAGCGTCTCGCGCCGAAGGCGATGATCCTCAACTACACCAACCCGATGTCGATCCTCACGCTGGCCGCGGCGCGGTCGACGTCGCTGCCGGTGGTGGGCCTGTGCCACAGCGTGCAGGGCACGTCGCGCCAGCTCGCGGACTACCTGAGCATCCCGTACGAGGAGCTGGAATGGAGCTGCGCCGGCATCAACCACAACGCCTGGTTCACGAAGCTGGAGCACCGCGGCGTGGACCAGTACCCGCGCCTGCGCGAGCTGGCCGCGAACAACCTGCGGGTATACGAGCGTGACCCGGTCCGCTTCGAGGTGATGCTACATCTCGGTGCTTTCGTGACCGAGTCGAGCGGCCACTTCTCCGAGTACGTGCCGTACTTCCGCAAGCGCCCCGATCTGATCAAGAAGTACGCCCGTCCCGGCTACCTGGGCGAGAGCGGCTTCTACGCCAACAACTGGCCCGAGTGGCGGCGCGCCAACGACGAGCGGATCCAGGCCATGCTCGACGGCAAGACCGAGATCCCGCGCGCGCGCAGCCTCGAGTACGGCGCCGACATCATCGAGGCGGCCGAGAAGGACAAGCCCGTGAGCATCTGGGGCAACGTGGTCAACGACGGCGCCATCGCGAACCTCCCCGAGGGCGGGTGCGTCGAGGTCGAGTGCAAGGTCGACCGCGACGGCTTTCACCCGGTGCCGTTCGGCAAGATCCCTGAGCAGCTCGCTGCTCTCAACCGCGCGCACATGGCTGTGCACGAGCTGGTCGTGCATTCGCTGATGCATCACGATCGCCAGAGCGCGCTCTACGCGCTTTCGATCGATCCGCTCACGGCGGCCGTGTGCTCGCTCGAAGAGATAGAGAAGATGTTCGACGAGATGTGGGAGGCGCAGCGCCCGTTCCTCACGCCGTTCGAGCAACCGGTGGAGGCCTGATATGGCGACGTTCAAAGGATGGCCCGAGGACTTTCAGCGGTTCTTCATCGGGCTCGAGCTGGACAACTCGAAGAAGTATTTCGAGGCCAACCGCCGCGCCTACGAGGATTCGGTCAAGGGCCCGATGGTCGCGCTGCTCGAATCGCTGGAGCCCGACTTCGGCCCGGGCAAGGTTTTCCGCGCGAACCGCGACATTCGGTTCAGCAAGGACAAGTCGCCGTACAAGACGAACATCGCGGCCGACGTCGGCATGGGTGCCAAAGGCGGCTACCTGTCGCTGGACGCTCGCGGGTTCACTGTCGCGACGGGCCGCTACATGTTGAGCCCGGAGGAGATCGCAAAGTTCCGCAAGAAGGTCGCGGCCGACGCCTCTGGCAGGCAGCTGGCCGCGATCGTATCCAGGCTCGAGAAGACGGGCTACGACATCGGCGGCGAGGAGCTCAAGCGCGTTCCGCCGCCGTGGCCGCAGGACCACGCGCGGGCGGAGCTGCTGCGGCGCAAGAGCCTCTACGTGTGGAAGAACTACGGCCTGCAGCCATGGCTGGGCAGCTCGTCCGCGCGCAAGTACATCGTCAAGATGTGGTCGGACGCTCAGCCGCTGAACGACTGGTTCAAGAAGAACCTCTGACCAGGTGCCGCCAGAACTCCTCCAGCGTGGGGCCGCCCTGCACGCTCCGCCGGATCGCGCGAATCGGCCGCTCGATCGCAGGAATGGGCAGGCGCATGAGAAGGCCGGCGTCGATGTCTTGGCGCACGGCCAGTAGAGGCAGAGCCGCGTAGCCTAGCCCCGCAAGAGCCGCGGCGCGCACGTACTCCGGATGCCCGAGGTTCAGCACCTCCGACTGCTCATACGCGTCTCCGATCATCGTCCGCACCGTCGATTCGGCGGACCATTCGCGCCCGCGGCCCAGGTAGCGGTACTTGGAGAGTTGCGCGGGGCTCACGCGCTTCAGCACCGCCAGCGGGTGGTCGCGGTGGACGACCAACACCAGCGCGTCATGGGCGAGCACGACGTTGACGAGGTCGGGCAGCGGTTCGCCCTCGATGAGCGCACAGTCGAGGGCGCCCGCTTTCACCTGATTGCTGATCTCGCGCGATGGCTCGACCAGCACGTTGAGCGTGACGTTGGGAAACTGGCGGCTGAAGTCGGCCAGTCGCGGAGGCAGGTAGTGCGTCGCGCAGGTCGGGCTCGCGCCGAGGTGGAGCGAACCCGCCTCGAGCATCTTCAGGGCGCGGGCCGAGTCCTCGACGACCTCGAACGCACGCAGCGCCGCTCTGCAGGTGATGGCCAGACCGCGGCCGGCGTCGGTCAGCCGCACGCCGCGGCCGTCACGCTCCAGCAGGCGGACGCCTATCGCCCGCTCGAAGTTGTGGACCTGCTGCGTGACCGCGCCCTGGGTGAGGTGCAGCGAGGCTGCCGCCCGCGAAACGTGCTCATGCTCGGCCACCGCGAGGAAGGACCTGACCTGCTCGACGGTGAAGGATGGCTTGCTCACCGGCACATATTAGTGCGACTGATTGGAACGATTATGAATCGTCGTAACACTGCGAGCACTCAGCGGGATGCGTTGCAGCGTTGCAAGGGTACGGTAGCCATCTCAGGAAGGGGAAAGGAGGCGAATAAGTTGGTCTGGCAGTGGATGGTCCGCGCCAATCGTCAGCGCGGTCAAGGCATGGTCGAGTACGCCCTGATCCTGGTTCTCGTTTCGATTGTGGTCATCGTGATCCTTCTAACCATGGGGAACCAGATCCAGAACGTCTTCTCCAACGTCGTCGCAGCACTCGGCTAAACCCTTTTCGACCAAGACCGGGCGGCCATTCATGGCGCGCCCGGTCTTTTTGTTTCCGCGAACAGAGGTGGGGTATCGTGGCGGGCCGTGCGATCTTCGTGGTGGCGCAACGCCGTCTTCTACCAGGTCTACGTGCGCAGCTTTGCCGACTCGAACAACGACGGAGTCGGCGACCTGCCCGGGATCACGTCCCGACTCGACTACCTGAGATCGCTGGGCGTCGACGGACTCTGGCTCACGCCGTTCTATCCGTCGCCTCAGAAAGATCACGGCTACGACGTCGCCGACTACTACGGCGTCAACCCCGAGTACGGCACGCTCGACGACTTCGGCCGCCTGGTGGAGGAGGCGCATCGACGCGGCATCAAGGTGCTGATCGACATCGTGCCCAACCACACGTCAAGCCGGCATCCATGGTTCGAGGCCGCCTTGAGTGATAGCAACGATCCACACCGCACCAGTTATTACTTCGTGCCCGGCAGGGACGGCGCGCCGCCCAACAACTGGCAGTCGGCTTTCGGGGGCCCGGCGTGGACCCAGCTCGAAGGCGTGCCTGAGTGGTACATGCACCTCTTCGCGCCGGAGCAGCCCGATCTCAACTGGTGGAACCCTGTGGTGCCGGCCGAGTTTCGCAAGATCGTCACGTACTGGCTCGATCGCGGTGCCGACGGCTTTCGGATCGACGTGGCAGTCTCGCTGCACAAGCGGCGCGACCTGGCTGACCGGCCGCTCGTACCGCATCGCATCACGGGCGCACCGACGACCGCGCCGGGCTTCGAGATCATCGACCAGCCCGAGGTCCACGACGTTTATCGCGACTGGCGTCACATCGCGGGGACGTACGAACCCGAGCGCGTACTCGTCGGCGAGATCTTCGACCCCGGCCGGCAGTCGCGCTACATCAAGCAGGACGAGCTGCATATGGCGTTCGCGATGATGGATCGCCGCTGGGACGCCTCGGCCTGGAAGCGCGCGATCGACGTCTACCGGCACGCGGTTTCGCGCAGCACATCGCTCCCGAGCTGGACGCAGTCGAACCACGACGTGATCAGGCACGCGACGCGTCTGGGCGGCGGCGGTCTCGGTAGAGAGCGCGCGAAAGCGTCGGCTCTTCTGCTGCTCGGCCTACCTGGTCAGTACTTCATCTACCAGGGCGAAGAGCTTGGCCTCGAGGAGGCTTTCGTGCCGCCCGAGCGTCGCGAGGATCCGCTGTACATCCATACGAAAGGCCGGCACCAGGGACGCGACGGCTGCCGCGTGCCCATGCCGTGGCGGCAGCACGAACCCAACGCAGGTTTCTCGACATCTCCTCCGTGGCTGCCCATGCCGGCCGCCTGGGATCGGAACGCGGTCAACGCCGAGGCCCGCTCGTCGACCTCGGTGCTGAGCCTGTACCGCCGCCTCCTCGAAGTGCGCTGCGGCCTCGCGCGCAGGCTGCCCGCGCGCATGGACTGGGCGCCCGGCCCCCAGGACTGCCTGATCTATCACCGAGGGCCGCTGTCGGTGGCCTGCAACTTCGGCCACCGGCCGCTCGAGCTCGACCTGCCGGGCAGGCTCCTCATCGGCAGCTCCCCGGGAGTCCGGCGGTCGGCCACCCGGCTGCTGATGCCCCCGAACTCGGCCGCGTGGCTGGAGACCCGCCGCTCAGCCGGCACCTGACCCTGGTTCGCCAGGCTACTATCCGTCGCCGACCTGCCCCGTCCGGGGCCGGTCACGCACGCCGAATTCGGGCGGTAAATCGGCCCGCGGCGAGGCCAACACCAGATGGCTTACCGGTAATCTTGCGGGCGTGGCGGTGGGTGTACGGGCTGAGGAGCAGTCGGGTCCAGTTCCGGGTCCTGACGTCCCGCGCTTCCTCAATCGGGAGCTGTCGAGGCTCGACTTCGACGAGCGAGTCCTGGCCATGGCCGAGGACACGAAGCTGCCCCTCCTGGAGCGTGTCCGCTTCCTCGCGATCTTCAGCTCGAACCTAGACGACTTCTTCCAGGTCCGCGTCGCGGGCCTGAAGGAGCAGGTGCTGGCCGCAGTCGCGGTGGCCTCACCGGATGGCATGACGCCGCTCGAGCAGCTCCGCGCCATCCGCCTGCGGGTCGAGGGCCTCATCCAGCGTCAGACCGGCATCTTCAACTCGGAGATCGTGCCCGCGCTCGCCTCGGCCGGCATCACCTTCGTGCGCGGCGAGGACGTGACGAAGAAGGAGCTCAGCCAGCTCCACTCCGTTTTCAGGCAGCAGATCTTCCCCGTGCTGACGCCGCTGGCGGTCGACCCTGCGCACCCGTTCCCGTACATCTCACACCTCTCGCTCAACCTCGCGGTGATCGTTCGCGATCCTCAGCGCCACCAGCAGCGGTTCGCTCGCGTGAAGGTGCCACCCGTGCTGCCGCGTCTCGTGCCGCTCGCGGAAGGCGAGCGCTATATCCCGATGGAGGACGTGATCGCGCTGCACCTGCAGTCGCTGTTCCCCGGCATGGAGATCGTCGACCATCACCCGTTCCGCGTCACGCGTGACGGCGATCTCGACGACGTCGACAGCGACGCCGAAGATCTCCTGGCCGCCATCCAGACCGAGCTCCGCCGCCGGCGGCGTCACGCCAGAGTCGTGCGCCTCGAGGTGAATCCCGGCATGTCCGCCGAGGTGCTCGAGCTGCTCACGCGCGAGCTGGAGCTGCAGCCGTCCGACGTGTACCAGGTGGATGGTCCGCTCGACCTGTCAGCGGTGCACGCGCTCGCGCAGCTGGATCGGCCCGACCTCAAGGAAGAGCCGTGGACGCCGACGACGCAGCCGCGCCTGCAGGGTCTCGGCGCGGAGGTGCCTGACCTGTTCGTCGTGCTGCGCTCCGGCGACCTGCTCGCGCAGCATCCGTACGACTCGTTCGCCACGTCGGTCGAGGCGTTTATCGACCACGCGGCGAGCGATCCCAATGTGCTCGCCATCAAGCAGACGCTTTACCGCACGTCGGGACCTGCAAGCCCCATCGTGCGCGCGCTCATCAGGGCCGCCGAGGCCGGCAAGCAGGTGGTGGCGCTGGTGGAGCTGAAGGCGCGCGGCGACGAGCAGGCGAACATCGCGTGGGCGCGTGCACTCGAAGAGGCGAACGTTCACGTCGTGTACGGCCTGGTGGGCTTGAAGACGCACGCGAAGGTGACGTCGGTGGTGCGTCGCGAGGGCCGGCACATCCAGCACTACGTGCATGTGGGCACGGGCAACTACAACCCAAGCACCGCGCACCAGTACGAGGACGTGAGCCTGCTGTCCGCGGATCCGGACCTCGGCGCGGACGTTACCGAGCTGTTCAATCTGCTCACCGGTTACAGCCGCCAGAACCGCTACCGAAAGCTCCTCGTGGCGCCGACCAACCTGCGGCCGGACCTCGCGCATCTCATCGAGCGCGAGGGCAAGCCCGGTGGGCGCATCGTCATCAAGGTCAACAACCTGGTCGACCCAGACCTCATCGACGCGCTGTACCAGTCGTCGCAGGAGGGCGCGGAGGTCGACCTGATCGTGCGCAGCATGTGCTCGCTGCGGCCTTGCGTACTGGGTTCGTCCGACCTGATGCCTCGCAACCTAGACCGCCGGGTCGAGGTGGTCGTGCCAGTCACCGACTCGCTGCTGAGAGCGCGCCTGCAGAGCATCCTTGACGTCTGCCTCGCCGATGATGTGCTCGCGTGGGAGCTCAGCGCCGACGGCGCCTGGAGCAAGGTGCCGACGGTCATGGGCCTCAACTCCCATCGCCGCTTCCAGGAGC
Organism: Chloroflexota bacterium; assembly: GCA_005879985.1. Classification (GTDB taxonomy): domain Bacteria; phylum Chloroflexota; class Dormibacteria; order Dormibacterales; family Dormibacteraceae; genus CF-118. Next base: position 113 of record VBIA01000024.1, on the reverse strand, counting down.
TGGCGCTGGACAGGGCACGCTCGAATGGCGCGGCATCCCGCGTCACTCATGGCTAGCCCGCCACTCCAAGGGGTCCCCGCGAATTCACGCCGCAGGCTCTGAATTCGTGGGGT
>VBIA01000123.1 GCA_005879985.1 Chloroflexota bacterium | reverse complement strand
TAACCCACTGCGCCACCGCCGAGGACGACGAGGGCGACAACAGCGAGAAGCGGGATCAGCAGCCTCCGCGGCACGCAGCGAATGTTGCGCCGTGGGGCTGAGAGAGGGCTGGGCGATTGCTGAGGGAACGCTGGGAGAGAACTGGGGCGCCCGTGCCAACCGCGCGCAAAAGTGCTAAACCAATGATGGCTGCCGGTTTCGACAAGTTCATATGCGGGGGTGGTTTGACATGTCGGATGTCGCGTCCTATTCGACCATGGCGCCTGAGGAACGCCGAAAACAGATGTTGCGGGCGGTCGTCGCCAGCACGGTAGGCACCTCGATCGAGTGGTACGACTACTTTCTGTTCGCGACGATGGCGGCGCTCGTTTTCCCGACGCTCTTCTTCCCGAAGTCGGACCCAGTTACAGGGACACTTAATAGCTTCGGCATTCTCTTTGTCGGTTTCCTGGCACGGCCCATCGGCGCCTGGTTTTTCGGAACGTATGGCGACCGCATCGGCCGCAAGGCCACGCTCATCGCGACGCTGCTGTTCATGGGGATCGCAACGTTCCTGATCGGCCTGATGCCGACCTACTCGACTCTCGGCTTGGGTGCCGCCGTAATCCTCATCGTCCTGCGCGCGTGCCAGGGCCTCGGCGTGGGGGGTGAGTGGGGCGGCTCGGTGCTGATGTCCATGGAGTGGGGAAGCCAGAAGCGCAAGGGCTGGCTCGGCAGCTGGCCCCAGTTTGGAGTACCGATCGGGCTCGTCCTCGCTAATGGCATCACGGCCCTAACGGTGACGATGGCCGGCACCGCGACCTTTAACGCCTGGGCATGGAGGGTGCCCTTCCTTTTGAGCATCGCCCTCGTCGGCGTCGGTCTCTACATCCGGCTCGGGATCCTGGAAACGCCTGTCTTCCAGGCACTGATACAGGAGCGCCGCGTCGAGCACGCACCTGTCAGGGAGGTTATCCGGCGCAACTGGAGAGAGATCGTCCTCAGCGCTCTGCTGCGCCTTCCGGAGCAGGCGCCGTTCTATCTGTTCACGACATTCGTGTTCACCTTCGGCGCGTTTGCGACCAAGCTCGACAAGCCCTTCCTGACCTGGGCGGTTAGCACGGCGGGGCTTGTGTCCTTCATCACGATTCCTTTGTTCGGCCACCTGTCAGACGTGATAGGACGCAAGACGATGTATCTGATCGGCATCACCGTCATGGCGGTGTGGGGCTTCGTGTACTTCGGGCTCTTTGCCGCCGGCGTCGCGACCGTCGTCTTTGTCGTGATCGCACTTTCTCTCATCCCCCACGACATGCAATACGGACCGCAGGCGGCGCTCATCGCCGAGAGCTTCACGGGTCGCCTGCGCTACAGCGGAGCGTCGCTCGGATATCAGCTCGCTTCAGTCATCGCCGGCGGTCCGGCGCCGATCATTGGGTTGTACCTCTGGACGGGGAAGTACGAGTTGTTCGGCGCTTCATTTGCCTCGCCGTTCCCGACCAAGACCCCCTTTACGATCAGCGCGTACATCCTCATCTGCTGCGTCATCGGGTTCCTGGCCACTCTTGCCCTGAAGAACCGCCAGGCCTTTGACCACACGAAGGAGTACGAGGAGCAGGGGGAGATGGCAGCCGCGGGCGAGCGTCGCCCCGCCATGGGCTGAAAAAGAGACATACGTCGGAAATAGGGGGAGGCGCCGCCGCTGCGGCGCCTCTTTTTCATGACGCTGTCTGGCGCTCCAGGCTCTCCGGCACCCGCGCTCCTCGGGAGGTGCGCAGGATCACGAGCGAGACGGCCAGCACGCAGGCCGCGAGCCCCGTGATGACGATGAAGTCGGCCCGGAGGCCCGCGGCCAGCTGGGCGTGAGCCGCCAGAGGATCGCGCGCGGAACCGAGGAACAGCTGCAGAAGCACCCCCATCAGCGACACGCCGATCGCGCCGCCGATCGTGCGCGAGAACTGGTTCAGCGCCGTGGCCGCGCCACGCCGGTTCCAGGCCACGCTCGCCTGGATGACGATGAGGAGCGGTGCGGTGAACAGACCCATCCCGCAACCGATGACCAGCGAACCGGCGGCCATCCAGAACGCGCCGAGCGTCGCCGGCGCCAGCGCGAGCGTGAGGCTGCCGGCGACGAGCGCCAGCGCCCCAGCCAGCACCAGGCGCTGATAGCCGACCCGGACCAGCATCAAGCCCGAGGCCGTGGAGGTCACCGGCCAGCCGATCGACATCGCGCCCACCGCGACTCCCGCCGCGTACGGAGTGCCACCCAGCACCTGCTGCACGTACAGCGGCACGTATGCGGTGACCCCGAACATCACGGTGCCGCCGATGGCGCCGACCAGGACGGCCGGCCCGATCACCGGGTTGCGCAGCAGGTCGAGGGGCAGCAGCGGCCTGCGGCTGCGCGTCTCGACGAGGCCAAACGCGGCCAGCATCGCGGCGCCGATGCCGATCGCCCACCACACCGGCGTCGCGTTATGGCTGCCGGTGCCGAGGCCCCACAGCAGCAGGCCGATGCCGGCGGTGAGGAGGATCACGCTGCGCACGTCAATGCCGGCGTCCACGACGGCCGCGGGCCGCCGTTCGCGGTGGCTGAAGATGAGCGCGCCCGCCACCAGGCCGATCGGCAGGTTGATCAGGAAGATCCACCGCCACCCGATGGTGGACACGAAAACCGCGCCCAGGGCCGGGCCGATCACCGCCGCGACCGCCCACATGCTGCTGAAGAAGCCCTGCAGCCGGGCTCGCTGCGGCAGGGGAAAGATGTCCCCGACGAGCGTGAATACGACCGGCTGGATGCAGCCCGCGCCGACGCCTTGCAGCGTGCGAAAGGCGATGAGCGCGGCCATGCCGGGGCTGGCGGCGCACAGCATCGAGGCGATCACGAAGATCGCGATGCCCATCAGCAGCACCCGGCGGCGGCCGTAGCGGTCGGCGAGGCGGCCCCAGATCGGGACGGTTGTAGTCGCGGTGATCAGGTAGCCGCTGAACACCCACGGATACAGCTGGAACTCACCCAGGTCGCGAGCGATGGTGGGCAGCGCCGTGCCGACGACCGTCGAATCCATGGCCGCCACGAAGAGCGACAGCATCAGCCCCGCCATGACACGTGCGAGGTCAGGGGTCCAGGCCAGGCGCGCGGCCGGCGTCGAGCTCACGCGATCAGGCTAGCGGCAGCGACTCTTACAACGACTTAAGCAGGAACGCGTTGTGCAGGCTCACCAGCGCGAGTGCGACGGTGCTGCCGCGGATGGCGGCAAGCGTGAAGACATAGAGCCCGACAGCGCCGGGGCGATCGGTGCGCACCCAGCGCAGCGTCAGGAACACGGCGGCCGCCCCCGCCAGCACCAGCGCCAACTTCACAAAAACGAACAGCATCATTCCACCTTCGTCTATGACGGCGGCGCTGACGGGCATGGCCTCAACCGCGCCGCGAGCTCGTCCAATTGCGGTGGTGATGATGTCTGTGGACTGGATGGCTCCGAGCAATCCGATCCAGATGAGACTCAAACGATGCCAGGTGATCAATCAACTTGGACAACGCGGGCGCTCGGCGAAGCACTCTGCATCAAAAGGCGCACAGCAATCCCTAAGCCTCCTCACAGGGCACGCTTGGCCGCACGCGGGATCTTCGCCGCATGTCAATCAACACACGCGCGACCGAGACCGAGGACGTCCACTTCCGCGTCATCACCCCGCTGCCGACGCCCGTCCCCAAGCTGCACCGGCCCGCGCTCGACATCGTCGTGCCTGTCCACAACCAGCAGGAGGCGCTCGCGCGCGCCGTTCCGAGGCTGCGCTCGTTTCTGCGCCATGCATTCCCCTTCTCGGCCCGAATCACGATCGCCGACTGCGCGAGCGTCGATTCCACGCGCGATGTCGCCGCGGCGCTCGCTGCCGAGCTCGGCGGTGTTCGGCTCATCCATCTGAACGCGGAGGCGCGGGGGCGCGCGCTGGCAGCGGCGTGGATGACGAGCGACGCCAGGGTCGTCGCCAGCGCCGGAGCCGACCTGGACATCGACGTCTCAAGCCTGCCCCAGCTGATCGCGCCCGTGATGTCGGGCCACAGCGAGATCTCGATCGGAGGCCGCTGCAAGGCGCTGCGCGGAGACGTCGCGCGCCGGCTCATCCCGACCGTGCTCAATCGCAGCTGGCTCTTCGAGACCGAGCTCCTGCTCCGCGCGAGGCATGCCGGGATGCGGATTCACGCCGCCTGAAGCCCGCTCGAGGCCTGTTTTACGCAAATTGATTTGACGCGGGCCCGGCCCCCGGACTAGCGTCGAGTGCGATGAGATTCCTGCGGACAACCACGCTCGCCGCCGTGGGGTCGGTCGCGATGCTCGTGGCGACGCACATTGGGGCATTAGCTGCGGTCGACCCGTACTCGGGCAGCGGCTACGACTTCTCCTATGTGCAGTGCGGCGCGTCGGCGCCTTCGACACAGTTCGGGATCGCCGGCGTGAACGGCGGCTACCCGTTCACCTACTACAACGGCTGCCTGACGGCCGAGTACAACGCGGCGCCGGCCGGGCACGCGTCCCTCTATGTGAACTCCGGCTACGACCCGAGCTACACCGCGATCGACGGCCGGCACATGGAGCAGGACTGCGCGACCGAATCCAGCCAGGTCAACGCGACGCCCGCCCAGCAGGCCGCGTGGGGGGTCGGCTGCAGCGAGGCCGAGCGCGACGTCGCGTACGCGACCAGCCAGGGTGCCACCGCACCGGCCGCATGGTGGCTCGACGTCGAGACCGCCAACAGCTGGTCGACGTCAGACCTGAGCCTGAACCGCTACACCATCGAGGGCCTCGTCACCAGGCTGCGCGCGTCGACCTCGGCGCCAATCGGGATCTACTCGACTTCTTATCAGTGGGGCGTGATCACCGGCGGCTATCAGCCGGCCGTCGACGCGACGTGGGTCGCGACCGGGCAGCGCACGGTGAAGCGCGCTCGCTCGTACTGCACCGGCACGAGCTTCACAGGCGCGCCGATCTGGCTCGTGCAGTACGTCGCGAGCTACGACCACGACTGGGCCTGCTAAGCGCTCACCGCCCCGGCATCGGTCCATACCTCGTTTGAAGTAGCCCGGATTACCACTTCGGTGGTTGGCGGCGCTCCGGGCCCCGGTTGATCATGGGGAGGCCGGCTTGACATTGAGCCGTGGGGGTGAGTTTCTCTGGCAGCGCGAACGTGGCTGTCCGGCGCAAATCATGCTCACGATCACGCTCAGCGACTGCTGCTGGCAAGGGGTGTGCTGCTGGACGGTGCGGTCACGCTGAGCTGATCGCCCGTATCGGGAGGGCCGGGTCGGGTCTCGGTCCTCCCCCAGCGTGCGCAGGGTGACGCGGCACCACGATTTGTATACAGACGCGCGATATCGGCGGCGAATAAGGCGCGTTTGTATACAAACGAGCAATCGCGGAACATTCGAGTGACGTGCGCATCCTCGCGGTCGCTGACGAGGTGGCCGAGTCGCTGTACGGCGACACCCTCAAGGAGCTGCGGCCGGACCTGGTCCTCGCCGCCGGCGACCTACCTTTCGACTACCTGGAGAACCTGGTCAGCCGCACCGATGTGCCACTGCTGTACGTACCGGGCAACCACGACCCCGAGCTCAAGCTCGGCGATTCGACATTCGAAGGTTTGTCGGCGAAGTTCGACGGCAGCGGACCGGCAGGCTGCATCAACGTCGACGGGCGCATCGAGGCGGCAGCCGGCGTATGGATCGCGGGCCTGGGCGGATCGATCCGCTACAACGAAGGACCGAACAAGTACACGCAGCGCGAGATGCGCTGGCGCGCCCGAAAGCTCGAATGGCGCGCGCGCCTGCGCCGCCGCCGCATCGACATCCTCCTGACCCACGCGCCTGCCGCGGGACTCGGAGACGCGGCCGACCCCGCGCATGTCGGCTTCGGCGCATTCAAGCGGCTCGTCCTCAAGCTCCGACCGCGCATGCACATCCACGGGCACGTGCGCAACTTCGGTCCGAAGAACGAGGACCTGCGGCTGGGCGACACGGTGATCGTCAACGCGATCCCCTACCGCCTCGTCGAGCTCTAGCGCTCGTCCCGCGCGTTTCTCATTTGATGCGGATCTTCTGTGTTCTTGCGTTCGCGGCGCTGTGCGCGGCCGCGTGCACGCAGGACGTGGCGGGCGCGCAGAGCAGCGACATGTCGCTGCCCACACTCGACCAGCAGATGACCATCGACCCCGGCACGCCACCATCGCCATCAATCGACCCCAACGCGCCGCCGCTCGACCTGCGCGTGGTCAAGTCGATGATCTACGCGTCTGCGGTCAAGCACCGAGTCAATCCATACCTCGTGATGGGACTCGGCTGGTGGGAGAGCGGCTGGAACCAATCAGCGGTCTCGTCCGCAGGCGCGATCGGAGTCATGCAGATAATGCCTGCCACCGGCGACTCCGAAGGCCCGATGCTGATGCGCCGGCAGGTGAACATCCACGACCTCGCCGACAACATCGAGCTTGGCGCGGCGATCATCAAGCACAACCTCGACGGGTACCACGGCGACCTCGTGAGGGCGCTGGCCGACTACTACGGCGGGCCGGCAATGGCCACCGACTGGAACCACCTTCGCGCAGACGCGAAGCGCTACGTATACGGCATCTACCAGCTGGCGGTCGCGTTCCGGGACGGCCGCGGACCGGTCTAGCCGGCTACCGCGTCAGCACTGCTTGCGTTTGCGTCACCTGCGCCACGCGCTTGCCGGCGGCGTCGTAGAGGTCGGTCTGGACCACGATGGTCGAGCGGCCCACGTGCAGGGGCCTGGCGACAGCCTCGACGGTGCCCTCGCGCACGCCGCGGAAGAAGTTCGTCTTCGATTCGATGGTGCTCGTCAACGCTCCCTCGGGAAGGTTGAGGAACGCGCACAGCGCACCCGCGGTGTCCGCCAGGGTCATCACCACGCCTCCATGCAGCACGCCGCCCGAGGTGCACAGGTGCTCGGCCCATGCGAGCCGGGCGCGCACCTCATTGCGGTCGGCCTCGCTGAGCTCGATGCCCAGCTGGCGCGCGAACGGCATCGTCTCGATCAGCGAGTCCAACGACGCGATTCCTCCGGGTAAGCGCGCGCCACGCGCGCGGCAGTGCGCGCGTTGTTGGTCACGACCTGGACGTTCAGGTCGAGCGAGCGCCCGTCCGACAGCTCGGCCACCATCGCCAGCAGGCGCGGGGTTACACCGGCACCCTCGACGTCACCGGCACGAGCGATCGCTTGCGACACGAGGTCCTCGGCGCCTTCCAGCTCCGCCGGCGGCGGAACGGCGATCACGACCCCGCGCGTCCCCGTGGCCCACGACGCGGCCAGCACGCGCGCGGCGTCGACGGCGTCAGCAACTCGCGCCGAGACCGGATGCCCGGTGCTCGAGAGGTAGAAGGCGGGCACCTCGTCGCAATCGAATCCAAGCACTGGGACGCCCAGGCTTTCGAGCCGCTCGAGGGTCAGGCCGATGTCGAGGATGATCTTTGGCCCGGCGCAGAAGACGGCGACAGTCGTGGTCGCTAGCTCTTGAAGATCCGCGGACTGATCCTCGGGATGGCCGCGGTGCACGCCGCCGATCCCGCCGGTGGCCATGAACCTGATATCCGCCATGGCCGCGGCGCGCATGGTCGCCGCAACAGTGGTGGCGCCGGCCTTCTGATGCACGAGGGCCGGACCGAGGTCGCGCGACGACACTTTCTCGGAGCCGGTCGCGATGCGCTCGATCTCGGCCCTGGTCAGGCCGATCCTTACGCACCCGTCGAGCACACCGACGGTGGCAGGCACCGCGCCCTCGTCGCGTATGGCCGCTTCGCAGCCGAACGCCGCCTCCAGGTTGTGGGGCGCGGGCAGTCCCTGGCCGACGATCGAAGTCTCGAGCGCGACCACCGGCCGCCCGCGTTCGAGGGCTTCGGCCACTTCCGCCGAGACCTGCAGGAAGCCGCTCATGCCGGCCGCGCTCCGACCTTCGCCACCGCGGCAGCGGCCACCCGCACCGCATGCTCGCCCGCTCGCTGCGGGCCTTCGCCGGAAAGGATGGCGATGCCGAAGGCCGCCGCGAACGCGTCGCCCGCGCCAGTGGGATCGACCACCTCGGCCGCGGGCGAGGCGATGCGTCGCCCGCACACGATGCATCCGGCCGCGCCAAGCTTGACCGCCGTGACGGGGGCGAGGCTGTCCAACGCGACGGGCATCGCGTCGGCCTCGGCCGCGGTCGCAAACAGGATGTCGGGCTTGATTCGTGCCAGCTCCGACATCATCCGCGCCGGCCCGTAGTCGACCAGCCCCGCCACCGACGACAGGTCGACCGAGACGCGACCCCGACCGAAGCGGACCATCTCGATGGCTGTGCGCGCCGCGGTCGCGAGAGGTTCGCGGAAGAGCGAGTAGGCAGGCACGTGGATCAGGTCCACGCCCACGAACCACTCGGGCCGCAGGTCGTCGCGGCGCAGGCCGACGCTCGCCCCGCGCTGCGTTGCCATCGTGCGCTCACCGCCGGGTCCGATGAGAACGGCGATTGCACCGGTCGGCTCGGCGGCTCTCACCGCGTGCACCTCCACTCCGCCGGATTGAAGCTCCGCTTCCAGCCGCCGGCCGGCGTCGTCGTCGCCGATGCGGGTCACGAGACGCGATCGCTCCCCGAGCGAGGCCACCCAGGCGCAGAAATTCGCGGCCTGGCCGCCCCCGCCTACCCGGATAGACGCCGGCGTGTCGTCGTTGGTACGAAGGTCACCATGGGGCGCGATCGTGATGTCGAGCACGAGATCGCCGATCGCCGCCAGCAGCACCTCACGAGGATAGCCCCGGCTCTTTCTCATGGAAATCTCAGCCTGGCCTGCTCTAATCTCAAGTTGACAAAGGGTGGGGACCCGAACGCCAACCGGTGCCGCGAAGCGCGCCTCCCGGAAGGTGGCGACGAATCGTCGCCAGCCAGGAGGATCGAAGCCTGCTGCCGCGCCGCTGATCAAGCTCAGCGCGGTCAGAAAGCTGTTCGGCAAGCGCGCCGTGCTCGACAAGCTGCACCTCACGGTCGCGCCGGGCGAAATGGTCGAGGTGACGGGTCCCAGCGGAGCGGGGAAGACCACGCTGCTCCGCTTGCTGCACGGCCAGCTGCGACCGAGCGCCGGCGAGGTATGGGTCGAGGGGCGAGCCCTGCACAAGTGGTGGCGCCGAGACCTCGACCGCATCCGGCGCGACGTGTCGTTCCTGTTCCAGGAGCAGCGCCTGCTCGGCCGTCTCACTGCGCTTGAGAACGTCGAGCTCGGGCTCATGGTCAACCAGCCCGACACGTCCTATCGCGAGATCCAGCTCCGCGCGGCAGGTGCGCTCGACGCACTGGGTATCGGCCATCGCCGGGATGCGTATCCGCACCAGCTGTCCGCTGGGGAGCGACAGCGCGTCGCAGTGGCGCGGGCGCTGGTGAGGCGGCCGCGCGTTCTGCTCGCGGACGAGCCGTTCGCCGCGATCGACAGGGATAACGCGCAGGCGGTGGCCCGCATGCTCGAAGAGGCCGCGGCGCACGGGACCGCGGTGGTCGTCGCGATGCACCGGCCCAGCGGGCGCGCTTCGCGCGTCGTGCACCTGCCCGAGGGCGTGGTGACAGAAGGCAACCACCAGCTGGCGCCCGCCAACGGCTCGCGGGCGGCCAAGCTCGGCTGGCGCCGGCTCGTAGAGGCGAACGGGCACACCAACGGCCACTCCAACGGTCATTCGAACGGCAGGGCCGCTCTCAACGGGCACAAGAACGGCTCGGCCTCGCCCGCGCGGCCGGCTGTGGTTCCACGCTGGAATCGATACAACGCGCTCATCGCGAACAGCTTTCGCCTGGTCGTGCTCGGTGGGCTGCGCAGCTGGCGGCGCGACCTTCGATTCAACGCACCGGCCATGCAGACGCTGGCGATGGTGCTCCTCCTCAGCGGCCTGCTGGCACTCGTCGGCATCTCGCTCGGCCGCGCGGCCGCCACCGCGGAGGGGCAGGCCTCAACCGTGCGCGTCTACCTGGCCGAGAAAGCCACGGACGACCAGATCAGCGCCTTGAAGGACAAGTTCGTCGCCGACTCGCGCGTCGCGTCCGTGCGGGAGGTGAGCTCCGCGGAGGCGCTGCGGGAGGCGCGCGGCCGGCCCGGGCTGGGCAGCCTCGCCGGCCTGAGCGACACCAATCCATTCCCCGCCAGCCTCGACGTGCGCGTGAAGCTCGTCACCGAGGTCAGCGCGGTCGCGCAGATCGCCAACGGTGACCCAGCGGTCGATCCCGCGTATCCGACCTCGTACGACCCAGACGTTTACGGCCGCCTGCGCAAGATCGCGATCGGGGTCGGCCTGGTCGGAGGCGTGCTGCTCCTGCTCTTCGCGTTCATCGCGTATGCGGTCACCGCCAACTCGATGCGCGCGGTAGCGGCCGCGCGACGGGAAGAGGTGATTACCCTACGGCTCCTCGGGGCGCGCCACTGGATGCTGCGCGATCCGTTTGTGATCGAAGGCTTGATGACAGGCGCGATCGCGGGGTTGATCGCAGGCGCGCTGGTCGCCGCCGCCTACCTGCTGGCGATGCGCTTCGCGGATGCGACGTACGTGCAGCTGCTGCCTGGCGTTGGGCTCACCGCCACGCGCTTCGTGATCGCCGGCGTCGTGATCGCCGGCATGGTGCTCGGCATCGCCACCTCCATCCTCAGCTTCCGGCGCGTGCGAGCATGAAACGCGCAGCGGCGCTGGCGCTCGCGGCCGCGATGTGCGCCGCCTTGTTCGCGCTTCGCGGGCCCGCACCGGCGGCCGCAACGACCGTATGTCCGAGTCCGAGCCCGAGCGCAACCGCCACCGATGCGCGCACGTGCACCCAGTCGTCGCTCGACCAGCTGACGCAGCGTCTCGGCGGTGACCTGGCCGCAGCCCTGACGACGCAGCACCAGCTGAGCGCCACGGTCGCCGCGGCGACGGTGCGGGCGCAGCTGCTCGCCGCCGAGGTCGGGCAGGAGGAGCTGACGATCAGGCAGCTGCAGAACCAGATCGCCTCGCTCGATGAGCAGATCGCGAACCTGGAGCTGCGCATCGACAACGAGCGGGCGCAGCTGAAGGCGCTGGCGCGTGCGATGTACCGCCGCCCTTCTTCGTTTCTCGACATCCTCGCGAGCTCGGGCAACCTCGCCGACGCCCTGACCGCAACAGGGGACATGGTGATCGCCGGCCAGCGCGCACACGCGCTGCAGGAGCGCCTTGCTGACGACCTCGTCACGGTGCAGGCGGACCGGGATGCTCGCCAGTCGGACCTCGACGACGAGCAGGCAACGCTCGACCAGGTTCAGGCGAGCGTAGATCAGCTCGCGACCATACAGGTGCAGATCGACACGCTCACCAATCAGCTGGCGGCGCTGATCACACACATCCGCAACACGGTGGCCCAGCTGCCCAACCTCTCGCCGGACGAGGCCGCGCAGATCGCCACCTTGATGGAGCAGCAGGAGACGAACCTCAGCCAGCAGTCGCAGTCGGCCGCCTGGGCGCTCGCGGGCGTCGGGGGCGGCGACGCGATGGCACTGATGGAGCTGCCCGCCGGGTTCGGCCCCTTCGGCCTGCAGATGTCGTGGCCGATGATCCGCGGCACGCTGACACAGCTCTTCGGCCCGACCACGTTCGCGTTGGAGCCGCCCCTCGGCCAGTACAAGCATTTCCACACCGGGATCGACATCGCGGCCGCGTACGGGACGCCGGTACTGGCCGCGGCCGACGGTCTCGTGGTCGCGGTTCGGCACACCACCGTGGGCTATGGCAACTACGTGATCGTCGCGCACGGCGGCGGCTACTTCACCCTGTACGCGCACCTGGCCGACACGCAGGTCGTCGAAGGTCAGCATGTGGTGCGCGGCCAGCTGGTCGGGGACGAGGGTGCGACCGGGCTGGCCACCGGACCACACCTGCATTTCGAGCTGCGCTACAACGGCGCGGTCATCGACCCGCTGGCCTACCTGCCGCCCCGGTAAAGATCCGCGCTCGGCGCGTTCGGGGAGTGGATCCGCTCGCCGATGAGACGCGCGCATTCACGCATCAGCTCGAGCAGCTCGTCCTCGATCTGGACCTGGTCCTTGCTCGCTCCGCACAGAGTGCCGAACCACCGGCCTTCCACCGTGAACACGGGATAGGAGACGAAGGTCCGGATGTCGAGCAGCCTCGCGACGCTGCTGCGCGGATACGCCTTCTGCGCGTCTGCGGTGTAGTTCGGCCCGCCCTCGGAGACGAACCTGCACACGCCTTCCGACCAGGGCAGTGTGATGTTTTCGGGGATGTGGAAGATGTCGCTGCTGTTGAACGAGAACAGGATTCGCTGCTCGTCCTCGTCCAGCCTCGTCTCGGCCAGGTACGTGGAGCTGAGGCCCGTGAGCTCGGCCAGTCTCGCCAGCAGCCCCCGCGCCACGCTCTCCAGCTCCTCGCCCGACGCAGCCGCCTCGGCGAGCAGCTCCCGCGCCGTCGGAGCCATGCCGTAAACATAATCGGCTATCGTTCGGCGCCACGCCAATGAGGACCTTCGTCTCAGCACTGGCGGTGATGCTCGTCACGTCGGCTTGCGGGTCGAGCGTGCCTGCTTCCGACGACGGGCCGCTGACGATCCGGCTCGGATATTTCCCGAACCTCACTCACGCGCCTGCGCTGGTCGGCCTGCAGGACGGCCTCTTCGCCGGTCAGCTCGGCGACGGCGTGACCATCGAGCAGCACACCTTCAATGCCGGCGGCGACGCCGTGACCGCGATTCTCTCCGGATCCCTCGACGCGGGCTTCGTCGGTCCGAACCCGACGGTCAACGCGTACGTCCAATCGCACGGCCAGGCCATCCATGTGATCTCGGGCGCCACGTCGGGCGGCGCGCTGCTTGTGGTTCGCCCGGACATCACGAGCCCATCACAGCTGCGCGGCAAGGAGATCGCCGACCCGCAGCTCGGCGGGACTCAGGACGTGGCGCTGCGCTGGTACCTGAAAAGCCAGGGCTTCAAGACCGACACGCTCGGCGGCGGCGACGTGAGCGTGCTGCCGCAGGACAACGCGCTGACGCTCAACGCCTTCAAGCAGCGCCAGATCGACGGCGCGTGGCTGCCGGAGCCCTGGGCGAGCCGGCTGGTGGTCGAGGGCGGCGGCCGCGTGCTGGTCGACGAGAGTGACCTGTGGCCCGACTCCAGGTTCGTCACCACCGACCTCATCGTCGCGACGCAGTTCCTGCACGACCATCCCAAGCGGATCAAGGCCCTACTCGAGGGGCTGTACGCGACGGTGAAGTTCCTCAACGCGAACGCCGCGCAGGCGCAGTCGATCGCCAACGCGGCGGTCGCAAGCATCACTGGAAAGAGGCTGGCGGACGGAGTCGTGGCGGCGGCGTGGCCGCACATGGCGTTCACGCTGGATCCGCTGGCAGCGACACTGCAGACCTCGGCCGACCACGCCCACAGCCTCGGCCTGCTCAGAGACGCGAATCTGAACGGCCTGTATGACCTGGAGCTGCTGAACGAGGTGCTGGCGGAGCACAACGAGCCCGCGGTCCCTGGCCTTTAGCGGACGAAAATCTCCGCTTCACCCACTGGCCGCGGCACCTCGCGCGCCGGCAAGAGGAAGAGCGGCAGCGCCAGGGCCGCCACCACGGGCAGCGACCACGCGGCTGCGGCGTAGCCGTACTGCGCCGCAACGACGCCGATCATCGTCCCGCCGAGCGAGCCGCCCATGTCGACGGCGCTGTTCCACAGCGCGCTGATCGCGCCGGAGTCTGAGCTCGTGCCTCGCTCGTTCATGGCCAGGTACGACGCCGTGTGCAGCGCGCCGAAGCCGATCCCGTACAGGACGCCCGCGGCCAGCACCCATAACGCCGCGCTCGTGAGCGCCAGCATCAAAAGCGATGCGACAGCTATCGGTAGGGCGCCGAGCAGCAGAGCCCGAGCAGGCACCCGATCGCCGATGTAGCCGGCGACCCACCGGCTTAGCGCGCGCGTCGAACCGGCCGCCAGTAGAAACGCGGCAGCGGATCCGAGTCCCTTCAGGGGTAGGGCGACCGGCGCGTACGTGAACACGCCGCCGAAGGAGCAGCTGACGAGGACGAATCCCGCGAACACGGCGAGCATTCCTGGGCGGCGCAGCGTGGCGAGCATGTCGGCCGGCTGCTGCGAAGCGTGTGAGGGCCGCTCGGGGATGCGGATGGCGATGAACGCACCGGCGACGCCGACCCCGAACGCGATGAGCCCGTCGACGTCGGACCGGCCGTTCGCGAGCAGAAAGACACCGGCCGAGGGAATGAACACCCCGGGGGCGCTCAGCGCGAACCCGTAGTAGCCGATGGAGCTGCCTCGTCGCTCGGGAGCCGTCAGCTCTGAGAGCAGCGTCACCGAAACCACGATTGCGACGCCCATCGCCAGCCCCCGCCCGAATGCGGCCGCCAGCATCGCCCACGTCGGTGGGTGCTGCAGCACGAAGACGAGGCTTGGCAGCGCGGTCAGCAGCTGCGCCGCGACGAGGAGCCGGTTGGAGCGGAACCTGGTGAGGAGCCACGGCGTTGAGAGCTCGCCTATCACGGCCCCGACAAACAGCGCCGCGGTGGCGGCGCCGGCGATGCCGTGCGGCCCTTGCCGTTCCGCCATCACAGGCACGACCGGCAGCAGGATCTGGAAGGAGATCGCGATGCACACGGCGAGACCTGCAAGCAGGAACGGAGGGCTCGTGATCGCGGCGCGAGCGTTCGAACGGAGGGGGCTTGCGATCAAAGAATCATATTGGCCGCGTTGGACTAACCTTGCCCCGCCGATGCCCAGGCGCGAGGGCCCGTTCCTGCAGCTCGATTACCTCTACACGCCGAGCGACGACGTGGCCGCGGACGTGCGCTACTTCACCGAGGTGCTGGGCGGGAAGCTCGCGTTCGCGATCGACTCGATGGGCGCGCGGGTGGCGAAGATCGACCTGAGCGGTGGTCCGCCGTACGTGCTGCTGACGGATCACCTCGAGGGTGACCGGCCGATCCTCGTTTATCGCGTCGCGGACCTGGATGCTTCGCTGAAGCAGCTCAAGAAGAACGGATGGAAGAAGGGGACCAACCTCGAGATCCCGATGGGGCCGTGCTGCTCGTTCGTGTCACCTCGCGGCCATCGCATCGCGCTGTACGAGCTCACACGACCAGGCGTGGCCGACCACTTCGAGGGCCGAAAAGATTTCTAAAAAAATGTCCCTCCCCACCTAGTGGGGAGGTCAGGTGGGGGCGAAATACCCGCTTACCCGCGCTTGAAGCGGAGCGCCGTCCAGTTGTCGTCGATCTTCACGAACGCCACCGGCTTGTAGCCCGTCTCACCCGTGAACTCACCGAGCACGTCGCGCTTGGTCCACCACGGAGTGGCGGGCAGGTCGGTGGCGCCGCGGGTCCGGCCGCCTTTCGGATAGCACACCCACAGCAGCCCGTCCGGTTTCACGCCGCGGATCGCGTTCGGACCCAGGCTGCGCAGCTCGTCCGTGTTGTTGATGAACAGCTGCACCAGGTCAAATGACTGGTCGGGTTTGACCTCCACGTGCACGTCGCCTGGCGCCGGCACGAGCTGGGCCAGGTAGGCGGGAGGCGAGTTCACGATCGCGACCCGGTCGCCGGCCTTCATGCGGAGCTTCCTCGCCAGCGGGCTGAGAGCGGCCGTCTTGGCGTCGATAGCCTCCAGGCCGGTGTACGACTGCAGGTTCTTCACTCTGCGAGTGTAGCCCGCGGTCGACGAATCCTTGACGCCGAGCAGGCCTGACGTCACCCTGGCCACCCGCGATCTGGCGATCGGACCCGGGCGAGCTCACGCTTCCGACAGCACCTCGCGAGTCTTAACTTGCACCTTCATCGTGCTGTTGGCGGAGCCGACGTAGATGCCTCGCGTCGGCGCCGCGTCGCTGTAGTCGCGACCGACCGCCAGGCGAACATAGTGCTCTGACGTGCGCACCGGCCGGGTGGCGTCGTAGCCGATCCAGCCTTTGCCGGGCACCCATGCCTCGCCCCATGCATGCGATGCGGTGGTGGCGCCTTTGTCGTCGGCGAAATGGATGTAGCCGCTGACGTACCTGGCGGGAACGCCCATCGCGCGCGCCACTGCAATGAAGAGGTGCGCGAAGTCCTGGCACACGCCGGCGCGCAGCTCGAGCACCTCGTCCACCGCGCTGTACACGTTGGTGACCGCGCGGTTGTACTCGAAGTCGCGGCTGATCGCCAGGGTTAGCCTGTCCAGCGCCGCCTCGACCGACTCTGCGGACCCAGGATCCGCGATGGAGTGCTCGCGCGCGAGGTCCCGCACGCCCTGGATGTCCTTGACGGGGCTGCGGAACCTCAGGAAGTCGTGGACAAGCTCTTCGCCTGCGTCTGCGTCAGGCGCGAGGCCGGTCTCCACAGTCGACCGGCTGGTGATGCTGAGTCGCGTGTGCGGGCGGACCAGGTTGAAGTAGTGCACCTTGTTGCCATAGCCGTCAACGTAGGAGCGCGCATTGATCCCAGAGCTGATGTCGAGCGCGAAGGCGACGCACCGCTGCCCGGAGCCGTCCATCGGTTGCAGCCGGACTTCCATCACCGACTCGGCGATGGGCCCGGTGTAGTGGTAGTGAGTGCTGTGAACGATCTCCAGCCTCATGAACAAGCTCCGGGGTTCCTCTCATGACTCACCTGCTGCTGCTGTTGCGGCATGGCTCGTTCCTCGTCGCCGGTGACGCTCGTCGGCACCTTGCTGGGATGGAAGTAGGTCTCTCTGAGAGCAGCCTCTAACTGGCGAAGGATGCCTCTGCAGTCGGCATCGAAGTCCTTCGGCCGCCGGGCGATCGCTTCGGTGTCGGCGCGCGCAAACAGTGACCGGAACCGGATGAGCAGGTGGCGCGGTCGGGAACGCCTGCCCTTACCGTCGATCTTCGTCACGGCCTCCAGCGCGGCTGCGGCCGAAAAGCGCGCCGACCTTGGCAGCGCCTCATCCAGGACCAGGCACTCGATCACACGATCAGGCGTCACGCCACCCGAGTAGCGAGCCTGGTACGACTCGAACGCAAAGCACGACTTGAGAACGGCGGTCCACTCGAGCGCGTCCTCAGGGGTGTCGGCCAGCTCGGCTGACTTCCTCGTGACGATCGCGGTCACATTGGAAGCCCGCTCGACAAACTTGCCAAGGCGCACGAAATCCCGGGCTTCGTCGTGTGACATCGTGTCCTCGAGCAGCCCGTCCGCCAGCCGGACCCCCATCTGCACGTCGATGAGCAGCGGATAGAGGTCGGGCTGCCAGTCCGCACCTTGCACCCGCCAGTGAAGCGCGTTGATGTGCTCGTACAGCTCGCTCGGCAGCGACGGTCGCACCGCCTGGGCCGCGAGCCTGGCGGCGGCGATGCTGGCGCGCACGGAGGGGCCGAGCGTGCCCGCGATCACCATCTCGACGGCCTGGTCCCTGCGGCCCGTGTCGCTGCCCGGCCAGCCTGCCAGCTGCATGAACCGCATCCAGAAATCGGGCCCAGGCTCGTCGGTTCGGTCGAGGGCGAGCGCTACATGGACGCCGAGGATGCGCGCCAGGTGATCAGCGCGCTCGAGATGCCGTCCGAAAAGGGTCAATGATGTGGCGGCTCGGCTAAGCATCGCCATCCTCGCCGGTGCTTTCCGCCATCACCCAGGTGTCCCGGCTGCCTCCGCCCTGGGAGCTGTTGACGATCAGCGATCCAGGCTTCAGCGCCACCCGAGTGAGGCCGCCCGGCGTCACCTGCACGCTGGGGCCCGAGAGCACGAAGGGACGCAGGTCCTGGTGGCCTGGCCGCAGCCGGCCGCCGTCGAGCACCGGTTGGACCGACAGGGCGACCACGGGCTGGGCGATGAAGGCTCGCGGATGTGCCTCGATGCGGCGGCGGAAATCCTCGCGCTCCCGGCGGGTGGACGCCGGCCCGATCAGCATCCCGTAGCCGCCGGAGCCGTCGACTGTCTTCACCACGAGCGAGTCCAGGTGGTCGACGACGTAGCGGCGGTCGGTCTCGATTGCGCACACGAAGGTCTCCACGTTCGGCAGGATCGGGTCCTCGCCCAGGTAGTAGCGAAGAATCGTGGGGACCAGCGCATACACCGCCTTGTCGTCGGCAACCCCATTGCCCGGAGCGTTGGCGATGGCCACGTTGCCCGCCCGGTATGCGTTCATAAGCCCGGCCACGCCAACGAGCGATTCCTGGCGGCCGAAGATGGGGTCCAGCCACTCGTCATCGATCCGTCGGTAGATGACGTGAACAGGGCGCAAGCCGCGCGTCGTGCGCATGAACACGTGGTCCTCGTCCACCACCAGGTCGGTGCCCTCGACCAGCTCGATCCCCATCTGCTTGGCGAGGTAGAGGTGCTCGTAGTAGGCGGAGTTGTTGATGCCCGGCGTCAGCAGGACGACGGTCGGGTCTTCGACCCCCTGGGGAGCCAGCCAGCGCAGGTGGCTCAGCAGCTCGTGCACGTACCCCTCGACCGGCCGCACGGGGTAGCCGGCGAAGAGATCCGGCAGCACGCGCTTCATGACGTAGCGGTTGGCCAGCACGTATGAAGCCCCCGACGGCGTCCGCAGGTTGTCCTCGAGGACGAAGAACTCGCCCCTTGCGTCGCGGATCAGGTCGATGCCGGCGATGTGGCAGTGAATGCCGTGTGGCACCTGGAGCCCTTCGATCTCCCTCATGTAGAGCGAGCTGCTGAGGATGATCTCGGGAGGAATCGCCCGCTGCTTGAGGATCAGCTTCCGGCTGTAGACGTCGTCCAGGAAGAGGTTCAGGGCGGCCAGGCGCTGCTTCAGCCCGGCCTCGAGCCGCCGCCAGGTGGCCGCCGAGATGACCCTCGGAATGACGTCGAAAGGAAAGACCTTTTCGGTCCCCTGCTCGTCCGGATAGACGGCGAAAGTGATTCCGTGGTTCCGGAACAGCTGGAGCGCGAGGCCGTGGCGGCGCTGCAGCTCCGCGGCGCCGAGGCTGTTGAGAGTGTCGTACAGCCGCCGGTAGCCTGGTCTTGGTTGCCCGACGGCCGCAAGCATTTCGTCGTAGAAGCCGTTGAGCTCATAGCCGTGATCGATGGAATCCGAGTGGCCCACGGCTATAGTTTCTGCGCCATTCGTTCAACGGGAGGCGTGATCAAGCTGCGCGTCGGTTGCGAGTTCAAATATGACGTGGCCGCGCCCACCACGGCCACCGTCCAGGTTCGGCCTCGCTCGGACTCTACCCACCAGCTGGTCACGGAGTCGTGGTCGACCCAACCATCGGTGGCAATCGACGAGTATGCCGACATCTACGGCAACCCGGTGAAGCGCCTGGTCATGGCCCCTGGCCCCCTTGTCCTCACCTACGACGCGGTGGTCGCCGTCCCCGACGAGGCGGACGCCGATGCTTCGGCGGCGCCCCAGGCTCCGGTCGACGAGGTTCCGGGCGACCTCCTGCACTTCACTCTTCCCAGCCGGTACTGCCTTTCCGACGAGCTCATGGACACAGCCTGGGAGCTGTTCGGCCATTCGGAACCAGGCGGCGCCAGGGTCCAGGCCATTTGTGACTGGGTCCACGACAACATCCAGTTCCAGCACGGGGCCAGCAACCCGCTGACCACCGCCATGGACGTATTTCGGAATCGCAAGGGCGTGTGCCGCGACCTGGCGCACCTTGCCATCACGTTCTGCCGTGCCCTCAACATCCCGGCGCGCTACGTGTTCGGCTACCTGCCCGACCTCTACGTCCCACCCGACCCCGACCCGATGGACTTTGCCGCGTGGATGGAGGTTTGGCTCGGCGGGCGCTGGTGGACGTTCGACCCCCGCAACAACGCTCGCCGTGTGGGTCGGGTCTTGATCGGACGCGGGCGTGACGCGCTCGACGTGGCGATGATCACCACCTTCGGGCCCGCGGCCTTCCGCTCGATGAAGGTGTGGGCGGACGTGGCGGAAGCCGCGTGATCGACCCCTCCTCCGTCGACTGGTCGACCGCCCGGCGCGCGTCTTACAGGCTGCGGCAGGCGTTTCGCTACGAGTACCAGGAGCCGATCACCGATCTGAACCATCGCCTTGTCATGATCCCGCCTGCGCGTTTTGGGGATCAGCGCCGCACGTATCACGACCTCCTGGTGGAGCTGAAAGAGATCCGGATGCAGAACAGGGAGGACCGGTTCGGCAACGTCGTAATCGACGTGTTCGCGCCCGAGGTCCAGGAGGCGATCGAGTTCGTCGCCGAAGCCTCGGTCGAGCGGTGGGCTGCCGAGCCGAACATCATCGCCGGGGGCTGGCCCGCTGCCGGCTACCTGCTCGAAGTCACGCCACTCACCACGGCAGACGATCGCATCCAGAGCGCGGCGGCCAGGCTCGCGGCTCGCGCGGAGTGGGGCCTGGAGCTTGCGGACAAGATCAACGACTGGGTCTACCGATCGATGACCTACCGGTACGGCGTCACGGGCATTCGTACTTCCGCGGCCGAGGCGCTTGCATTCGGTGCGGGTGTTTGTCAGGACTACGCGCATGTGATGCTGGCGCTGTGCCGCGAGTGCCGGCTGCCCGCGCGCTACGTGTCCGGCCACATGCTCGGCCAGGGCGGGACCCACGCCTGGGTCGAGGTCGTACTGCCGGCCGGTGGCGGGCACGACGCGGTCGCCCATGCCTTTGACCCCACGCACGCCGGCAGGGCTGGGCTCGGCTACGTCACGATCGCCGTCGGTCGGGACTACGCGGATGTGGCGCCCACATCGGGCACGTACCGCTCGGGCGGCACGGGCCGGCTGACCGCGAGCAAGCAGGTCACTCTCACCGACCTTGGCTGAGCGCCGCTAGACGAAGAGCGGCTCCTGCGCGGAGCGCGAGACGAAGCGCTCCATGTCCGAGTCGGCCGGCCTGCGCTCGAAACGGCTCGCGGCATCCAGCACTTTCGGCAGCAGGTTCACATCGCCAACGGTGTTGAGGAACACGCCCTCGCGGCCGAGCACCCACCACACGGCGAGGTCGATGTCGGCCTGATCCTCCAGCGGCTCGTACCACGTCGAGTGCGTGTGCGCGCGGTCGCGCCACGGCCGCAGCGCGATCGACTTGATGGTCTGCACCGCCACCTTGCGCTCCCTGCAGGTCGCAACCAGCGCCTCGAAGTTCTCGGCGTAATAGGGCAGCTGCATCGTGATGAAGTTGAACGGCAGCAGCACCGAGTCGAAGTCGAACCGCGCCAGGCTGCGGCGGTGGTTGGCCGCGATCTGCGACCCGTGCCCGGTTACGCCGATGAAGCGCACGAGTCCTTCCTCGCGAGCCTGGACCGCAGCCTCGATCACTCCGCCCGGGCTCAACGCGATGTCCCAGTCGATCGGGTCGGCGAGGTTATGGAACTGCCAGAGGTCGACGTGGTCCACCCCCATGCGATCGAGCGAGCGATGCAGCTCCTCGCGCGCCTCGGTGGCGCGGCGCGCGCCGGTCTTGGTGGCGACGAAGAAGCCGGCGCGGTTGCGCTTGAGCCACGGCGCGATGCGCAGCTCGGCGTCGCCATAGCTGGCAGCGGTGTCGATGTGGTTCACACCGTGCTGCAGAAGCACGTCGAGCGTGCGGTCGGCCGTCGACTGCTCGACGCGGCTCAGCGCCGCCGCGCCAAACAGCGTGCGCGTGCTCTCGTGATCGGTGCGGCCAAAGGCCATCTTCTCGATCGTCATCGCGCCTTCATTTTCGTCACTAAGACCCGGGGCGGGTCAAGCGGTCCGAAGAAGTCATCTATCCAGCGCTCATGCTGCTCGACCGCGGCCGGTTCCACGTCGCAGCGCTCCCAGCCGTGAGCTTCGAACCACTCCGGCTCTTCCGGGTTGATGAGGGCGACGACCCCGCCGTCGCACGTGACGCGCTCGAGCTCGCGCAGCACCTCGGGATCGGGCCCGAACGCGCCGCAGGCGGTGGTCAGCTGCGACCAGCTGTCAAGCACCGGCAGCGCCTCTGCCCATGCCGCGATCGCGTGCACGCGTGGCAGGCGCTCGCGAAGCAGCTCGAGCAGGCCGACCGACGGCTCCACCGCGACGACGTGCTCGGCGCGCTCTGCCAGGTGAAGCGTGAGGCGGCCTGAGCCGGCGCCCACGTCCAGGGCACGCGCAACGGCCGGCAGCGCCGCGATTATCGCCGGCGCGATCAGCTCCACCTGCGCAAGCTGATCCCACCGCTCAGGCTCGAGATGGTAGGTGAGCGTCCAGAACATCGCTCGCAGCAGCCGCTCCTCAGCCGATGGATCGCCCGCTTCAAGCATGCGCATGTCCTCCGGCGGGACTTTCGACATCTCGTGGCGGCGCACGGCGGCGGGAAGGCGGTCGATGTCGCGGCGCGTGAAGTGTCGCCAACCCGGGGGCGCCGATGCCGCGGCGGCTGCGTACTCCACGCTCTCATCAGACTAGTGCGAGCGATGCGGATCGCCGTGGTGGCTTCGCCCGTCACGCCCCTGCGGCCTGCGCAGCCGGGGGGCGCGCAGGCGATGGTGTGCGACCTCGCGCTCGGGTTGGTGCACCGCGGGCATCGGGTCGCGATCCACTGCGTCGAAGGATCGGAGGTGCCCGGCGTGGACCTCATCACCGTGCCACCGCCGCGCGATGCCGCGCAGGCGCTGGTCATGCCGCTTGGCCGGCCAGCGCCGCAGGCGCCGGGCGTGGCGGCCGCGATCGCGGAGATGTTCGACGCCATCAGGTCGACCCGGCCCGATGTCGTCAGCCAGCATGCATTTGATGCGCCGGCGTTCGATCACGCGCGCGGACTGGCGGCGCTGCATACGCTCCACATGCCGCCGCTGGTGCCGGCTGTCGTCGCCGCCGCCTCGTCGACTCCGGCCGGCCACCTCGCCACCGTCTCAGCGAGCATGCAGCGGGCATGGCGCGTGGCCGGCGTCGACGTGAGACGCGTGCTGCGCAACGGGGTCGAGGACGTCGACGTGCCGGACGGCGCGCCAGAGCACATGGCCCTGGTCGCGGGGCGAATCTCGCCCGAGAAGGGCATCGAGGATGCGCTGACCGCCGCCCGCGTCGCGGGCCTGCAGGTTCGCATGGCGGGTGCCGTCTACGATCCCGCGTATGACGTCGACCTGCAAGGGGCCGAGCCTCTGGGCGAGCTCACGCGGCTGGAGCTGCGGCGAGTGATGGCCACAAGCGCGGTAACGGTCTGCGCCGTGCGCTGGGAGGAGCCCTTCGGGCTGGTGGCGGCCGAGGCGCAGATGGCAGGCTGCCCGGTCGCCGCCTACAACAGGGGCGCGCTGGCTGAGGTCGTCGAGGACGGCGTAAGCGGCTTTCTCGCCACCCCCGACGACGCCGCATCCCTGGCCCAGGCCATCGAACGGTGCCTCACCCTGGACCGCCGGGAGGTGCGGGCGAGCGCGCGGCGCCGGCTCAGCCTGGACGGCGCGATCGACGGTCATGAGACCGCGCTGATGGAGATTGCGTCATCGTGACCGCGCGGGCGGTCGTCACCGGCGGGTCGGGCGGCATCGGCTCTGCGGTGGTCGAGGCCATGCGTGGGCGCGGCTGGGAGGTGACCTCGCTGAGCCGGCGTGAGGGATGCGACGTCTCCGACGAAGCCCAGGTGCGCAGCGCTTTCGCGCGGCTTGACGCCATTGACGCACTGGTCCACTGCGCCCAGGTCCTGGTCAAACGACCCTTCGCGGAGACGTCCGCGAGCGATTGGGACAGCCAGCTCGGCGCCGGCCTCCGCGGGGCGTTCCTGTGCTCGCGCGAGGCGTTTCGGCTGATGCGGGGCCGTGGAGGCTCAATAGTCCTGGTTTCCAGCCTGTCGGGTGTCGCGGGCGCGGAGAAGTTCGCCGGGATGTCCGCCTACGTCGCTGCGAAGTCCGGGCTGGCGGGCCTGACCGAGGTCCTGGCGGTGGAGGGCAGGTCAGAGCGGATTCGGGTGAACGCCATCAGCCCGGGCGCGGTCGACACCGCCATGCTGCGCATCGCCGGGGTCGAGGGACCACGCCTCCAGCCGGCCGAGGTGGCGCGCGTGATCGTGTGGCTTGCCTCGCGGGATTCGGAGCCCCTGTCCGGCGCCAACATCCGCCTCGATCCGCATCAGGGAAGTTACCCGGCCCAGTAGGCGTTCTTGTAAAGGGGTGTTGAGTCAAACAGTTCGGATCCAGCGGCGGGCCACGTTCGCGGCGGCGCACATCCTGTGCCGTCCGGAGTGGAGCGACGAGCGCAACCGCGAGGTGTTCGGCGCCTGCGCGACTGATCATGGTCACAACTACGTGGTCGAGGTCACTGTCGGCGGGCCCGTGGATCCGGACACCGGCATGGTCGTCAACCTCAAGCAGGTGGACGCGGCCCTGCGCCGCCACTTCGTCGACGCCGTCGATCACCGGCATCTGAATCGTGACGTGGAGTTCCTGCGCGGCATAGTGCCCACCGCCGAGAACGTGGCCATTGCCGCTTTTCGCCAGCTCGAACCCCACCTGAAGCCCGCCCGCCTCCTGAAAGTGCGGGTTGTCGAGTCGGAGAACAACGCAGCCGAGGTCAGCGCCGAATGAGCCTGCCGCGACCTTCAGACCGGCCGCGCCTCGAGGAGCTCGAGGAGTCCGCGCGTCGTATTCTGCTGGCGCTGGGCGAGGATCCCGACCGCGAGGGGTTGGAGGCCACGCCGCGCCGCGTCGCGCGGTCGCTCCTGGACCTGACCGACGGTTACGGCACCGACATCCACGTGCTGGCCCGCGGCGCCCTCTACGCGCATGAGGGCACCGACCCGGTCACCATCCGCGACATTCCCTTTTACAGCCTGTGTGAGCACCACCTGCTGCCGATGTTTGGCCGCTGTCACATCGGCTACGTGCCGTCGGGCCGGGTGCTGGGCCTCTCCAAGCTGCCGCGCATCGTGGACGCGTTCGCCCATCGCCTGCAGCTGCAGGAGCGGATGACGCGTGAGATCGCCGAGGCGATCGAGGAGCTGGTCGAGGCGCCTGGGGTGGCGGTCGTGATGGAGGCACGCCATCTATGCGTCGAGATGCGCGGCGTGGAGAAGGCCGAAAGCCAGACGGTGACCTCCTGCTTCCTGGGCGCGTACCGATCAGATGGTCAGCTGCGAGCCGAGTTCATGGAGCTCGCCGGCAGGCGCTGAGGCCGACCTTGTTGACGCGCCACGTTTGGCGCCAAACAGGCCCTTGCTTTCAGCGTCAGGCGCGGTTTGGCGCCAAACGGGTCCGAATTGGTTGGGGCGCCGGCGTGCGGACTCGGTAGATTGACGTCGGTGCTCCGGGTCGCCGTCCTGCTTCCCACCACGTTCCAGCACGGGGGTGAATTCCTCGCCGACGTGGCCGCCCTGGAAACGGCGGGCGCCTACGCCGAGCTGATCGAGGGTTCGGATCCCGTTTCTCTCGTAGTGCTGGGTGCCATCGCTGCTGCCACCCATCGCGTCCAGGTCGGCTGCGTGATGGGAGAGGCCTTGTCCGCCGAGGCGTGCGCGGCCCTGGACCGGATCAGCGGCGGCCGGGCGATGGTCTTCGCGCGCGGCGAGGCGCCCGAGCGGTTCACCGTCCAGGGTGTCGAGCCGGCCGAGGCGTGGGTCCAGATCGCCATGCCCGTGGACCGGATCGCCTGGAGGGAGACCCTCGCCGCCCAGGCTGCCGCCGGCGTCGCCGGGCTGATCGTGCAATGGGATCCGCGCCTGATCGATCTCCTGCGCAACCCGGATGCGGACGATGACCGCAGCGACCTGCAGATGTCCACCGGCTGAGCCGCCGGCCGCGCTCCCGACTTGACATCTCTTCATCGTCGAACTAGCGTCGAGATGCTGGCCGCGCTCAGATGCGGCGGCGGGGGTTGCGGTGACGGCTGTCACACGCCGGGACATCCTGAAGATCGGCCTTGCCGGCTCGGGCGCCATCGTGGCCACGGGCCTCGGCTTCGACGCGGCGGTGGCCGAGTCGACCAGGGTCAAGCAGTCGCTGCGCATCTCCGGCGCCACGGAGTCGCACAGCGTGTGCCCCTACTGCGCTGTCGGCTGCTCTCTTGTCGCTTACACGCGCAAGGCCGCCAACGGCTCGGTCCAGCTGCTGCAGATCGAGGGTGATCCTGACAGCCCGGTGAACGAAGGGCGGCTGTGCCCCAAGGGCGCCACCGCCATGCAGCTCGCCACCTCGCCGCGGCGGGTCGAGTCGCCTCTGTATCGCGCGTCCGGCGCCTCCGACTGGAGGAAGGTGAGCTGGGATTTCATGCTGGACAAGATCGCCCAGAACATCAAGGCCTCACGAGACGCGACGTTCGTGACCGTCGACGGCAACGGCAACACGGTGAACCGATGCGAGGGAATCGCATTCGCGGGAGGCGCCGCATTCAGCTCGGAGGAAGGCTACTTCGCCACCAAGCTGATGCGGGGCCTGGGACTGGTTCACCTCGAGCAACAGGCCAGGGTTTGACACGGTCCCACGGTGGTCAGTTTGGCCGCCACATTCGGAAGGGGAGCGATGACCAACCACTGGCGCGACATCAGGAACACCGACCTGATCCTGATCAACGGCGCCAATCCGGCTGAGGCGCACCCGGTCGGGTTCCAGTGGTTCATGCGGGCCAAGCTCGAGCGCGGCGCGAAGATGGTGCACGCCGACCCGCGCTTCACCCGTACCTCCGCCGTAGCCGACATCTACTTGCGCATGCGCACAGGCACCGATGTTGCGTACTTCGGCGGCCTCATCAACCACGTCATGCAGAACAACCTGTTCCACGACGCCTACGTGCGCAACTACACGAACGCGTCGTTCATCGTCAAGGACGAGTTCACATTCAACGACGGGCTCTTCTCGGGCTACAGCTCAGACAAGCGGTCGTACAACATCGCGAGCTGGGCCTACAAGACCGGCTCCGACGGCTTCGCCATGCGCGACATGACGCTGCAAGACCCGCGCACCGTGTTCCAGCTGATGAAGGCGCACTACTCGCGCTACACGCCCGACGTCGTCTCGAGCATCACCGGCATACCGGTCGACGACTTCAATCGCGTCGCCTCGATGGTCGGCCAGATGGGCAAGCCGGACAAGGTGATGACGATCGTGTATGCGGTCGGTCTCACCCAGCACACCACTGGCGGCCAGCTGATCAGGTCGGCGGCAGTCCTGCAGCTCCTGCTCGGGAACATGGGCAGGCCTGGGGGCGGCATGAACGCCGAGCGCGGGCACGCCAACATCCAGGGCAACACCGACCACGCCATCTCCTGGGAGATCCTGCCCGGCTACCTGAAGATCCCAGCGCCCGGCCAGACGAACCGTGACGACTATGTGGCGGCCAGCGCGCCGAAGAAATCAGACCCGCATTCGTGGAACTTCTTCGGCATCAACTACAAGAAGTTCCTTACCAGCCTGCTCAAGGCGTGGTACGGCGACGCGGCCACCAAGGACAACGACTTTCATTTCGACTTCGTGCCCAAGCCCGCCTCGAACGCCTCGTGGATGACGATCTACGACCAGGCGCTCAAGGGCAAGATGCAGGGCCTGATCCTGTCGGGCATGACCGCCTCGAGCATCGGCCCTGATTCCAACCAGGTGCAGCAAGCGCTGTCCAGCCTGAAATGGCTCGTGGTGATGGACGCGCTGCCCACCACCAGCTCCGAGTTCTGGCACGCGCCGGGCGCCACGCCCTCAGCGATCCAGACCGAGGTGTTCATGGTCCCGACCACGCACTGGATCGAGAAGGACGGCTCGTTCGTGAACAGCGGCCGCTGGTCGCAGTGGAAGGACCAGGTGATGCCGCCGCAGGGCCAATCCCGCCATGACCACTGGATCCTGGCCGACGTCTTCAGCCGGGTGAAGAAGCTCTACCAGGACCAGGGCGGGAAGTTCCCCGACCCGATCATGGCCGTGACCCTCAAGTACAAAGATGCGCTGAAGCCCGAGCTCGACGAGATCGCCCAGGAGATCAACGGCTTCGACCTCACCACCGGCAAACGCATGGCGACGTTCGCCAACCTGAAGGACGACGGCACCACCACGGCGGGCGACTGGATCTACGTAGGCAGCTACCCCGACTCGGGCAACCTGATGAAGCGTCGCGGCGGCATCTCGGATCCCAAGACGAACGACCCGACGGGCATGGGCTTCTACCCGACGTGGGCGTGGAGCTGGCCTCTCAACCGGCGCGTGATGTACAACCGCGCGTCAGCCGACCTGGACGGAAAGCCGTGGGACACGACACGTCCCGGCATCACCTGGAACGGCACCAAGTGGACGGGCGACGTGCCTGACTACCCGGCGACTATGGACCCTCACGATCCCAACGCCTGGCTGCCGTTCATCATGAACGGCGAAGGCGTGGGCCGGCTGTTCAGCAACAGCATGGTCGACGGACCGTTTCCGGAGCACTACGAGCCGGTCGAGTCGCCGGTGCAGAACCCGCTGCATCCGACCAACTCCGCCTCGCCGGTTGCGTTCCTCTACGACAAGGCGGCGGGCAGGCCGAACCGCTTCGGCGGCCCGCAGGAGTTCCCTTACATAGCGACCAGCTACCGCCTGACCGAGCACGAGCACTACGTCACTCAGCACGTGCCGCACCTCGTGCAGCTGCAGCCGAAGCCTTTCGTCGAGATCCCTGAGGAGCTCGCGCAAGAGAAGAGCATCAAGAGCGGCGACCACGTGCGCGTCTCGTCGAAGAGGGGCAAGGTCGAGGTGCTGGCCCTGGTCACCAAGCGCCTCGGGCCGATGACCGTGGCCGGCCAGAAGGTCTACCAGATCGGCATCCCGATCCACTGGGGCTACGTCGGCGTCTCGGCGGACAGCGATCCCTCACACGGCCGCTACTGGCTGGCCAACGCGCTGACACCGTTCGTCGGCGACGCCAACGCGCGAACGCCGGAGTTCAAGGCCTTCCTCGTCAACCTGGAGAAGATCTGATGCTCCAGGTCCTGACCGAAGTGTGGGAGGCCCGGCGAGCCAGGACCGAGATACTCGAGCAACGTCACCCGTTCGCCGCGGAGGTGATGCGCCTCTACGCCGCGCTTCTGCCGGTCCAGGAGGAAGCCTTCCTCGACGCGCGCACCACGCCGCCCGCCCCCGGCCGCATCGCGGCTCACGTGGCCGAGCGGGTGGTCCCCCGCATAGCGGAGGTGACCGCCGCCGCAGGTCCGAAGCGCCTGGCCGAGGAGGTCCCGGATTGTCTGGACAGATCCAGCGCCCAGGCGATAGTCGCGGGTTGGATGTTCGGCGACGAGCAGGCGCCCGCGGAGCGATACCTCGCGCGCGCCGCGCTCAGCCCTGTGCTCGAGGCCATGGGGCAGGACGCCGCTGCTGCGTTCCACAGCCGGAGCGACCGCCGGCACTGTCCCGGGTGCGGCGGCCCGCCGCAGCTCAGCTTCTTCAAGCGGGCCGCAGACGACCTGGCCAGCGGTGGCCGCGTGCTCGTGTGCGCAAGGTGCCATTGCGAGTGGGGCTATCCGCGCATGACCTGCACGAGCTGCGGCGAGCAGTCAGGTTCGCGCCTGCCCGTCTACAGCGAGGTCGGGACCGCCGCAGGTGAGCGCGGTGGAGTGGTGCGAGGGCTTGGAATACCCAGGCAGTGCCGCTGGTGGACGAGCTGTCGGCCCTGCCCCTCGACCTCTACGCGCGCGATCTCGGGTTCACAAAGATCACGCCCAACCTGATGGGGTTCTGAACATGGAGATCAAAGCCGGCGAGTCGTACGGGTTCTTCACTGACACGAGCGTCTGCATAGGGTGCAAGGCGTGCGAGGTGGCGTGCAAGGAATGGAACCAGCTGGAGGGCAACGAGCCGGCATTTCTCGCTGACAGCTTCGACAACACGGGCCAGCTGGACGCCCAGAACTGGCGTCACGTCAAGTTCTACGACCGCGTACCGGATCGCTCTACTACCTCGGGCAACGGAACCGCCTTTCTGATGATGTCCGACGTTTGCAAGCACTGCCAGCACGCGAGCTGCATGGAGGTGTGCCCCACCAACGCCATCATCCGCACCGAGTTCAACACCGTCTTCATCCAGCAGGATGTCTGCAACGGTTGCCGGAACTGTGTCGCGGCCTGCCCCTACAGCGTCATCGCCATCAACCAGAAGACAGGTACGGCGCACAAGTGCACGCTCTGCTACGACCGACTGCAGGGCGGCCTCGAGCCGGCGTGCGCGAAGGCCTGCCCGACGCAGTCGATCCAGTTCGGCCCGCTTTCGCAGCTGCAGCAGACGGCGGACGCCCGGCTCGAAGCGCTGCACTCCCAGGGCGTGACGCAGGCCCAGCTGTACGGCCGCGACGACAAGGTGTACGGGGGTCTCAACGCCTTCTTCCTCCTGATGGACAAGCCGGAGGCGTACGGACTACCCAACGCCGAGAACGCGGTGCTGCCGAGCCGCAACAACATTGGTGGCTACGCCGGCGCCGTGATCACGGCCGTGGTCGGGGTGGTGGCGGGCCTGGTGGCTTTTCGGCGCCGGAGGATGGCCTAAGTGTTCCTCGCCGCGGAGCATTTCGTCCGCGCCCCGGACTGGGAGTGGTTCATCCTCGGTTACTTCTTTCTGGCCGGCCTTTCGGGCGGCGCTTACGTGATCGCCACCCTGCTGCGCCTGTCGGGCGATCCCCGCGACGAGCCCGCGGCCAGGCTCGGCTTCTACACCTCGTTCGTTCTGATCCCGTTGTGTCCCCTGTTGCTCACGGCGGACCTGGGGGCCGGCTGGTGGAAGTTCTGGCACATGCTCGTGAACGTGACCCCGGGCAATGCGGGCCTGAACTTCAAGTACTGGTCGCCGATGTCCGTAGGCGTGTGGCTGCTGCTGGTGTTCAGCATCTTCGCGACCCTCTCCGCGCTCGGGGCCTGGCTCGCCGACCGGCGCGGCCGGGAAGGACCGCCTTTGCTCGGTCCGCTGAGCGTCGCGTTCAACGTCGTCGGCGCCCTGGCCTAAGTGTTCCTCGCCGCGGAGCATTTCGTCCGCGCCCCGGACTGGGAGTGGTTCATCCTCGGTTACTTCTTTCTGGCCGGCCTTTCGGGCGGCGCTTACGTGATCGCCACCCTGCTGCGCCTGTCGGGCGATCCCCGCGACGAGCCCGCGGCCAGGCTCGGCTTCTACACCTCGTTCGTTCTGATCCCGTTGTGTCCTCTGTTGCTCACGGCGGACCTGGGGGCCGGCTGGTGGAAGTTCTGGCACATGCTCGTGAACGTGACCCCGGGCAATGCGGGCCTGAACTTCAAGTACTGGTCGCCGATGTCCGTAGGCGTGTGGCTGCTGCTGGTGTTCAGCATCTTCGCAACCCTCTCCGCGCTCGGGGCCTGGCTCGCCGACCGGCGCGGCCGGGAAGGACCGCCTTTGCTCGGTCCGCTGAGCGTCGCGTTCAACGTCGTCGGCGCCCTGGCGGGCCTGTTCCTCGCCTCGTACACCGGCGTGCTGCTCAGCGTCTCCAACCAGCCGGTCTGGAGCGACACCTGGACGCTGGGCGGCCTCTTCCTGGCGTCTGGCTTGAGCGGTGCGGCCGCGTTGATCGCGCTGCTGACGCGCTACCGGCCGGAGGCGGTTTACAGCCTGGTGCGCCTGCGTTTGGCGGACGGTTACTTCTCGCTGCTGGAGCTGATCCTGCTGATCGCGTTCTTCGTCACCGTGGTCAACGCCGGCACGGGCGCGAGGACGATCGCGACAGCGCCCCTTTGGGCCCTGGCCCTGGTCGGCCTGGCGGCTTCGCTGGTCGGGCTCCGAGCAGAGGGCCGGCGCATGAGGCCGTCGGGTGGCGGTGGGGGCGGCGCCGCGGTCGCGTCCGTCGGCGCCAACGCCATCCTGGTATCCATGCTGGTGCTCATCGGCGTGCTCGCTCTGCGCGCGGCGGTCATCTTCAGTGGCCAGTAGCTCGACGCGCGTCGAGCCGCCGAAGCCCGAACAGGTCCTCGCGGCGCTGGGTTCCATCCAGGACCCTGACCTCCATCGCGACGTCGTCAGCCTGGGAATGATCAAAGACCTCGCCATCAGCGACGAGGGGCGCGTCGCGTTCACGTTTGAGCTGACCACCCCGGCCTGTCCCGTACGCGACCGGTTCAGCGCGATGGCCAATGACCTGGTTGGGAGGCTGCCCGGTGTGACGGCCGTCGACGTGCGCATGACCGCCAACGTGAAGTCGGCCTTCGGAGGCCAGCCTCGCGAGCGTGCGATCCCGGGAGTCAAGCACGTGCTGGCGATCGGGTCGGGCAAGGGTGGCGTGGGCAAGTCGACGGTGGCCGTCAACCTCGCGGTCTCGCTGCGCGCGCAAGGAGCGAGCGTCGGATTGCTCGACGCCGACATCTACGGCCCATCCGTGCCGGGCATGCTCGGCGTCAGCGATCAGCCAAAGGTGCTGGATCAGAAGCTGGTACCGCTCGAGGCTTACGGCGTGCGACTCATGTCGATAGGACTGCTGGCCGGCGCCGACCAGGCCCTGGTGTGGCGCGGACCCATGGTGTCCCGTGGGATCGAGCAGATGCTGACCGATGTCCGATGGGGCGAGCTCGACTATCTCGTCATCGACCTGCCGCCTGGGACCGGCGACGCGTCGCTCACCCTCGCCCAGGCGGTGCCGCTCACAGGCATCGCCGTCGTGTGCACGCCCCAGGATGCGGCTCTGCGAGTCGCGGTGAAGGCGCTGCAGATGTTCAGAGGTCTGAACGTTCCGCCCCTCGGTCTCATCGAGAACATGAGCTGGTTCGTATGCGGACGTTGCGGAGAGGAGCACCACATCTTCGACCACGGCGGCGCCGAGCAGGCCGCCAAGCGCCTCGGCGTTCCCTACCTGGGCGCGATTCCATTGGAACCGTCGGTGCGCGAAGGTGGCGACGACGGAATTCCAGTCGTGGCGTCGCGGCCGGATTCAGCCTCGGCCAGGGCGTTCGGGTCAGTCGCCTCCGCGGTCGCCGCCCGGGTGGCTGTGCAGAGCTTCCGGCAGCTGCCCGTGATCAACGTCAGGTAGGCTCCGCCGGCTCGCCCTCCAGCTCTTTCCATACCTCGCGGATGTAGGCTGCGATCGCGCCGTCGTCGAAGTCAGGCCGCGCCGAACGCATCCGCTCAGAGGCGATGCCCGCCAGGTAACAGGAAAGCGGGGCGAAACGCCGCTCGTGCGTGTGCGCGGCAGCACGCGCCAGCTCCAGCAGCTCGAGCGCGACGCGAGCGTCGAGGGTCGGCGCCGTGATGTTCGAGCCACGGCGCTCGCCTGCCGCGACCCACCGTCTGCCGAGGTCCGCGAAGAACTCGTTCATGTCAAGGAATAGTGCCTGAGCCGAGCGGCCGCCTCAGCGCAGCAAAGCCACGTCTGGCGCCAAACAGGCCCTTCGTTTCGGCGTCAGCCGCGGGTTTGGCGCCAAACGGGTCGAATTGGTTGCGGCGTCAGCTCAGGATCCCGGCCACAGCTCCCAGCGAGCGCAGGAGCGGGACGCCCGCACGCTCCGGCTCCAGCTCGAACGCCGGCGGCACCACCTCGGGCATGGTGGTGGCGAACGCTTCGACCACGGCCGCGTCCCACTGGATGCCGCGGCCGCGCAGCAGCTCGGCCATCGCCACATGAGGATCGAGCGCCGTGCGATACGGCCGGTTCGAGGTCATCGCGTCCCACGAATCGGCGACCGCGATGACGCGCGCCCCCAACGGGATCGCGTCGCCGGCCAGCCCGCGCGGATAGCCGCGGCCGTCGATGCGCTCGTGGTGCGCGAGCACCAGCTCTCGCCCGCGCCGGTACTCCGGAAACTTGGCGAGGATGTCGGCGCCGGTGACCGGGTGCTGCTTCATGATCGCGAACTCTTCGTCGGTCAGGCGGCCCTGCTTTTTCAGCACCTCGTCGGGCACAGCGATCTTGCCGAGGTCGTGGACGCGCGCCGCCAGGCGGATGAGCTCCACCTCGCTTTCAGGAAGGTGCATCTGCCGCGCGATGCGCACTGCATGCTCGGCCACGCTTTTCGAGTGCTGGCCCGTGTACGGATCGCGCCTGTCCACGACGTCCGCCATCGATTCGACCGCGGCGATCGTCTGGTCGCGCATCTGCACAGCGCGCTTCAGGGCGAGCTGCAAGCCGGCGAGCGGGGCCAGCATCACCAGCGCAACCCACGCATGTGTTGCCGATACAAGCGCGAGCACGTAGCCGGCGGCGTACATCGCAGCCGTCAGCTTCCAGTCGACCGCGGCCGCCTCGAGCCACACCTGGACGGGGCTGCGCCTGCTCATCATCGCGACCGCGATCACGACCAGCGTGGTGGTGGTCACGTACATGGCGGCTGCCGCCGCGATCGCGGCGACCAACGCGCCGGCACCATCGGCGAGCGTGCCGGTGGTCAGCACGCCGTGGTAGATGATCGCCGCCGCCGCGGCGGCAAGGATCATCTGGCTCGTGTTGAAGAGCAGGTCGATGGGCCGTCGCCGCCCCTTGCCGGTGTTCGGGTTGCGGCGCAGGCACAGCGTGCCGTCGCCGAGGAACCGGCCGAGGCCCACCAGCGCGACCGCCGTCGCCGCCGGGAATAGCACCACGAGCGCGAGGTCGACGGCCGGCGTCGCGTCGACCTTGTAGTTCTTCCGGATCATCACAGGGAAGTTGGCGGCGAGCGCCCCGATGGACACCAGGACCGCGGCCAGGACCGGGTCGGAGGGCGTGCGGGGCAGTCCGAGGACCGCCCCCAGCACCGCCGCCGCCGGCACGGCAATGCCCACCAGGTAGAGCCGGAGCCCCCGGTTCATGTCTGCCGGCCTAGGTTCCGATCGTGAATCCGAAGCTCGTGGATCCGCTTCCGCTGGTCGCGAACACGTTGGAGCCGCCGACGGTGGCATTGACGGTCAGCTTCACGCCGGGGACGGACGTTCCGACGGTCGGGTCGTCGTGGCACAGCGCGGCGGCGCTGGCGCTGGTGGTGCCTGCGGCGAGCAGGCCAAGGCAAACGGCCAGGCTGAACAACATCCTCTTCACGTCACTTCACCCCTTGTTTTTTCGGCCACAACTTTGGCCGCTGACACAAGAATTTAAGGTCGGCCCAGTGCAGATTGGTCAAGGATCGGTAAAGATCGGTTGAGATCCGGTGCCTTGTGGGGCCACCCGTCCGGGCGAATTTGCCCGGCCACCAAAGTGGTATTGACCACTTGCCCAAGATGTGCTTAACTGCCGTGCGTGACGCCGGCTAGAGGGCCATACCACTTCGGCCGAGGGATGGCGTGACCAAGCAGGAAGAGGCGCGCGAGCGCGTGCTCGATCTCATGGAGGCGCTGGCGGTGGGGCAGACCATCCCTTCAGAGCGGCACCTGACACAGGAGCTCGGCGTCTCGCGGCTGACCATCCGGGCGGCGCTCGACGAATTGGTCCGCGACGGGTACCTCGACCGCCGCCACGGCAGCGGCACATACGTCACCGAGCCGAAGATCGCCCAGCCGCTTACCCTGACGTCCTTCAGCGACGACATGCGGCGCCGGGGGATGGTCCCCGGCAGCAGGACCCTCGAGCTCGTCGTCACCTCCACAGGGGCGAGGCTGGCGCGCCGTCTCCAGGTCTCGCCCGAGGCACGGCTGGTCCGCGTCAAGCGCTTGCGGCTTGCCGACGACCAGCCGATGGCCATGGAGGTGCTGCACATTCCAGAGGCTGTCGTCCCCGGGCTGACGAAGTCCGACCTGGAAGGTCACTCGTTCTACGAGCTGCTGGAGGAGAGGTACGGAATCGTGATCGTCTCTGGCACCCAGAGCATCGAGCCCACAGTGACATCGGAAGAGGAGTCGGAGGTGCTCGGGGTGCCCCTGCACACGCCCGCATTCCTGTTCGAGCGGACGACCCAGTCCGAGTCAGGGCGGATCGTCGAGTTCGTTCGCTCCATATATCGAGGCGACCGCTACCGCCTGGTCGCCGACCTGACGCCGCAGCGCAGCCGTAACGGCCGGCTGCGCGCGGCGGCAGCAAGAGTCCGCAACGGCGAAAGGCGCGCCGAATT
>VBIA01000223.1 GCA_005879985.1 Chloroflexota bacterium | reverse complement strand
GATGCTGGGCGATCGCGCTGAGGCTGAGGACGCCACCCAGGAGGCGATCACCAAGGCGTGGCGCAACCTGGGCAGGCTTCGGGACCGGGACCAGGCGAGGCCGTGGTTCCTGGCCATCGTCGCCAACCAGTGCCGGAACATGCGCCGCACCCGTTGGTTCCGGACGGTCCGACTGCCGGCCTTCTTTCAGCCCAACTCAGCCGCCACGGAGATGGATCGGATCGACATCGAGCGCGCTCTTGGTCGGCTCTCCATGGGCGACCGCCAGATCCTGTTCATGCACTACTACCTCGACCTTCCCATCGAGGAGATTGCCCTCTCGCTCGGAATCTCGCGAGCCGCCGCCAAAGGACGCATCTACAGGGCCTGCCATCGTTTGCGGCCCGGACTCCTCGAGGAGGACATCTGATGACTCTCCGTGATGACATCCGCGCCGGATTCGACCGGAAGCAGGCGACGCTCGGTGAGGTCGGCGACGCGCGCCATCGGCTGATGCAGGACGCGCTGGCTGCACGCGACCATGCCAGTCATAGGGCGCAGTGGGCCGCCGGCATCGCGGCCGTGCTGATCGCGGCCATCGTGATCACCACGTTTGCGCTGATCCGGGGCGTTGGCCGGCCTCATGCGACGCCGGCGGCCAGCCCAACCGCCACGGCCCAAAACCTGGGCGTGTCCGACTCCACGCCCATCCTCGTGATTCGCGAATCCTCTGCTTATCAGAAGATCGACGCCATTACCTGGGACGGCAAGGCAGTTGGAAAGCTCCCCTTCGACGCGGGGGACTCCATTTCCAATCCAGCAGCCAACCTGTTCGCCAGCGCAGGCACGATTCGCGATCGAACCGGCGCGGTCGTGGCGTCTGGAAGCTTCGGGGCGAAGTTCTTCTCGGGCACCTGGGCTGACGACGAGGTGCATTTCTGCCTGATGACGCCTTTTGATACTCCAGGCGCTGGCGGCGTGCCAACGACGCTGAAGCTGTTCGACGCACGTGCGGGCACAGCTAGAGACGTGCTGCAGATCGGCACCGTGAACAACCAGAGCTTCGTGACCGTGGCGGCCTGCAGCGTCGAGTTCGATCGCGCGGTGGTGGTTCAATCGGCGGGTCAGGGCATCGGAACCGCGCAGTACTGGGTCGTTGAACTGTCGACGGGAAAGATTCTCTGGACGCACAACTTCCAGGAGTCGAAAGCGCTGCCGGTCCAGATCGTGAGCTCCAGGGACGGTCAGACCATCGCCGAGAGCCAGGGACTAACCTCCACGCTCTTTGGGCTCGACGGCGCGGTCATAGGTCATATCGCGGGCTCGGTCCAGATTTTCTGCTGGGACGGTTCGCTTGCCCTGGTCGACCCGGGCACCGGCGGGGGACCGGCCACGATTGTCCGGATCAGCGATGGCAGCACCGTGTGGTCGGGACCGACCGGCTCGGGGTTCTACGTCTACAGCTACGCCGCCCAGCCTGATGGCGCGAGTCTCGCGGTTGGCCTACACAACCCGGCCAACACCGACGTCAAAGGCTTCACACCGGTGGACCTGTACATCGTGGCTCCCGATGGTCATGTTGTCGCGGAGATGAAGGACATCTACTGGTAGCGCGACCTGCCGCCCCTGCAAGATCATGGGCGACGGTGAAGCGCCCCGTTTCAGTAGTAGCGGCAGAGCTGAGCTGGTCCGACGTCCATGCATTTCGCCTCGCGCGCCATCACCTCGCCAGGCGCGCACCCAGATCTCAGCTCGCGCAGGTCGTCGGCGACATCGGCGGCGCGCAGGCCCAGGTCATGTCATTTGCAGAGCTGCAGATCGCTGTGCGCGTCGACTGCACGACCGCGGACATTGGTGAGGCACTCTGGAAGCGCAAGACCCTGGTCAAAACGTGGCTCATGCGGGGGACGCTGCACCTTGCGCGTTCCGCCGACCTGCCCGTCTACACCGGCGCCCTCGGCGCGTACACGCTGCGCAACGTGAGCGCGTGGCTCAAGTACTTGAAGCTCTCCGAGCCGCAAATGAACAATCTGTTCGATCGAATCGGCGGCGCACTCGATGGCACGCCGGTCACGCGGGAGGAGCTCATCACCGTGGTCGGTCGCGGCCAGACCGCGCATGTGCGCCAGATCTTGAAGTCGGGATGGGGCGGCCTCCTGAAGCCGGCGGCGCGCAAGGGCTCGCTCTGCTTTGGACCGAACCGCGGGCAATCCGTAACGTTCGTGCGCCCGCAGAACTGGCTCAACGAATGGCAGGAGCTCGAGCCCGAAGACGCAAATGCGGAGCTGGCCAGGCGGTACCTGCGCGCTTACGGGCCGGCGACACGGAGGGACTACTCCCGTTGGATGGGCATGTTCCCGGGTGCGGATCGCGCCGCGTGGGCCGCCATCGAAAAAGAGCTCATCAATGTTTCGGTCGAAGGGCAGACAGCGCAGATGCTGGCCGCCGACCTCAAATCGATGCGGTCAAGCGCGGGTCAGGAATCGGTGCAGCTGCTGCCCGGGTTCGACCCTTACCTGATGGGCCACGCGAGTCGCGACCACCTCTTCGACCCGGTCCACCGCTGGAAGGTCAGCCGCGTGGCCGGCTGGATCTCGCCGGTCGTGCTCGTCGATGGCCGCGTCCTGGGCGTGTGGACCCATGCGGTCACCAGGGGCAAGCTCGAGGTGCACATCACGCCTTTCGCCCCGCTGAAACCGCCCGTGATCAAGGAGGCGGGGGCCAGGGCAGAGACGATCGCCACAGCCCTGGGAGTGACTCTGGCCCGCGTTACGTTCGACTAAGCGCGGTCGGGTCGGCCGGTTCCTCGGTGCGGTTGATCGCGCGCAGCTGCTCGTCGCGCCGTTGCAGCAATCGCGTGCGTTCCCTGCGTCGCGTCGTGTCCTTGACGGCCCAGATCATCACAACGATCACGCCCACGAGCGCCTGCGCTGCGGCGACTGTGAAAAGCGCCCCCTCGAGACCGCGGCTTCCGTAGACGGGTGAGCGAAGCCCGACAGAAATTGCGCCCGCCACGAACCCAAGAATTGGCCGGACCGCCCACGAGCTTGGAAGCGAACGCCGGTCGGAAAGGATCAGACCGCCGACGAACCAGAGCGGCCCGTTGTCCAGCTGGAAAACGAAGTCCCAGTGGAAAACGGCGATCGGAACCAGCGCCCCGAGCAGGAAGCACAGGGCTACCGCCGGGCTCAGCCGACGCGCGTAGGCGAGCCAAGCGATGCCGACGGCGATTGCCATCAGGGATGTCGCAAAGACCGGCCCCGGCACGTTGCCGACGTAGAGACGCACAGCGTCGACCGGCATCGGGTCGGACGGCAGCAGATGCCATATCGCGATCGGCTCCAGGTTGTTGCTGCCGCTCGGGTTGAGCCACGCCATCGTCGCGCCGCGGTTCGCGAGGGTGATCACGGCCCATGCGATGAGGCCAGGTTGCGCCCGCACCGCGGGCACGTAGCGCGCGCGCAGCACCTCTAGCACAACCGCAAGCACCGCGACCTCACCGCTGAGCAGCAGCGGCGCGCCCGAGCCGATCAACGCGATGCCGACGACGGCTGCGATGATCGGGCTCGTCTCCGGTTTCGGGATCAAGCCGCGCCACAGAAATCGCGAAACCAGCTGCGCGGCGATGCCGGCGACAAGCGCGATCCCGAGCATCTCCACCGCGGGCAGCTTGAAGATCACGAGCCCCGCGATCACAGGCGGAGTCAACGCCATACCAATGACGAGGTCATCCGGGAGCGTGTCAGGGCTGAACGCAGCTCGGTCCAGCCAGCTCGCAGCACGAGCCAGCACGAGGGGATTGTATGCAATCGACCCCTGATCTCGACCTGGGAGGTCGCTCCGGGGCATCGATAAAATAACCGCGTTTGTCGCAGCTCTCCAGGCGTCTTCTAGCGACGTTGGCGGTGGGCCCCACTCTGTTGATCGCGGCGATGGTCGCGAACGCAGATGCGTCGCCACCATCCACGTGGGTCGAGCTCGCGTCGCTGCCGAACCTCGGCCGCGTGCCGGTGTTCGCGATCGCGGTCGATCCCGTGAACGATCACGCTGTGATCGCGGGCGGAGGCCAGGGTGGTCTCTATCGCAGCGCTGACGGCGGCGCAACGTGGACGCAGGCACAGCGAGGCAGCGCAGCTGTGCTCAGCATCGCGTTCAGCCCTTTCAACCCGTCCCTCGTGCTTGCGGGCACACGCGACGCCGGCGCTCTGATGAGCACCGATGGCGGTGTGAAGTGGAGCGCGGTTGCAGGACTCGAGGGCCGCCAGGTGCGCGCGTTCGGCTTCGCGCGCACGATGATCGTGGCCGGCACGGATCACGGTGTTTACGCGAGCGACACCGGCGCCACATGGACGTCGCTCGGACTTTCGACATCCAGCATCGACGCGATCGCTGTGGCCGCGGTCAACCCCCCGGTGCGCCTGGTCGCGGGGGGTGACAGCGGTCCCTCCGGAACCGTCCCGCTCTGGACCAGCGCCGACGCGGGCGCGACGTGGACGGCGCTCAAGCCGGCGATCAGCGGCACCATCATCACCA
>VBIA01000222.1 GCA_005879985.1 Chloroflexota bacterium | reverse complement strand
CGCGGCTGATCCCGACTGGGGGCCGGACGGGCGGATCGTGTTCAACACCCTCGGCGGTCTCGGCGACAAGAGCAATGCTGCGAATCTCTACCTCATCGAGCCCGATGGAACGGGGCTGAGGGCGCTGACGACTTACACCGCCGGAATCAAAGTTGGAGCCACCCCCCGCTGGACGCCTGACGGTTCGGCGATCCTCTTCACCCAGGAAGAGTGCCGCGACGGCGGCCCGATCGCCGCATGCCTGGGCGATTCGGCTCAATGGCTCCGTCAGCTGGCAACTATCAAGCCCGACGCAACCGGGCTTGCTTTGGCCACCGCCACCGGGGTTCGAGGCGCTGATCCCGAGCTTCGCCCCGTCCCATGAAAGGGCTACGGACGTGCCTATTGCGCGGAAAAGGAAGGAAGGTATGAAAGCGAAAAATGCCGAATCGCGTTTGAAAGTCAACGCAGCTATCCCACGCGAGAGGGCTGTTGTCTGGCTCGCGGCGACGGCGATCGTCCTGCTGGCCGCATGTGGATCGGGCTCGTCGGCGGCGACGTCCACGCCGACGCAAGCCGCAGTGGCATCGGTCGCGAAGAGCGACCCGTGGATTGTCTATCAGTGGGTCTCCCCCAAGAGCGATTACATCACCACCCTCTACCTCGTCCGCCCCAACGGTTCGGGACTGCATGCCCTGCTGCCGGATTCCATCTGGTCGAGGCACAGTCCGGACTGGTCGCCAGACGGTCAGCGGATCGCGTTTACAGCCAACCGCGGCGATCGCTCCGACCTGTGGGTGGTCAATGCCGACGGCAGCGGCGCCCGTCGAATCGTGTCTTGCGACGAGCCGTGCAATACGGTCAAATCCGCAGACTGGTCACCCGACGGCCGCAGGATCCTGTTCACCCAGGACGACCTCCCGGCAGGACCGGGCGGCGTCCCGACCGGTTTCGAGTTCAAGGTGCTCGATCTCGCCTCGAACGCTGTTACCACCATCTTCAGCGAACACGAGGACATGCCCGTCGAGGGAGCGCGCTGGTCGCCCGACGGTCACCAGATCGCCTTCAGGCGCGCCCACCTGTCGCCGTACGGCGATGAGATCGGCGCGGCACTGTTCGTCAGGAACCTGGCGGATGGACACGAGCGGCAGCTGACCGCCTGGGACTCCTTCGCGGCTGATCCCGACTGGGGGCCGGACGGGCGGATCGTGTTCAACACCCTCGGCGGTCTCGGCGACAAGAGCAATGCTGCGAATCTCTACCTCATCGAGCCCGATGGAACGGGGCTGAGGGCGCTGACGACTTACACCGCCGGAATCAAAGTTGGAGCCACCCCCCGCTGGACGCCTGACGGCTCGGCGATCCTCTTCACCCAGGAAGAGTGCTGGGACGGCGGCCCGATCGCCGCATGCCTGGGCGATGCGGGTCGATGGCTCCGTCAGCTGGCAACGATCAAGCCCGATGCAACCGGGCTTGCTTTGGCCACCTTTACCGGGGTTCAAGGCGCTCACCCTGAGCTGCGCCCCGTCCATTAAGTAGCCGGCGCATCCTCTACGCCAACAAGGCGGCGTCCCGCTATCAAACGGGACGCCGCCCTTCAGGTCTGATCTTCAGAGGCCTGGGCAAGTGCCCGGGTCAGGCATGTCGATCCTTGTCGCGCCACCCGGAGTGACACGCGGGTAAGTGGCGAAGGCAACATAAACAGCTGAGCCGCTGTTGACGGCGTCGTGCACTTCGCCGGGCCGCTCGATGAACGCTTGCCCCGCGGTGTAGGTCGTCGCCTCACACTGGCTGCCTTGCGATTTGTAAACGGTGACTTCACCCTGTTTGACAACGACGATCGCACCGCCGGGATGCATGTGCCAGCCGGACAATCCTCCAGGCTGGATTGTGATCTGCGAGACGACGACGTCGGTTCCTTCCTGGAGCGGAATGGTCCCGGCTGAGACGTCTGCGCCACGGGCGAGGGTCATGTTTGCGACGCCTGAGGATTGTGTGGCCGCCCCAGGTGCCGCGTTAAGCACGAGGAGAAGCACCGCAACCGCGAAAACAACCGACCAGTTCCACCACTTGAGCTCCATTTTCATTTCATCTCCTTTCAGTTCTGCAAGCAGCGCCTCGGTGGCGCCGTGAGTTGAGGTCCGAGCGCTTTGGAGCGGGCCGCCGTTTTGGTCGACTCGGT
The DNA here is from genome assembly GCA_005879985.1 of Chloroflexota bacterium. GTDB lineage: Bacteria > Chloroflexota > Dormibacteria > Dormibacterales > Dormibacteraceae > CF-118. The sequence goes on along the minus strand of VBIA01000222.1, from coordinate 849 downwards.
GTCGCAAGATCCCGCTACGCGCGCCGGGAATCGACGTCTTTACAGGTTGGTCGCCAGCTGGGCGCCGTCGGGCAGCAGGAAGGTCGCCGCCAACACAAGATCTGCGCTGCCACGGTTGAACGCCTGCAGTGTCTGTCCCGGCATCTCGACAAAGCTATCGCCGGCGTTGAAGGTCCTCACCAAACCATCCCTGCTCAAGGTGACCTGCCCCTGAAGCACGGTTATCAAGCCCGGTCCGCCGTGGCGATGTTGAGGCGTCTGAGAGCCGGGAGCGAAATCAAGGACCTGCTGGACGAGGCTATATGGGCCGCTGAGCATGGGCGAGCTCAGGGTGAAGGTGAACAGCGTCTTGTTCGGTAGCGCCGGCGCGGCTTGCCCCGCCACCGCCGTCGTTGGTTTGCCACCGTGGGGCACCACGAATGCGACCACCACGGTAGCCTCGCCGGAGCCTGTGTTGACGGCCTGAAGAGGCACGTTGATCGGCTCGACCAGCATTTCCCCGATTGCCGCTTTCCTGTCACCAGCAGGCGTCTTGACCGTGATCTGGCCCTGAAGGAGAGTGGCGATATTTGGTGATGTGTGGACATGGACCACGCTCGCGGCGCCCGGTGCGAAATCGATCACGTTCTGGATCAAGTCGACCTGCGTGTTGGCGTTGAGGCCCGACAGAGTGTTCCGGTACTTGGTCAACGGACCTGGCGGAGCCGCCGACTTCACCAGCGTGCTGGCGGCGCCTCCGCCGCACGCGGCGACCAACACAAATCCGACGAGTAACACGAGAAGGCTCTTCATCGAACATCTCCTAATGGTTTGATGTGGCGACTCGGAGCGCAGACGATGCGTTCCGGC
>VBIA01000067.1 GCA_005879985.1 Chloroflexota bacterium | reverse complement strand
ATATCGACCTCGTCCCCGATCTCGCGGGACAGCCTGTCCTTCACGCCCGAGCCCTGCCGCATCGAGACACGAGACGAGATCAGGCACCACGCCGCAGCCTCGTATGCGTCGGACCAGTTGACGGGGCGGAACCCGGGAAACTTCCGCTGCAGACGGCCGACGACCGGGTCGCGCAAACCGACGTCGGGCCAGCCCGACCCGTCGACGTCGAGACTCAGGATGCGCGCCACCTTGGCCTGCACTTCAGGAGCGCTCGCGTCGCCGTACACCTCGCCGTGCACGTGCGAATCGGCGCTTTGAGTGAGGCACACTCCGACCGGCTTCCACCCGGCGTCGGTGAGAAAGGCGAGGTGCAGGTGGCCGCCATCCGCGTGGCCTTCGGACGGCGCTTCGTGCCAGGCACCGATGAAATCGGCGCTCGCCCGAAGCGTAAAAGCACCGGCCGGTGAGATCTCGAACGCAGGCCGCACGACTGTGCTCATCTCAGCTCAGACAAAAAAAGCCGGCCGCTCTGGGCGGCCGGCCGATTGCGCCTCTGACCTAAGCCAGCTTGATGCGATTGGCCCGTGGGCCTTTCTGGCTCGGCTCGATCTCGAAGCTCACACGCTCACCGCCCGCGAGCGAGTCGAAGTTCACGCTCGAGTCCAGACCGGTCCGGTGGAAGAAGTACTCCCTACCGTCCTCAGCCGCGATGAAGCCGAACCCTCGATCGGATACAAGCTTCTTGATGGTGCCTGTCGGCATCTCGAACTCCTCTTCTCGAAAGTCAGGTACGAACGCACGGGTCCTTTCGAGAAGAATCGACGACCGCGGCGCACATCGCCCCCCTCGGGCGACGCATGTAATCTACCACGCGGTCCCGCGGCCTCCCTTCAGAGCGCCAGCAGCGAGACTCCGACCAGAGTCGCGCTCGCACCCGCGATCTTGAGCGCCGCCGAACGCCGCTCGCGCAGCTTCCAGACGCCCCACACGGCCACGGCCACGACAGCGACCTCCCGCACCGGCGCGACCACCGAAAGAGGCGCTATGTACAGCGCGAGCAGCACCAGCAAGTACCCGCCCCACATGAACACCCCGATGAGCGCCGCCTGCGGCAGCGACGGCGCCCGCTCGCCCGCGCCCTCGGGCCGGATGTGCAGACGGCCGGCCACCGGAAGGGTGACAGTGACCAGCACGGCCAGAACCGCCACCAGCATCCATCCGTAAACCCACGGGATGGTCAGCCGCACGCCCACGCGATCGATCGCCGTGTACGCGGCGATGGCGACGCCGGTCATCAGCGCAGGGAAGGTCGCGCGCCCGCTGGTTTGCGGCACCGTGACCGCAAGGATGCCGCCGAGGAGGAGCACGACGCCCGCGAGCTGCAGCGCGGAGAGTCGCTCACCGAGCACCGCGATGCCGATCACGACCGCGAGCAGCGGCGCCGAGCCACGCGCGATCGGGTAGACCACCGACAGCTCGCCGCGGCCATACGCGGCGGAAAGCAACCACAGGTACGCCAGCTCGAACACCGCGGAGGCCACCGCGAAGCCGATCGCGGCAACGCTGATCGAAGGCCTGCCGATCGCGAACCAGGCGATCGCGACAGGCAAGGTGCCGATCAGCACAGCCAGCACGGTCCCGCGCTGGAACGTCGTGAGCGGATCGCCGCTCACCTTCACCAGCACGTTCCACGTCCCGTGCACGACCGCCGCGGCCAGCGCCAGGCCGATCGCGACGGGAATCACAGCGGCACACTGTCGCACAGCGGCACGACCGGAGAGCGCACAATCCGATCGGTGGGGGCGGTGTGACAGGGCCCTATTTCGAACCGCTCGTCGGCATCGACACGTGGTTTCTGTTCGCGGAACGCCACGAGGCCCCGCTCCATATCGGTGCGACGTACATCTTCGAAGGCGCGCCGCGGGTCAAGGGCGGGCGCGGAGCGCTCGGGCTCGCAAGGACGATCGAGGAGCGCCTGCACCTCGTCCCTCGCTACCGCCAGAAGCTCATGTGGCCGCCGGGCGGTATCGGCAATCCGGTTTGGGTCGATGACGCGGACTTCGACCTCTCGTACCACGTGCGCCGCGCCGCGCTGCCGAGCCCGGGCGATGACGACACGCTTCGCGATTACGTCGCGCGCGTCTTCGCCCGGCCGCTCGATCTGAACAAGCCGCTGTGGGAGGTCACCATCGTCGAGGGGCTGACCGGCGGACGGATCGCCGTGGTCAACAAGGTCCATCACGCGATGGTCGACGGTATCTCGACCGTCGACCTGGCGACGCTGCTGCTCGACGTCGAGCCCGAGCCGATGCGCTACGGGCGCCCGCGCAAATGGAAGCCGCGGCCCGCGCCGAATCGCAACGACCTGCTGGCGCACATCACGAGCTCGATGTCGCCGCTCGAGGTGATCAAGGACATCGTCAAGCTGCAGCCCCGCGAGCTGCTCGATGCGGTGCTTCGCTCGCCGTGGACCGGCGGACTGCAGCTGGCGCTGTCATGGCTGAGGCCTGGCACGCCTCTGTTCTTCAACCAGCCCATCGGCCCGCATCGTCGCGTGCAAGCGGTGAAGGTTCCGCTGCAGTGGTTCAAGGACGTCAAGACTGCATTCGGCGGCACGGTGAACGATGTCGTTCTCGCGCTCATCGGCGAGGCGATGTCGCGATGGCTGTACGAACGCGGCGATGCCACCCCGGATTCGTTGCGCGTGTTCGCACCGGTCAGCGTGCGGGACGAATCGCAGCGCTACCGCCTGGGCAACCTCGTGAGCGCGATGGTGCTCGAGGTTCCGCTCGCCCCGATGCTGCCGTCCGATCGCGTGCACATGGTCACCGCGGCCACCGGCGACCTGAAGCGGTCTCGTCAGGCGGTCGCGGCGCAAACGCTCACGCAGCTCGCGACATGGGCGCCGGCGACGCTGCAGAACCTCGCCGGCAACCTGATGACTACGCAGATGCGCTGGTCACCCCAGTCGGTGATCAACCTGGTGGTGACGAACATCCCCGGTCCCCAGATTCCTTTCTATACCGGCGGCGCCGAGCTCATCGACGTGTGGCCGTTCGTCTCCATCTATCACTCGCTCGGCTTGAACATCGCGATCGTTTCGTACAACGGCAGCGTCGACTACCCCGAGTCGGCGATCAAGCCGGCGCGCAAGCGCCGCGCACGGACGACATCACGACGCCGGACGGCGCGGTCTCGCGAGCAGGCGGCCAAGAAGCCGGTAGACCTCGGGGTTGACGACCAGCCCGTTGTGGCCGCCCCAAACGGAGATCGCAGGGATGTCCGGTCTGAGGCAGCTGCGGAAGTTCACCACCTCGTCTGACTTCGTGTAGATCGAGGTCGTCGGCACCGCGGGCGGCTGGCGCAGCTCGTGCGCAAAGCGGCCCTCTGCCTGGAAGCGGCGTCCGTACCGCAGCTCCCCCGCCGCACGGATGACGCCTACGGCAACGTTGGTCAGCGCGGCCACGTCCAACTGGTTGGCAAACGGCGAGCCAAGACCGATGACCTGCTCGACCGCATCAGGCATTCGCGACGAGAGCACCTTCGCGAGCACGCCGCCGCGGCTGTGGCCGACCAGGCTCACCCGTCCACCTGACTCGGCGCGGACGGCGGCCAGCCGCTTGCGAAGCCCTGCGATCAGGTGCTCCGAGTGGTGGATGTTGAAGTTGATGCCCGACATGTGCGGCGTGTAACCGATCCGCTGCAGCCAGTTGCTCATGATCAGCATCGACCAGTCGCCTGAGAGGAAGCCGGGGATGAGGAGCACAGCGCGGCCGTCCCCGTGAGGGATGCCGCGGCCGCGAAAGACAGGATCCCGGGCTAGCGCCGCGAACTCGCGGACGCCCACGGGGTTCCACAACCTCATTGGCCGCGATGTTAGGTTGTGGGTCCCCATGACGGGCCCGGATCGGACCGTGCTGGTCACAGGCGCCGGCACCGGAATCGGGCTGGCGACCCTGATCGAGCTCGCGCGCCGGGGCTTCACTCCGGTCGGCGGGGTCCGCAATCCTTCGAAGGCAAGGAGCGTCACCCGCGCCGCGCGCGCCGCCCACGTCAAGGTGCGCACGGTCACGCTGGACGTCACCGACGCCCGGCAGTGCAAGGCTGTCATCGACGCGCTCAAGCCTTTCGGGCTCGTGAACAACGCAGGCGTGCCCGCGAGCGGCGCAATCGAGGACGTGACCGACGACGACGCCCGCCTGGCGATGGAGACGATGGTGCTCGGCCCGATGCGCCTGGCACGCCTCGCCATCCCCCACATGCGAGGGCGAGGCACTGGACGGATCGTCAACATCTCGTCGGTCTACGGGCTCATGACGACGCCTCTCACCGGCTGGTATCAGGCGGCCAAGCACGCGCTCGAGGCGCTCTCGGACGCGCTGCGGGTGGAGGCCGCCTCCGACGGCATCGCCGTCGCGCTCATCGAGCCGGGCGCTTTCCGCCCCAACGTCTGGGAAGGGGCCGGCAACGACCTCCAGCGGCGCATCGACTCCGAGTACCTCACCGCCTACAAGCGCCTCGAGACGGGCATCAAGGCCAGCCAGCGTTTGATGGGCGACCCGATCGAGGTCGCCCGCGTGATCGCCGGCGTGATGACGGCCAAGAGTCCCAAGCCCCGCTACCTCGTCGGCTACGACGCCCGCGCGATCGACATCTACTCGAAGTTGCTGCCAACCGAGGTTCGCGATCGGCTGGCCCGCTTCACCCTCGGCCTCTAGGCAAACGACTCGCATCTTCATTTAACAGACCGTCTGTTAACCTAATTAGGGTGACGCCCATCGCTCGTGCCTACCGGAGCCCGCGCCGGGAGTCGGCAGCGGCCCGCACCCAGCGCGCCATCCTGCAGGCGGCCCAGACCCTGCTCCGCGATCGCCCAGGCGGGCCCACGGTGGGGGCCATCGCCAAACAGGCAGGCGTGTCCCGCTTGAGCGTCTACCACCACTTCGGGTCGCGGGCCGGCGTGCTGACGGCGGTGGCCGAGGCCGCGCGCGGCTCGGGCCGGTCCGATTGGACTGATCTCCGACCCTTCGTCGCCGCAGCGGTGGCCCATTGGGCAACAGATCCTTCCCTCTTCCGCCGGCTGCCCGACACGCCGGCGCCCGAGCGCTTGCGCGAGCTGGCGGCCCGGCTGGCGGCAGAGGATCGCCTGCGCCCTGGCTGCTCGCTGAAGGAGGCCGAGGATGTCATCGCCGTGCTCACGTCGTTTGCGGCATTCGATCGCCTTCACCAGGACGGCCGGCGTTCGACCGCGGCCGTGATCGAGATCCTGATGCGCATGGCGGGGTCGATCCTCAACCCCTCGCCGTAGAATTGACGCAGTGCGCCATAAGGTCGTGGATGTTGTCGGTCACGTCCCGATGACCGAGAGCCCTGATCTCTTCATGAGGGTTCTTTCCGAATGGATGGCATATAGAATCCAGCGCGCCGCCATTTCGTAACGGAGCAGCAACCGACACTTCAACTTGGCAACGGTCTCTGGACATCACAGGCGAAGCCGCTGGGAAGAGATAACTTCCTCGGTCCTCCCCGACCTTCGTCACATGGGCCGCTGGTGGCCCGCTCCTCCGATGTGGCTCGAAGGCCGTATGTACATCGAATGGCTGAGACTCATCCGCGACCCGGTGTATCGCGGCGACGAGGTGCCTCCTGGCCTCGGACGGCCGGTGCTGCTGGTGCCCGGCTTCCTCGCCGGCGACTGGACGCTGCGCACTCCGTACGACTGGATGAAGAGGATGGGCTACCGCCCGCGGATGGCCGGCGTCACCTTCAACGTCATGTACTCGGAGGTGATGCTGCGGCCTCTCATCGACACGCTCACCGCGCTGCACCGGCGCACCGGCGCGCGGGTGTCGATCGTGGGGCACAGCCGCGGCGGCGTGCTCGCGAAAGTGCTCGCGCATCGCAGGCCCGATCTGGTTGAGCAGGTGATCACGCTCGGCTCGCCGTTGAAAGATCCCTTCGACGTCCATCCGCTCACGATGGCCGGCGTGCACGCCGCTCACGTGTACAACGTGATGCGCTACGGGCACCCCGCCTCGGTGGAGATGCGCTTCCTGCGCGACCTCGCCGCCGCGCCGCGCGTGCCCACCACGTCGATCTACTCGCGTTCTGACGGCGTCGTCAACTGGCATGCGTGCCTGCGGCCTGACATCAACGCGATCGAGGTGAACGGCAGCCACGTCGGCCTGAGCCTGAACCCCGAGGTGTACCGCATCCTTTCGTACCTCCTCCCCGCTCCGTGGAGGCATGGCTAGAGCCGGACGTAGAATCCGGGTAACGCGGGAGCTCGCATAAGGGCTGAGAGGGCGCCGCCGAAAGCGCCGACCGCATGAACCTGAACTGGGTAATGCCAGCGGAGGGAGGACCATGTCGGATTCCGGCGTCGAGACTGTTGAACGGGCCGATGCCTTCGGGCAGGTCGAGAGCCACGGCATCGATGCGATCCCTGACAAAGAGCGGCATGGAACGCCGCGCGAGCTCGCGTTCCTGTGGGCCGGCGCGTTCGTCAATTACGCGAGCCTCTTCACAGCCAGCCTGCTGACGACCTACTACGGGCTCGGGGTGTGGGACGGGCTCGCCGCGACCACGCTGGGCACCATCGCCGCCGCGGTGATCCTCGGACTGCTCAGCAACACCGGTCCGCGTTCCGGGCTGCCGCAGATCGTGTTCACGCGGGGCATCTTCGGCCGCCGAGGCTCCTACGTCGGCGCGGCGCTGACGCTTTTTCTCGCGGTCGGCTGGTTCGCGGTCGACTGTGTCATCGCCGCCCAGGCCGGAGCGGCGCTCATCAGGCCGGGTAGTGCAAAGGTCACCTTCGTCCTCGTGATCGTCATCGCGGGCGCGAGCATGGCCGTGGCGATATTCGGCCACCAGACCATCAAGGTGCTCGAGAAGTACGGCGCGATCACCTTCGCCGCACTGACGGCAGTGCTGTTCATTGCACTGGTTCCGCAGTTCAACCTCTCGCAGCTTCCGGCTGCGCGGCATTTCCTGGGGCCGGACTACCCGGGCGCATTCGCCCTTGGTTTCATGACGTGCTTCGCGCTGGTGGCGTCCTGGTACCCATTCGCCTCCGACTACTCACGCTATCTGCCGCGATCGAGCTCGGTGCGCGCCGTCACTTTCTGGCCGGTGGTCGGGGTCACGCTGCCCATGATTTTTCTTGGACTTTTCGGCCTCCTGCTGCCGACCATCAACTGGTACGACACCGTCGAGAATGGTCCGCTGGCAGTCATCGGCACTTACGCGCCCGTGTGGGTGGCGACGCCTTTCTTCATCTTCGTGGTCGTCGGCGAGATCTGGGCCAACTACCTCGACGTCTACACCGCGGGCCTGGTCCTGCTGGCGATGGGCGTCCGCATCCAGCGCTGGCAGGCGGCTCTTGGCTGCGGCATCCTGGGCACTGCTCTTGCCGCTTACGCCGTTCTGGTGACGGACTTCCATGTCGCCTACGAGGACTTCCTGATCCTCACTTACCTGTGGGCCCCCGCCTGGGCCGCAGTCGTGCTGTTGAGCTTCTTCGTTTTCGAAGGCAAGTCCAGGCCAGGAGCCGCTCTGATCGCGTGGGTCGCCGGCACAGTCGCGAGCCTGCTCTTCGTCAACTACCAAAACATCTTTGGCAGCACGTTTGGCTTGCTGAATTTCTTCAACGACCCTGTGATCAGGGCTCTGCACGGCGCCGACGTCAGCGGCCTTGTGAGCATCGGCGTCGCCGCGGTCGTCTATGCGGTCCTGCGCCGAGCATGAAGCTTCCTGTCGCCCTCACCATCGCCGGGTCGGACTCTGGCGGCGGCGCAGGCATCCAGGCCGACCTGAAGACGTTTGCGGCGCTCGGCGTGCACGGCACTTCGGCCATCACGGCGATCACAGCGCAGAACACCGTCGACGTCACCCAGATCCTCGAGCTGCCTACGCACCTCATCCGCGCGCAGATCGACGCGGTCGTGAGCGACCTCGATGTGCGCGCGGCCAAGACGGGCATGCTCTCGTCGGCCGAGATCATCGAGGCGGTCGCGAACGCCATCAGAGACCACGGAATCACCCGGCTCGTGGTCGATCCCGTGATGGTGGCCAAGGGTGGCGCCAAGCTGCTGCGCGACGAAGCTGTTGACGCGCTGCGCACAAAGCTGCTCCCCCTGGCGGCGATCATCACGCCCAACCTGCCCGAGGCGGAGGTGCTGCTGAATCGCAGCATCGCAACTCTCGACGAGCGGCGCGCGGCGGCACGCGACCTACGCGAGCTGGGCCCGCGTGCCGTGATCGTCAAGGGCGGGCACGCGGGCGGCGACGCCACCGACCTGTACTTCGACGGCCACGAGATGACCGAGCTGGCCGCTCGCCGCATCGACACTGCGGACACGCACGGCAGCGGGTGCGCGTTCTCGGCTGCGATCGCGGCAGGGCTGGCTCGAGGCCTGGAGCCGCTGGCTGCAACCAGGGCAGCCAAAGCTTTCATCACGCATGCGATCGAATCGGCGCTCGAGATCGGCCACGGCCATGGGCCCGTGAACCCCATGTTCGAGGCCTCGCGCTAGCGCAACCATCTCCGCCGACCGCCGTTTAAGCTGGACGGGACATGCCGCGCGCCAGGAAGCCAAAGGAAGTCAAACCACCCGACGACGCGAGCCTGAACGCGACAGGAGCGGACGCTCCCGAGGCCCAGGAAGGGGAGGCGGGCGGCGAGAACCGGCCGTCGCAGCTCGACCAGATCCGGGCCGCGCTTTCGGACGCGCCCGCCAAGGAGGAGCCGGCCGAGGAGGTTCCCGAGGTTCCGCAGCCCGAGGAGGAGGAGGCTGAGCTGCCCGCTCAGGCGGACGAGCCCGCGGCGGCTGCTGCCGAACCTGAGGCCGAAGCTATACCCGAAACCACCCTGCCGCCGTCAGAGGAAGGCAAATCACTCGAAGTAACCGCGCCTTCCACCTCGGCCTGGGTGCCGCCGCCGGCCTATCCCCCGCCTGCTCCCGCGGCCGCGATGGCAGCGAGGTCAAGCGGCTCGAGCTCGAGTCTCGCGCTGGGCCTCGTCCTGGTCGTGGTCGGAATCTTCTTCCTGATCATGCGTCTGTTCGAGATCGACCTCAGCAGCTATGGCTGGCCGCTGTACGTGATCATCCCGGGCATCACGCTGCTGATCGTCGGGTTCGTCAGCCTCGGCACCGGCGCGCTGGTGCCGGGAGGCATCGTCACGGTCACCGGGCTCATCCTCGCCGCGCAGAACGCCACCGGCGACTGGGCGAGCTGGGCCTACGCGTGGACGCTGGTCGTGCCGGGCGGCGCCGGCCTGGGCCTGTTCCTGCAGGGTCTACGCGTCCATGACTCCAAGCAGGTGCGACTCGGGCGCAACCTGATGTTCTGGTCAGCCCTGATGTTCATGATCGGGTTCGTGATCTTCGAGTCGATCTTCAACATCTCGGGGCAGGACTTCGGAGTCGTCAGCCGCGCGGCCCTGCCGGTGCTCCTGATCATCATCGGGGTCACCTTGCTCCTGCGCAGCATGCAGCGCGGGCGCAGCGCCTAGACCTTAAGCGCCTCGATCCGCGCCGCGAGCTGGTCGCGGCTGATCTGATACTCGGCGCCCCAGCGGTGCCGCTTGAAGCCCATCCTCTTGTTGATGGCCAGCATCGGCCCGTTGGAGTCGGCGTTGCCGGTCGAGATCCATTCCGCGTCGGGGTAGAGCCGGTGCATGTAGTCGAGCATGTACGCCTTGATCCACTTGCCGATGCCCCTGCCCCGCGCGTCCGGACGCACTCCCGTGAACATCTGCTCGAGGATGGTGGGGCGGTGCGGCGCCCAGGTGATGTCGGTCATCCCGGATATCACGCCGTCGGGCTCGCGCGTCAGCACGGTGTGGTGCTTCAGGCCGGCGAGATCCATGCGCTCGTAGTCATGGCGCAAGACCTCCGGGGTGGTCACGATCTCACCGTGGTCGAGGGCGTCCCATGGCATTGTGTTGAGGAGGGCCGACAGCTGCGGAGCGAACTCCTCGAGTAGCGCGTCGGGGATGTGGTCGTCGTAGACCTCGAGCTTCGTCTCCGTCGATCGCTTCTCACCCTCATCGATCCAACGCCGGATCATCGCCCAGTCAACGTCAGGGATGTGAAGTCGGTTCTCGGCTCCCTCCGACTTCTTCTCCGCGCCCAGCCACCGCAGAAAGGCGTGGCCCGACTCCTCTTCACTTTCCATCGTGAGGGTGTGGCAGCCGTCGCGGTCCATCAACTCCAACAGCACGGGCACGTGTGAGCGGCCGATGCCCCGGCGCCTGTAGGGTGCGAGAACGCTGAAGGTGCACCAAAGGAAGTAGCGGTTGGTGTCGTAACCCGGGGCGCCAGGCTTGGTGCCTGCGGACCTGAACCAGCTGACCATCTCGTCGTCGTGGACGACTTCGAAGGCGTGGTTGATCTCGAACTTCTGGTCGCTGAGGATGCGTATGCGTTCGAGATCGTCGGGATAAAAAGGATCCTCGGGGCGTACCTCATCGTGGCGCACGCGGCGAAACGCGTGATAACGCCGCCAGAAATCGTCCCCGGCGGAATTCAGATCGATCTCGCGTGGTATCAGGTCATTGGCCATGCCGGACGCACATGCTGCCACAGAGCGGGAACGCAGGCGCTTCAAGGTCGGCGTCACGATCCATCCGCAGCAGTGCACGATCACAGAGCTGCGCGATGCATGGCGCCGCGCCGACGCGCTGGGCGTCGACAGCATCTGGTTCTGGGATCACTTCTTTCCGCTGTACGGAGATCCGGAAGGCAACCAGTTCGAGTGCTGGTCGCTCCTCGCCGCCGCGGCGGTGGACACGCACGCGCCGCAGATCGGACCGATGGTCTCGGCCATCGGCTACCGCAATCCAGACCTCATCGCGTACATGGCAGGGACCATCGACCAGCTTTCCGGAGGGCGCTTCGTGCTCGGGCTGGGAGCGGGATGGTTCGAACGCGACTACGACGAGTACGGGTACGAGTTCGGCGAGGCGCGCGACCGGCTGCGCACGCTGAAGGCCGCGCTGCCCCGCATCAAGGAGCGGATCGCGAAGCTCAAGCCAGGGCCGGCGGGTCCGATGCCAATCCTGATCGGCGGCGGCGGCGAGAAGGTGACACTGCGGCTCGTCGCCGAGCACGCGCAGATGTGGAACGCGCTCGGCGATCCTGACGAGTACGCGAGGAAGTCGGAGATCCTCGACGGCTACTGCCGGGACATCGGCCGCGACCCGCGCGAGATCGAGCGCACAGCCAACGTGAGCGTGCGCACCGAGAAGGACGTCGAGGCGTGGCTGGAGGCTGGGCTGCAGCACTTCGTGCTCCGCCTCGCGAAGCCGTTCGACACGCGCTTGCTCGAAAGGATCCTCAAGGCCGCGCGCGCATAGGCCGGATCGGCAGGTCCTCGGATTCGAGGGCCTGGCCCTGCCAGCCCTTGAGCGTGCGCAGCAGCTGCTCGGTCGGAATGCCGAACGCATTGCGGATGATGCCGTCGTAATAGGTGAAGCCCAGCAGCCGCTGCAGCGCGGTCTTGCGCGGCGTCACCAGCGCGCGATTCAGCCGGTAGAAGATGACGTTTGGCTTCGTTCGAGGGTCCTGCCACTCGCCCGCCTCGGACATCTTTGTGGCGCTGAACGCGCCGACTCGCGCGCCGGTGAACTCGGTCACGTGGGCCCAGCGGACCCTGGTGGTCTTGCCCGCGGGCCCCAGGCGGAACGCATCCGGCGCGAGCGTCAGCTCCTCGCCCATGTTCTGCATCGCGGTGAAGTAGAAAGCGTTGAGCGCCACCATCAGCAGCACCGCCAGCGGCGCGACCCACGGAAAGGGCCGGTCCGCAAAGATCGCCAGCGCCAGCGCTGGCGGAAAGGCCGTCCAGCCCAGAAAACGCAGCCTCCGCAGCCAGGGCGAGAGCGACGGCGCGCTCAGGACCACCTCACGGCCTGGGTGGGGCTCCAGCGAGGCGGCGTCGATCGTGCGCTGGCGCCAGCGTTCGCGGATCCTGATGGCGCCGGCCGTGCTGCCGCCGATGCCCAGCACGTACACGGTGAGCGTTGCGATCGTGATCAGCAGCAGCTCGACGGGCGGGTCCACAGGCGGGATTCTAGGGTCGCGAGGCTCTCCAGCCGCTCCACAACGGGGCGGCAGGCCTTTTGTGGCCTGCCCACTAACGCATTTTCCTGGCGGGGCCTAGGATTCATGCCACCACACCCTCTTCGCGGCGCGAGCCTCGCTCTGAAATGGACGGGGCTCGCTCTTTTTTAAGGCACGGGTGAGGTCAGTCGACCTCCCCCGTGGAACCCCCACCTGGTGACACTTTGCCCGCGTGCATTTGTGGAGCGCCCGGCGACGGCCG
>VBIA01000066.1 GCA_005879985.1 Chloroflexota bacterium | reverse complement strand
AAAAACCGCCTCGTCAGGCAAACGGAGCTTTGCTGCGATCAACAGCGTCATTGGCGCCTCGGCGATCTCATGCCAGGCATAGACGTCACGACCAAGTCGCCGCCAGCTTGCCCCGAGCAGTTGCGCTCTAGACAGGCCAAGCCGCAGCGCCTTTTCGACAGTGAACGGACCTTTGGTCAGTTCAGGCGGAATGCGCGGAGTCGGCGCCACGCCAAGAATGCTGGCCAGAGCGCGGCGTGTGAACAACGCCGCCTGTTAACGCCGAGTGTGGGGTGTGCGAGGTATCAAGGCATAGCGATAGCCAACGCAGCGCACACTCGGCGATGCTGAGATACGAAGCGGGGTTTGTCATCCCCGGTACCAGGAACCGCGGCTAGGATCCCGGCATTGGGTGCGGGCCCGGCGTTGCGGACGGGAAATCGTGTGGCGCCGGTGCTTCGCTCCTGAAGGTCGCACCCACCTACGCACTGGTAGCGAGCATGAGGGCGACTACCAGAGCAGTCATCGCTAAAACACGCGACAGTTCTTTCACGTTGCTCCTGCCGGTCTAGGCGTGGCCAATGACGACACCGACGCCAGCCACGACCAAGCCGCCCATGGTGACTTGGATCAGCGAGCGGTGGAGGGCGACCTGGAGGAAGCGCCGGCGCACCCAGGCGATGGTGATCAGCTCCATCCCGACCACCACGTAGGCGACCTCCAGCGCTGTCGGGGTGTCGCTGATCAGGAATGGGAGAGCGTGAAAAGTTCCGCCGACGAAGGTCGCGATGCCCGTCAGGGTGCCGCGGACCAACGAGTTTCCCCGCCCGCTCAGCTCACCGTCGTCGGAAAGCGCCTCCGAGAGGCCCATGCTGATCGCGGCCCCAAGGGAGGCCGCGAGGCCGACCAAAAGCGCAGCCCGGGAGCCGGAGAGGAAGGCGGCGGCGAAGATCGGCGCCAGCGTGGAGATGGTGCCGTCGATGAGGCCGATCAGAGAGGGCTGGACGAAGCGCAGGATCTTGCCGCGCTCGCCCTGCCGGATCCAGCTCTGCATCAGGCCGGCCGCCGTTCTCGAGACTGCGAGCTTGAGGTCGGTCCGGACCGCTTCGGCGGAGGCTGCGGCCATGGCCAGGGGGGATCCGATCGCTGTCAGCATGACCAGCTCACCGTAGGCGGGCGTGCGAGTCAACCCAAACCCGGAAGGCCGCAGATCTTGAGGGAAGCCGGCACGATCCAGAGGTGGAGGCTCCCCTCACCAAGATCGACATGCGTGCACCGTCGCTGCCGCCTTCACGCGGACCGAGCCTGTCAGCGTGATAGCAGGACGCGGTGAATGCACCGCAGATTGGATCGATTCCCTGACTCCATCGGTGAAAGTCGGACCGGAGTCGACGCCGAAAAGCGGAACCGCTCCGGCCATCCGATAATCCCTTCCGCGTGCCCATCCGTGTCGTCCTGGCAGAGGACAACCTGCTGGTCAGGGAGGGCCTGCGCCAACTGCTTGCGACCGTCGAGGACATCGACGTCGTGGCAGTCTGCGAAGGCCGCGATGACCTGCTGGAAACCATCGACCGGGAACGACCGGACGCCGTCCTCACAGATATTCGAATGCCACCGGGTCACTCTGCCGAGGGAATCGAGGTTGCTCACCAACTGCGCCGGAGTAGGCCGGCCATCGGCGTTGTCGCGCTGAGCCAGTTCGCCGACGCAGAGTACGCACTCCAGCTTTTCGAAGGCGGTTCGAGCGGGCGGGCCTACCTCTTAAAGGAGCGCGTGAATGACGTCGAGCAGATCGCCTCTGCGCTCCGAGCCGTCGCCGCTGGCGGATCCGTCGTGGATCCGAAGGTGGTCGAAGCGCTGATCGCCGCCCGGGCGGCAAGTCAGGAGTCGCCGCTTCGAGTCCTGACTTCGCGTGAGCGCGACGTTCTCGCCGCGGTCGCGGAAGGCAAGAGCAACGCGGCCATCGCGCGACAACTCTTTCTGGCCGAATCATCAGTGGAGAAGCACATCAATTCGATCTTCTCCAAGCTCGGTCTCAGCGAGGAGCCGGAGATTCATCGGAGGGTGAGGGCGACGCTGCTTTTCCTCGCGGACAGGCGGGCCCCCGAACAGGCCTGAGGCCAACGGCGCCTTAACCCCGAGGTTGGCCGGGGGCTGGGAACACCAGCCAGCACCGTCGCCTGGACGGCCGGCGTGCGACTAGGCTGCTGGCCAGGAGGTCTGGAAGTAAGATGCGCCAACTTCAAACGGCTTCGTTGGAGGACACCACGATGGGGGGCGACGACTCGCAACCGATGGTCGTCGCGCAGCGGCTGCGCAAGGTCTACCGCGGCGCGACCGCCGTCGAAGCGCTGCGCGGCGTCGACCTCGAGGTCCGGCGTGGGGAGATGGTCGCGATCGTCGGGCCGTCCGGCTCCGGGAAGACGACCCTCCTCAACTGCCTCTCCGGGCTCGATCGCTTCGACGGAGGCCGGGTCGTGATCGACGGGGCTGACCTTACGACGATGTCCGACCGCGACCGCACGGCCTACAGGGCGCGGAACATGGGGTTTGTCTTCCAGGCCTTCAACCTGCTGCCCGTCCTCACCGCCGTCGAGAACACGGAGATCCCGCTCCTGCTGCAGGGCGTATCGGCTCGGGCAGCTCGCCGCCGGGCCGAGGAGATGCTGGAGACTCTTGGGCTCGCCCAGCGCGCACGACACCGGCCCGACCAGCTTTCGGGCGGCGAGCAGCAGCGGGTAGCCGTGGCCCGGGCCCTGGTCCATAAGCCGGCAGTCGTGTGGGCGGACGAACCGACCGGCAACCTCGACACCGAGGTCACCCACGTCATCACTGAGCTGCTGGTGAAGACGAACCGGGAGGGCCAGACGATCGTGCTCGTCACCCACAACCCTCAAGTTTCTGAACGCGCGAGCCGCGTCATCCGAATGCGCGACGGCCGCATCCAGGAGGCAGCGCGAGCCGGCGTCGAGGGTGCCGCGACATGAGCGCCTGGTCGTGGTTTGTGATCGGGACCTTCCTCGCGATCTACGGAGTCCTTGCCTTACTGGCTCTCCGGCGCCCGCTGCTGGCGCGGCTCGCCTTCCGCGAGGCCTGGCGGGGCGGGCTTCAGACCGGACTTGTCGTCGCCGGCCTGGCCCTGGCCGGCATGGGCATCACCGCTGGTCTGGTAGCGGCCGACTCGACCGAGGCCTCGGTCACGCAGAACGCGTACCTGTCGATGGGGGAGGTCGACCTGACCGTCACCGGCAACGGCGCTCTCTTCGACGCGTCGGTGGCCGACCGGCTGGCGGCCGACCGCAATCTGGCGACCGGCATTGACGGCGTGCAGGGCGGCCTCGACCTGGTCGGAGCGGTGGCCGACCTCGACCAGCGAGCGAGCGACACCGCCGTCCGCCTTTACGGCTTCGATGCCTCCCGGCAGCGGCCGTTCGGGGCCTTCCATCTCGTCGACGGCCGCCGAACGTACGGTGATGACCTGCCGCCAGCGGGCGTGCTGGTCAGCCGCGACCTGGCTGACGCCCTCCACGCCCAGGCCGGTGACCGGCTGCGGATCAGCGCCGGCGCCAGCTCCGCCGAGGTCCTGGTCGCCGGCCTCGTCAAGCTCGAGGGACCCGGTGCCTTCGGCCTCGGCCGGACCCTCTTCGCACCGCTGGGCTCGATCCCCTCGCTGGCCGCCGCTGGCAACCAGATCAACGTGGTCCGGCTGTCCACGCCAGGCGACGGGCTCGCCGGCATCGCGGCCGGTCGCCGCTCCCTGCCGGCGGTGAGGGAGGCCGTTGCCGGCCTTGGCGTCCCGGGCCTCGAAGTCAACGAGGCCAAGGCGGCCCAGGTGCGGCAAGCTGAGCGGTCCACGCAGTCGGCCCGAGCCACTCTGGTGACCATGAGCCTGCTGGTGGTCGCCGCCGCCGCGACCGTCGTCGTCCACCTGACCCTGATGCTGGCCGAGGAAAGGCGGCGGCGGCTGGGGACGCTGCGCGCGCTCGGCCTCAGCCGCTCGGGCCTGGTCTTCCTCTCCGTCCTCGAAAGCGCGCTCTACAGCCTGGCCGGGGCGGTGGTCGGCGTCCTCCCCGGCCTTGCTCTCGCCCGCTACCTCGGCCAGGTCGCGGCCGAAGCGGGCGCAGCGCTCTCTGGAAGCGAGAGCACCGGCTACCAGTTGGCGGTGCGGCCTGAGACGGTTGCCGTGGCGGTCTCGCTGGCAGCCATGCTGACCGTCGTCACCATGGCCGCCGCCGCCCTGCGGACGGCCCGGTTCGCCATCTCAGCGGCGATTCGCGACCTGCCGGAGCCGGCTTCGAAAGGCGGACGGCGCTGGCGGCTGCTGGCGGCCGGCCTGCTGGCTGCCGCCGGTTTCGCGATCGCCCTCGCCGGAGGTGGTGCGGGCCGCGTGCTCGGCGCGACCCTGATGATCGTCGGCGCCACCTGGGCCGGCCGCCGCTGGATCGAGGATCGCGCTCGCTACACCCTGGCCGGGACACTCATCCTGGCCTGGGCTCTAGTCGTGCAGGCGACCACCCCGCTCTCTTCCGAGGACAACGCGGCCTTCGCCGTCTTCTTCGTCGGCATCGTCGTCTCCGTCTTCGGCCTCTCCCTGGTGGTGGCCGCCAATCTCGCCTTGGTCGACCGCTTTCTGGCCCTGGTAAGCCCCCGGCTGGGGGCGACGCTGCGTGCCCCCGTGGCCTACATGACCAGGCGTCCTCTTCGGACCGGCCTCACGACTGGAGCCTTCGGGATCGTGCTCGCAGCCATCACCGTCTTTGCCGTGGTTGGCGGGAGCTATCAGCCCGATTACGCGCGCGACTCGGCCGGCTTCGACGTCATCGTGCGCTCCGCCCAGCCGGCGATCACCCTGTCGCCGGCGCTTCAGGCTCAGATCGCCCGGGCGGAAGTCATCCCGACCCGGCTCTACCTGGGCCGCTTTCTGGCCCCCAACAGCACCGGCTACGCGGGTGGAGACTCGACCTACGTGCCGCTCTACACGCTGAGCGAGGCTCAGTTGGCCAACCCGCCCCTCCACCTGTCGACCCGCTCCCAGCGCTTCCCCGATGACGCGTCGGTCTGGCGCGCGATGCGGGAGGACCCCGGGCTCGTGGTCGCGGCCACGACACATGTCGACGACACGATCACCATGTGGACGCCGACCGGCCCTGTTCACTTCACGGTCGTCGCCCAGCCGGTCTACGCGATCTTCAACGGACTGATCGGATCGCCCCGCTCGTTCAGCGGGTTCGATCTCGCGGTCAGTGGTTCGACCTTGCTCCTGGCGGCTCGTCCGGGGGTGGACCGGGAAGGGCTGGCCCGTGCCATCGAGAGCGAGCTCTTCGAGCAGGGTGTGACCGCGCACACCTTCAGGTCCGAGGTCAGCGGCTACCTCGCCGCCATCAAGGCGATCCTGGCCGTCATCGACACGCTGATGCGTCTGGGCCTTGCCATCGGGCTGCTCACTCTCGGCATAGCCGGGCTGCGTGCAGTCGTCGAGCGTCGCCGGCCGATCGGCGTGCTGCGCGCTCTGGGCTTCTCGCCGCGCCGTGTCGTCGGGGGTCTGGTCGTCGAGGCGATCCTGACCGCGGCCATCGGGATCGCGGTCGGCGTCACCGCCGGCCTGCTGCTCGGCTACCTGGTAGTGACCTCAACCTACAATCGTGAGTTCAACGTGGACGGCGGCGCGCTGGCGAGTGCGATCGTCCTGGTGCTGGCGGCGACGCTCGCTGTCACAATCGGGCCTGCTATGCGCGCCTCGCGCCTGCCGGCCGCTGACGCCCTCCGGCTGATGGACTGAACCAGCGGCGTTGGCCCGGCTGGACCCATTTGGAGTCGGGCTGGTCGTCGCGCTGGCCGGCCTGGCGGCGGCCACCCTGGTCGCCGCCGTCGTGTCGGACCGCCGACGGAGGCGGCGAGGCGCGGCCAGCCTGGAAGCGATCGACTTCGTGCGCACCTCGTTCACAAGCCGGATGGTCCGCGGCGACCCGATCGATGTGCTGCTGCGCGAGGTCGTCGAATCGCTGCGCGCCTTCCTCGACCTAGACACGGCCGAGCTCTGGGTCTACGAGGCGGGGCGGCTGCGCCTCCAGGTCGCCGAACCCCCAGCCGCAGCCACTGACCTCCCGCTCGCCGCGGAGCTCAGGACCGTCGTCCTCAACGCACCCGTATCCGGTCGCGCCTGGACGCACACGTGGCTGCCCGAGCTGCTCGCGGGCCGGCCCGACGGCCAGAGTCTGCGGCTGGCGCCGGTCAGCCACGCGGGCGAGCTGCTGGGCCTTCTCATCGCCGGCCGGACCCGGCGGCCGAAGCGGCTCGCTCAGGACGCGGACGAGGCGCTTGAGGAACTCGCGCGCGAGGTGGGCGCGGGACTCTACCGGGCTGGACTCGACGCAGCGCTCAGGGCCAGCCTGGCACAGCTTCGCCGGCAGGCCGCCGAGCTGCAGGCGTCGCGCTCGCGGCTGGTGGCCGCGGCTGACGCCGAGCGGAAACGGATCGAGCGCGATCTGCACGACGGAGCCCAGCAGTACCTGGTCGCCGTGTCCATGAAGGCGCGGCTCAGCGAGCGGATCGCGGCCGCCGAGCCGGAGCGGGCCCGGCGCCTGCTTGAGGAAGTGGTCCAGGAGGCGGAGGCCGCGCTCGAGGAGCTGCGGGCGCTCGGCCACGGGATCTACCCGCCGCTGCTCTCCAGCGCGGGCCTGGCTGACGCTCTGGCAGCGGCCTGCCGGCGGCTCTCGCCGCCCTGCGATCTCGACGCGGACGGCCTCGGCCGCTACCCGGCGGACGTCGAGTCGGCCGTCTACTTCTGCTGCGTCGAGGCCCTCCAGAACGCGGCCAAGCACGCCGGGCCGAACGCGCGTACAGTCCTTCGGCTTCGGCAGGAGGGAAACTGGCTTCATTTCGAGGTGCGCGATTCCGGGTGTGGCTTTGAGGTATCTGGCCAGGAGGGCGGCGGACTGGCCAACATGCGGGACCGGCTCGGCGCCGCCGGCGGGACGCTGGTCATCGAGTCTGGGGTCGGTCGCGGCACCGCCGTGTACGGCGAGATCCCGCTGCCGATCGCCCGGTGACGCCGTAGCTCTCGAAGCCGTCACGCAGGACTTGGCAGCCGCCAAACACCCTACCTAGCCGATCTGAATGCCAACCTGAACGTTCTTCGCGACTCCACCCGAGAGCACGTTACGTCGAGGCAACACGATTCGGGTTGGCTCCAAGGCTATTTCTACCCGCCATCGAAGGCTTCTTCGATCACACAGAGGGCAGAGTGCTCTACCGCGATTCCATCGAGCACAAACCTCGCACTTCGCTCCCCTATCTGCTCATGGCTGTGCGGTCATCGACGAACAGCCGAGGCCGACTTCTTTCCTGAGAAGTCGACGGACATCTTCCGGCGGAGTTCGATTCGTGAAGTGGATTCGGCCAGGGCTCAACGTAAGGGTCGAGTCGCGCTGCGACGGTCGCCCTCGAATCAGAAGCTGGAGCGGGAGACGGGAGACGACGCCCCAAGTACCAATCAGATCGTTACATTCGAATATCGCCTGGAATGCTCGTAAGCGGTGTGTAGCGCCCGCGCTTGAGTGTGTATCATTCTGACCATGGCGACGCATGTGCGAAAGAACATCACTCTCCCTCGGACTCTCGACAAACAGGTCCGAGCGGCGGCAAGCAAGAGAGGGACCAGCCAAAGCAGCCTTATCGCACATCTGGTGGAGATGGGATTGGCTGCAGAGGAGAAGCAGATCGATCGTCTCCTCGCATTCGCCGGCGTGATCGACGGACCTGCCGACCTTTCCGAGACGATCGACGAGACGGTGTACGGGCGCTGAGTTCTCTGGCCGACACCGGCCTGCTGATTGCCGCCCTCAATCGCGGCGACCGCCACCATGGCTGGGCGATCGCGGCCCTCGACGCGGAACGAAGAGCGAAGGACACGATTGTTGTGCCTGAAGTTGTAGCGGGGGAGACTTACACCAAGCTCCGCTACGATCGCCGCATTAGTGCTCGACGCGACGCCCGCACGGCGCTTGCATTGTTCGGTTTCCTTGCGGCGACCCCAAACCTCTTTGACGTACGAGAGACGCCACACCTCTCTTATCGGCGGTCTATTGAGCTCCTCGCGAAGTATGTCGACCAGGCTTTCTCATGGGTTGACGCCGTCGTTCTTCTCAGCGCCGATGACGACCGCCGCGTGACTCGCCTCATAACGGTCGACTCGAGTCTCGCCGCCTATCGCTTCTCTCACCAGGTTGTCGTGTCAACACCAGCGGGGTGATCGGCGAAGCTGGAGCGGGAGACGGGGTCCTCCGCCCCGAGTACCAATCAGCGCGTTGAATTCGTCTACCGGGTCACTACGGTGCGTCGACCAGCCCAAAAATAGTGACCCCAACGGATCGCCTCTCCAGCTTCGGAACCGGCCTTGCGACCAACTCCGACTCCGGTGAACGTGTCCCTCGGGGCCACCACTCACAGTACTCCACTCCCAACGGTTCTGCCCGCGCATCTTTTTTCCGTAGCCTGGCTACTCAGGAGCCGTCGGGTGGGCGATCGCGACATTCGGTCGACGTGGTCAACGAGCCCGGCCGGGGTTGCTCCCTGGCATTCCGCAGCCGCCTTCCACCGCCCTCGGCAAGAGTTCTTACGTACTCCGCACACCGACCAATTGAGGCGTATGGTGGCGATAGCGGACCGCTCCCCAGCCCGTTACATCTTTGAGCTGAAATTGGCGGAAGTGCCGAGCGGCCCGCTTAACTCCAAGCTCATGATGTTTCGCCCGCGACCAGGTCAGGTATCGAGGGCGATCGCGCGGACGGCGGACTCGGAATCCTACGGCTACCGTCGTGGCTTTCTGAGGAGTCGATCGGTCCTGGCGCGCTTGCGCTCCCGGACCACGCGGATGGCCGAGGCCTGGTCAATGGCACTTACCACGAGCTTGCGCGGTCGGCCAGGAGGGCGGCGCGTGCGCCGGAAGGCTTCCAAGTCGTTTGGGAGAATGGCCCACACGATCCCCACTTTGATTCCGTACAGTCGCTGCCGCAGCAGCATCCGGCGTACGTAGGCCTCCGATGCGTTGAGCTCGGCGGCAGCCTCGGCGACGGACAGCAAGCGTGGGCGGTCGATCCGCGGAATATTAGCACGCAGTCGCAACCATTTTCTGCTATAGTGGCAACTGTTCTGGACTGAGTCGGGGGCTGGTAACGGTCCTCGCGGTTGCCGGCCTCGGATGGCAGTAGCCTTCTTGGC
>VBIA01000227.1 GCA_005879985.1 Chloroflexota bacterium | reverse complement strand
TCGCCGACTACGTGCATTCGCTGGGCCTGAAGTTCGGGATCTACACCAGCGCCGGGGTTACGAACTGCGCCACCCACAGCGCCGGCAGCTACGGCCACTACAAGCAGGACGCGGTCACCTTCGCCTCCTGGGGGGTGGATTACGTGAAGCTCGACTGGTGCCGCGTCCCGTACCGCAACTACCCAGGCATGTCCCGTCAACAGGTCAGCCGGATCCTGGGGACGGAGATGGGCGCGGCCATCGCCACCGCTGGACGCGCCATGGTCTACGACATGAACTTCGAGGCCGACGACTCGCCGTGGATGTGGGCTGCGAACGTCGCCAACCTGTGGCGAACCGGACAAGACAGCCAGGACAGGTGGTGGAGCATGGTCTTCAACTTCACGCACAACGTGCAGCACTACTCGCATGCCCGGCCGGGCGGCTGGAACGATCCCGACATGCTCGAGGTCGGCAACGGCGGCATGACCGCCAACGAGTACCAGAGCGAATTCAGCCTGTGGGCCGAGATGGCTGCGCCGCTGATCGCCGGAACTGACCTTGCGGCGATGTCCGACGTCACGCGGAACATCCTGACCAACAAGGCCGTGATCGCCGTCGACCAGGACCCGCTCGGACTCCAGGGCCGGCCCATCGCCAACGCGGGCGGCTACTGGGTGGTGGTCAAGCCGCTGGTCAGTGGCGCCGTGGCGGTGGTCCTCTTCAACTCGACGGACAGGGCCGCGGCGATCTCGACCACCGCGCGCGAGGTGGGCATGGCCCGCACATATGCCTACCGGATGGTCGATCTGTGGAGCAATGAGCAGAGCGACACCGCCGGCCTCATCTTCGCGAGGGTGCCGGCGCACGGCGTCGCCATGTTTGTCGTGTCGGCGCTCGCCTCCGCCAACTAACCAGGCAGCAGCTCCGCGAGCCGGTCGAGCTCGCTCTCGTGGCCCATCCTCGCCAGCTGCGTCCAGCGGTCGTCGTGCATCGCGTCGAAGGTCAGGACCAGCCGGGTGCCGCCGCCCTCGACCTCGTGCAGCTCGAGCAGTGTCGCGATCTGGTACGGCTCCACGCCTGGGACGAAATCGACGATGTTCGTGTACGCGAGGCGTCGTGGCGGGCTGACCTCGGTGAAGGTCAGCGAGTGGTGCGTCGAGACAGGCATGCCGGCCTTCTTCATGTAGTCGATCTGCTCCGGCGCGACGGCGCTCATCACGTAGACGAGGTCGCCGCCCGCGCGAAGCTCGAGTGAACGAACCTCGACGGAGAAACCATCGGGACCCCACCACGCCTCGATGCCTTCCCTGGTCGTCCAGAGCTCCCATACCTCGCGGATGGGAGCCCTGAACGTTCGCTCCAGCGTGAGCTTCGGACGGGTCGAGGCCACGCGGCTAGCGGCCGCGGTACGCGCGCTGCAGCTGCTCGATGTCGAGCTTCTTCATCTTCAGCATCGCCTGCATGGCGGCCCCGGAGTCGCCTGACTTCGAGTCGGTCAGCATCTGGCCGAGCACCGACGGGATGATCTGCCAGGACAGTCCGAACTTGTCCTTCAGCCAGCCGCAGGGGCCCTCCTCGCCGCCGTCGGCGGTGAGCTTGCTCCAGTACTTGTCGACCTCGGCCTGCGTCTCGCAGGACACCATCAGCGAGAAGCCCTCGGCGAACGAAAACGACGGCCCGCCGTCGAACGCCGTGTACTCGCGCCCATCGAGCTGGAACACCGCGTTGAGCACCTTGCCCTTGGCGATGGGGGCTTCGGTTTCGCTGCGCACCAGGGTCACCACCTTCGAGTTCGGGAACAGCGAGACGTAGAGCTTGATGGCCTCTTCGCACCGGTCGTTGAACACGATGCACGGCCTGATCTGAGTCGAAACAGCAGTTGTCGTCATGGTCTTCTCTCCTTTGACCTGGTTCTCTTCTTCTCCCGCCGATCGAGCTCGGCGGCCAGCCTGTCGAGCCTGCTCTCCCAGATGGCCCGATACCCCGTCACCCATTCGGACAGCTCCCGAAACCGGTCGGGTCGCAGCGCGTACATCCGTCGCCGGCCCTCGGGCCGGACGACCACGAAATCGGCGTCCTCGAGGATCTGCAGCTGCCGAGACACGCCGGGCTGCCCGATGTCGACCACCTGCACGAGCTCGCTGACCGAGCGTTCACCGTCGCGCAGCGCATCCACGATACGCCGCCGGGTCGGGTCGGCCAGGATCTGGAACACGTCGGGCATGGCGACATATTACTAGAACGATATATGTCTTGTCAACAATATGTGCTGCTGGGCGAAACTAGACCGTCACGTGAAGGCTGAGCTGGCGGAGCTCGTGGTGAAGAACCTGGCCGCGTGGCGCAGCCTCAAGTACGACGAGGCGCTCGAGGTCGCGCTGGCGCACGGATGGATCGACGGCCAGGGGCATGGCCGCGACGAGGGAACTTACGCGATGCGTTTCACGCCGCGGCGCAGCCGCAGCGTCTGGTCGAAGCGCAACACCATCATCGCCGAGCGCTTGATCAGCGAGGGGCTGATGCAGCCCGCCGGGCTGGCCGAGGTCGAGCGGGCCAAGGCCGACGGGCGCTGGGCCGCGGCGTACGAGGGACCGGCCACGATCGACGTGCCGAAGGACCTGGCCGACGCGCTGAAGGCGAGGCCGAAGGCGCAGGCGATGTTCGCGATCCTCACCGCGCAGAACCGCTACGCGGTGCTGTACCGCATCCACGGAGCGAAGAAGCCCGAGACAAGAGCGCGCCGCATCGCGCAGTTCGTGGACATGCTGGCTCGCGGCGAAACGGTCTACGCCCAGCGGAAGACGCTGTCGGGTCCTTAAGCCCTCACCCTGACCCTCTCCCGCAAGCGGGAGAGGGGATTAAGCGGCCTTCACAACCGCGCCGCCCTTCACGACCAGCCTCACGTTTTCGGGTTTGGCGATGAGGCTCAGGTCCTCGAGCGGGTTGCCGGGCACGCCGATAACGTCGCCGAAAGATCCCGCTGCGAGCGAGCCGGCGCCTTCGAGGCCGATCACCTCCGCGGCCAGCGAAGTGGCCGAGCGAACGCAGTTGAGGGGTTCCATGCCCAGCTGGTTCATGAGCAG
>VBIA01000065.1 GCA_005879985.1 Chloroflexota bacterium | reverse complement strand
TGAGGGGCAATGGCAGATCGTCAAGACCGACGACGGCCACATCCTCACCATTCCGCCGCAGCTCGTTGTGTTCCACCGGCCGCGCGGTCCCGCCGTTCGAGTCGCGTGATGAACGCGTCGCCCTACGTCGAGCTCCACTGCCACTCCAACTTCTCCTTTCTCGACGGCGGCTCGCACCCATATGAGCTGGCGATGCGAGCCGCCGAGCTCGAGATGCCCGCTCTCGCCATCACCGACACCGGCGGCGTCTACGGCGCCGTCCGCTTCCTTCAGGCCTGCCGCAAGGTCGGCGTCAAACCATTGATCGGCGCTTCACTCGAGGTCGACGGCGAGGAGCTCGTGATGATCGCCCGCAACATCGCCGGCTACTCGAGTCTGTGCCGGCTGCTCAGCGTCGCCCACCACGACCAGCCGAAAGGCGAGGCTCGTGCCTCGCTCCAAACAGTCGCCGAGCATCGCGGCGACCTCTTCTACCTCACCGCCACCGACGAAGAGAACCGCCTACGCTCACTGCAGGAGGCGCTCGGCCGCGACGTCGTGTTCAGTGAGCTCCACCATCACATGTCGCCCGAGGACGCATGGATACTCGAGGGCCGCGCGGCGATGGCACGCCGCTGCGGCGCACACGTCGTCGCGACCAACGAGGTCCACTACCACGTGCGCGAGCGGCGTCGAATGCACGACGCGCTGGTCGCCATCCGCCACCGCACGACGCTCGACGAGGCACGACCGCACCTCTTCCCCAACGCCGAGCACTGCCTCAAGGCCGGCGACGAGCTGCGCCCGCTCTTCGAACACCACGCGGAAGCCCTCGCCACTCCCTGGGACGTGGCCCAGGAGTGCGACATCGACCTCGACTTCCGCAAGGTCCGCTTCCCGGGCTACCCCGTGCCGCAAGGCGAGACGCCGTTCTCCTACCTCTACAAGCTCTGCTTCGAAGGCGTGCGCGTGCGCTACCGGCCGGTCACCCCGGACGTGGCAAAGCGCCTGCAGCGCGAGCTCGAGGTCATCGAGAAGACCGGCCTGGCCGAGTTCTTCCTCATCAACTGGGACCTCATGCGCTTCGCGCGCGAGCACGGTGTGCCCGGCCAGGGCCGAGGCTCAGCCGCGGACTCCATCGTCGCCTACGTCCTCGGCATCACCCGCGTCGATCCCATCGAGCACAACCTCCTGTTCGAGCGCTTCCTCCACGAGGAGATGACCAGCACCCCCGACATCGACATCGACTTCTCGACCGAGCACCGCGAGCAGGTGATCCAGTACGTCTACGACAAGTACGGCTGGGAGCGGACCGGGATGGTGTGCAACGTCGTCACCTTCCAGCCCCGCATGGCCATCCGGCAGATCGGCAAGGCGCTCGGCTTCTCGGCCGAGCTGCTCGACCGGCTGGCCAAAGGCGTCGACCGCTGGTTCAGCGAGGACGTCGAGGACTCGATGTTCGGCTCAGTCCCGCCTCCGGACATGAGACCGCAGAGCTGGCAGCACTTCCTCGAGCTGTGCCGCGAGGTGATCGACTTCCCACGCCACCTCTCGATCCATAACGGGGGGATGCTCGTGACCGGCGAGCCACTGGTGGACATCGCGCCTGTCGAGCCCGCGGCGATGGAAGGAAGACGCGTCGTCCAGTTCAACAAGGACGACGTCGAGGACCTCGGCCTGATCAAGATGGACATGCTCGGGCTGCGAACCCTCTCCGTCGTCGCGGAATGTCTCGAGCTCATCAAAGACGCCACAGGCACCAGGCCCGATCTCGACGAGCTCAGGCTGGACGACCCCAAGGTCTTCGAGACGTGCGGCGAGGCCGACACCATCGGCGTCTTCCAGATCGAGTCGCGCGCGCAGATGCAGACGCTGCCCAGGACGAGGCCGAAGACCTTCAACGACCTGGTGGTCGAGGTGGCGATCATTCGTCCCGGACCGATCCAGGGCAACGCCGTCCATCCCTACATCAGGCGCAAGCAGGGCCGCGAGCCGGTGACGTACGCGCACCCGCTGCTGGAACCGATCCTCAAGGACACGCTCGGGGTGATCCTCTACCAGGAGCAGATCATCGAGATCGCGATGTACGTCGCCGGCATGCGCCCGAGCGTCGCCGATGGATTCCGGCGAGCCATGACGCGTCACCTCAACCGCGTGGAGATGTCCTCACTGGAGGACGGCTTCATCAACGGATGCCTGGCCAACGGCGTGCCGCGCGAAGTGGCCGATCAGCTCTTCAATGCCGTGCAGGGCTTTGCGGTCTACGGCTTCTGCCGCTCGCACGCCGCCGCGTTCGCCCGCACCTCATACGAAACGGCGTGGCTCAAGGTCTACCACCCGGTCGAGTTCGGCTGCGGCCTGCTGAACAACCAGCCGATGGGCTTCTACCACCCGAGCGTTCTGGTCGAAGACCTGAAGCGCCACGGCGTCAAAGTCCTGCCGGTCGACATCAATCGCTCGGACGTGCGCTGCCTCCCCGAGCAGCATGGCAACGAACACGCCATGCGCATCGGGTTCAACTACGTCCGCGACCTGGGCGAGGACGGCCGCAGCGCCATCGTCGACGAGCGCGCGAAAAACGGCCACTACAAATCGTTTGACACCTTCCTCGACCGCCTCAGAGGCAGGCCCATCGGACCACGCGCCGTCCGCAATCTCGTCATGGTCGGCGCCTTCGACGAACTCGGCGAGCCGCGACGCAACCTCCTCTGGGGCTGGCAGGAGCGCTGGCACGGCCGCGGACTGAGACGCGGCATCGAGTCGCAGCACAACCTCCACCTCGACGCAGCGGCGCCAAAAGCAATCCCGGACGTCGACGAGTTCGACGCCAACCAGCTCGAGTACCGCATCTCAGACCTCTCGACCGGCCATCACCTCATCCACTTCTGCCGCGAGAGGCTCGACCAGCTCGGAGCGCTCCAGAGCAAAGTCCTGCCGAAGATCCCAAGCGGCAGGCAGGTGCGAGTCGCCGGCCTCGTGATCACGCGTCAGGCGCCATCGACCGCCAAGAAGATCCGCTTCTTCACGCTCGAGGACGAGTTCGGCCACGTCAACGTCACCATCAAGCCCGACGTCTACGACCGCTACCGGCGAATCGCCAACCACAAGCCGATCCTCGTCATCGACGGCGTGATGCAGCGCCAGGACGGTGTCTGGTCGGTGCTCGCGAGCCACATCGAAGCGCTCGAAGGGATTCCGCGGCCGAAGACCCGCTCGCACGACTACCGCTGAGCCGGGCAACAGGCATCATGAGCGGTCGTGTCGCGCGAGCACTGGGACCGGCATGCCTCCAACTGGGCCCGATGGGCCCGCACGCCCGACTTCGACGCGTACTGGAAATATTCGCCCGCGTT
The DNA here is from genome assembly GCA_005879985.1 of Chloroflexota bacterium. GTDB lineage: Bacteria > Chloroflexota > Dormibacteria > Dormibacterales > Dormibacteraceae > CF-118. The sequence goes on along the minus strand of VBIA01000065.1, from coordinate 9,028 downwards.
CTTCGAGCTCGTTCCACCTCCACAAAACCGCACCCTCGATGTCGGCTGCGGTGAGGGGCGCGTCGCCAGGAATCTCCAGAAACGTGGCCACCAGGTCACCGCTGTAGATGCGACGGCCGGACTGATCACTCTCGCCCGCGACGCAGATCCCGCAGGCGCCTATCTCCGATGCGATGCGGCGGCGCTGCCGTTCGACTCACACGTGTTCGACCTTGCCGTTTTCTACAACTCGCTCATGGACATCGACGACATGGAGCGAAGCATCCAGGAGGCTGCGAGGGTTCTGAAACCGGGAGGCGCGCTGTGCGCGTGCGTCACCCATCCCATCGCCGACGCCGGCCATTTCGAGTCACACGAGCCCGGCGCACGATTCGTCATCGAGGGCAGCTATCTGGGGCAGCGCCGGTGGATCGAAGCACCGATGGAACGCGGCGGTCTGCGCATGGACTTCGCAGGCTGGGCTTATCCACTCGAAGGCTACTTCGGCGCACTCGAGCGAGCGGGTTTCGTCATCGAGGCGCTGCGGGAGCCGCCACTCGCCAATGACGAGCGATGGAGCAGGATTCCCACCTTCCTTATGTGGCGGGCCCGAACGCAATAGCCCCTCCACAACTTACTTTCCGTAGCCAACCGCGGGCCTTTTGAGCGAAGCTATCAATCAAATGGCCATTGGCAGAGAGATCGAAGACATCGCGCGCGAGCTGATCCGGCACCAGCACGACCACCCGCCCGTCCGCGACCTCAACCGCGAAGTCGAGCGCAAGCAGACCATCGCCGACCGCATGGGCGCCGACTTCGCAAGGCTTATCGGCAGCTGGATCTTCGTCCTCGCCCAGCTGGGACTGATGGTCGTCTGGGTGATCCTCAACGCCATCGCCTCGTTCGCGCACTGGGACCCCGCCCCCTTCCAGCTCCTCAACTTCGTCCTCAGCCTCGAAGCCACGCTGTGGGTGAGCCTCGTCCTGATGGCCCTCAACCGCCAGTCCGACCGCGACCGCCTGCGCGCGCAGCACGACTACGAGCTCGACGTCAAATCAGAGGAAGAGATCAAGGCGCTGATGAACCACCTCATGCACCAGGACGAGATCCTGCTGCAGATCGTCAACCGCCTCGACCGCGGTGACAGCGAGATGAAGCGGTTGCTCCGCCGCCTCGAGGGCACGGACAACGGCGGCAGCGGCCAGGCGCCTCACCACGAAGGCGCCAAGCGCCCGACCTAGCCCGATACAACCCGATACACGCGGTACTCCCCGTTGTCGTAGACCAGCGTCCCGTGCTGCGCCCAGTACGACGCGTTGGCGCCATGCAGCGGCGACAGCTCCTGCGGCCCGATCAGCACGTAGCTCACGTGATACGTCTTCAGCAGCTCCGGCGTGGACGGGTCGCCCTGCAGGATCAGCTGCGCGTCGTTGGTCTTCTGCCCGTAATCGGCCAGGCCGTACGTGAACAGCCACCCTGGGTAGCCGATCATCACGCGCCGGCCCGACAGAGTCGGGATCGGACTGTTGTGCTCGTCCGCCACCACGAAAATCGCGTCAGACGGCGTATGGGAACGCACCCAGTCAGCCAGCTGCAGGCCGCGCGTGTCGACAAACTGATATGAACTGACGGTCGTGTCCCGCGCGCGTGCCAGGTCGAGGCCGCCGGTGAACACCACCAACACGAGCATCACAGCGGCCACCACCGACCCCGCCGCTCCGCGCTGAAACAGCGCGGCCAGCACCCCACCCACGACGATGCTGCCCAGCAGCGCGAAGAAGATGAAGAACTTCGTGTTGTCCCAGTCCCAGGGCTGCAGCACGATCACCGATGGAATCGCGAACCACAGCCACATGGGCGCAAACCACGTAGCGAAACGTGTGGGAATCCACCGGTTCAAAAAGTGGCCCGCGATGATGAGCGGGATCAGCAGCGACGTGTTCTTTATCCAGAACCACACGAAGTCCGGCACCGCCCACAGCAGCCCGTCCCGTTTGATATCCGTGTAGGCAAGCCAGCCCGGCTCGATGCAGTAGCCGAAGAAGCTGAGGCCGCCGGCGCAGTAGCTGTTGTTCGCAGGCGGCCACATCCACACCAGGACCGGCGCCGCCAGCACCACCGCGGGCACGAAGAACGCGAACCACTCGCGCCGCCGCGTGAACAGGAACCAGAAAGCGGACAACGCGACCACGGTGCCCCACGCGTGCACGTGAAACGCCGGCATCAGCCCCGTCACGACGCCCGCAAAGAGGTACGCGGGCCAGCCGAGCTCCTCGCGCGTGGCCCTCCAGACCAGGAGCAGCACGATCAGCGCGAGGCTGAATCCAAACAGCGTCGTGCGCTGCGGGACCAGGTAAGCGAGCACTGGGTTGAGCCACTGGAAGTTCAGCTCGCGGTCGAGCGTGTACTCCCGCGGCAGGTGCGCAAGCACGCCCAGCCCGCGCGCGGCCACGTCGCCGAGCAGGTAAACGAAACCGATGCCGCCGCTCATCAGGAAGACAACCGTCGCGATGGCGCCGGCGGCCCGGCCGCCGGCGAACCGGCTCGCCGCCAGGTACATGACTGCGGGGAAAGCGAGGCCGAGAAGTCCCGACGTCAGCGCGAGCGACGACGTCAGCGAGGTACCCAGCGGCACGAGGTTGGCCGCGAGGAAATCCATCATGAACGGGTAGCCCAGGTGGTTCCCCGGATCGATCGGGAAGTCGGGCGGGAAGTTGTGGCCGTAAGCGAATGAGCCGGTGAACGACAGGTGCGCGGCCCAGTCGCCCCAGATGTTGATGTAGCCGGCGTACAGCCCATCCGACCGGTACTGGTACGCATTGCTGAAAAACGGCACCGTCCACGCCGCGCACAGAAAGAAGATCAGCAGCAGCGGCCACGGATGACCCGGCGACGTCAGCGGACGCGTCCAGCGCGCCCGCGCGTCGCCAAGATCGGCAGCAAGCTGCGTGCGGTTCAGAACCAGGATCGCCAGTGCGACCGCGGTGGTGGCCAACATCGCGATCAGCACGGTGAAAAGCGTCACGTCGCGGACCGCCATCGACAGGACAAAACTCACCGTCGCGACAGCCATCGCGCCGAGCACCGTCCCGAATGCGATCCGCTCCTCGAGGTTGAGCTCGACCTGGCTGAGGTAGGTGATGCCGAAGCCGGCGACTAGGCAGGCCGCAAGCAGCAGCAAGGCGCGGTCAGTTCCAGCAGAACAGCTGCGGCTCGCTGATCGGCAGCTTCGGGTCGCAGTTCGTGAGCCACAGCTTCGGACCCCACGGTGGCGAATCGGGACCCCTGAACCAGGCCCCTTCAGAAAGCGGGAGAGCCGCCCACACGGGATAGAAGTACATGAAGAACAGCACCGCGATCACGAGGTGCGCGATCGAAACCTGGTGCCCCCACGGAGGCGCGTGCTCGGCGATCCACGTGAGCACGAAGGCCAGCGCCAGGACCATGAAGATGAGCCCGCCGATCATCTCGTAGATGAACAGCACGCGCGTGATCGGCTCCCACGGCAGGTACTGCGTGATGAACCCGACCAGGATCACCGCGGCGGGAAAGCTGCGGTGGCGGATGATGAAGTACGGCAGCGACAGCACGCACGGGATGCTCGTCCACCAGATCCACGGGTTGCCCAGGTTGTAGATGAGCGCGTACAGCGGCTGACCGGAGAACTGGTCGGTGCCGAGGTTGGTGTACTCGGCGTAGTAGAGGACAGGACGCGCGAGCAGCGGCCACGACCACCACGGCGAGCCGTACGGATGGGTGGCCTTCAGGGTCGCGTGGTAGCGGTACGACTCCTGGTTGTATGCGATGAGGTCGGCCAGCGACTTGAACTGTCCGCGGGCGAAGAACGGGTACCACGCGGCGATGTACACGCCGGCAGGGATGATCGCGAATGCAAGCACGAGCACCGGCAGGTAGGTCGCGAGTGGGACCTCGCCAGGAAGCTTCAGCTCACGGGTCCGCCACCATCGCCACGCGATCCCGGCCACGAGGAAGAAGCCGATCGACGCGAGCGCCGCGAGCACGATCCACTTGGCGGCGATGCCCGCGCCCAGCACAAAGCCCAGCAGCACCAGGGACCAGAGCGATCCTCTGCGCGTGGTGCTCTGAACGTGGACGAGGAAGAGGTAGTACGAGAGCAGGATGAAGAAGACCGGAAAAATGTCGATCATCCCGATGCGCGACTGGACGAAGAACATCCCGTCGAAGCACACGAACGTCGCGGCCGCGATCGCGAACAGGCGCCTGGGCCACAGCCGCAGCGCCAGCAGGTACATCAGGGGAATGCAGAGCGTGCCGATGACGCCGGAGGCGACGCGCCAGCCGAACGTGTTGAAACCCAGGTCGATGTTGTCGCCCTGCGCGCCCTGGAACGTGGCCCGGAACCATCCGTACGCCCACTCCCCCGCCGCGATCATCTCCTTGCCCAGCGGGGGTTCGGGGTCGAAGTAGTTGTAGGGACACTCGACCGTGCTCGGCTTGCACTTCTCCATCCCCTTGACGTCCTTGCGCGCGTCGACCGGGAAGTACACCTCGTCGAAAACCTGGCCGTTGGGCGGGGACAGCACTCCGTTCGGGTCCTTGTATCCGCGCGTGAAGGGATAGGAGAGCCCGCACAAAGTCCCTGGGTTTCCGTACACATCGACCGGCGTGTTTGGCACGCAGACGCTGATCGGCTGGCCGCTGAACGGATGCGCGATGAAGTTCGGCGTGATCGGGCTGAAGAACCTGATGAAGAACGAGATCGCGGTCAGGATGACCAGCGCGACCACGTCCCAACCCTGCAGCCTCAGGGCGCGCAGCACGTTGGACATGCGGCGCTCGCCGACCTCGGTCAGCGACGTCGCTTCCGCCGCTTTCCACCTCCCAGGTTCTGGCCCACGTGCATCGGCAGGTGCGAGGCGATCGCCCAGGCCACCGCGTCGGCGTCAGGTACGGGCAGCGCGATCGTGTCCTCGTAAGCGAGACGAGCACCGAGCTTCTTCCTGATCGCGCCCACCTCGTCCTCGTCTCCGCGCAGCCGCACGAACAGCGCGGGCTTGTCCATCAGCGGCTTGGTGATCCGCGCCACCATCCGGCTCCGGCGGTCCTGAAACGCGATGTTCAGCGGCTGCACCTTGACCAGCCGGATGCGGTCGTAGTCGATGACGACGCTCGAGAAGAGCGTGGAAATCTTCAGCCCGTTTTCCTGCGCCTCGACATAGCTCCTCCACCTGTAGACGAGAAACGCGCCGCCCAGGAGCAGGCCGCTCGGCACGTACATCGTCCAGATCAGGTTGGAGTGCTGGAGCAGCTGCCCCTGGTAGACCAGCAGCACGGTCATCACCAGCCCGACGGCGACCAGGAAGCCCGCAAAGAACCGCTGCTGTCGCCACATCTGGTCGGCGTACAGGATCGGCTGGCGAACTCGCCCATTCGGGCTCGGCTGGCTGGAGCTCAAAGCGCTACTGATTATCCCTGCCCGGCCGACCCCGACTCCTTTCCACGGCGCGCCGCCACCCGTCTTGCAGCGAGTCCGCCTTGTCGCGAGACATCTTCGGCGTGAATTCGCGGTCGAGCATCCACAGCCCGGCCAGGTCGGATTCGCGCCACAGCCCCGCGCCGAGGCCCGCCAGGTATGCGGCGCCAAGCGCCGTGGTCTCGGTCAGCTTTGGCCGCCGCACCGGGATGCCGAGCAGGTCGGACTGCAGCTGGCACAGGACGTCCATCACCGCGGCCCCGCCGTCGACGCGCAGCTCGCGCAGCTTTTGACCGCTGTCGCGCTCCATCGCCTCCACGACGTCGCGGGTCTGAAACGCCATCGCCTCCACGGCCGCGCGTACGACGTGAGCCCGTCCGGTCCCGCGCGTCAGGCCCACGATGGTGCCACGCGCGTACGGGTCCCAGTACGGAGCGCCCAGGCCGACGAAGGCCGGCACCAGATACACGCCACCGGTGTCCGGAATCGACTCCGCCAGCGGACCCGCCTCGGCCGCGCTCTGGATGATGCCCAGCCCGTCGCGCAGCCACTGCAGCGCCGCACCGGTGACGAAGATGGCTCCCTCCAGCGCGTAGGTCAGCTCGCCACCGCGGCGCCACGCGACAGTGGTCAGCATCCCGGTCTTCGACATCACACGATCGGCGCCGGTGTTGAGCAGCACGAACGACCCGGTGCCGTACGTGTTCTTGGCCATGCCGATGGTCGTGCACGCCTGGCCAAACAGTGCGGACTGCTGGTCGCCGGCGATGCCGGTGATGGGCGCGTCGACCCCGCCGAAAACGTCCGGCGATGTGCGGGAGATGGCGCCGCTCGAGTCGCGCACCTCGGGCAGGTTCTGCAGCGGCACGCCGAAAAGCTCGGACATCTCGGCACTCCACCGTCCGCTGCGGATGTCGAACAGCATTGTGCGCGATGCGTTGGACGCGTCGGTCACGTGATCGCGGCCATGCGAAAGGCGCGCCACGAGCCAGCTGTCCATTGTGCCCAGCGCCGCGTCGCGCGCGCCTTCGACATGCTTCATCGCCCAGCCCGCCTTGGTGGCCGTGAAGTACGGGTCGAGCACCAGGCCCGTCACCTCGCGCACCTCGTCCTCGTGACCCGCCTCGCGCAGCCGGCTGCACTCCTCGGTGGTGCGCCGGTCCTGCCACACGATGGCGCGGGCACGCGGCTTCAGCGTCCGGCGGTCCCACATGACGAGCGTCTCGCGCTGGTTCGTGATGCCGACCGCGCGCACATCGCGCGGCTGCGCGCCGGCGGCGTTCAGCGCCTGCGCGGCCGTGTCCTGGACGACGCTCCAGATCTCGTCTGCGTCGTGCTCCACCCATCCCGGTTGCGGGAAATGCTGCGAGATCTCGCGGTAGCTCTTGCCCTTGACCTTGCCGTCGAGCCCGATGACGACCGCGGTGGCGCCGGTCGTGCCCTCGTCGAGCGCGAGCACGACGCCGCGTTCGGTCACGCTACCTGGCTGCGCCCGGCTTCCAGGTTCTGTTGAGGCTTCCGGTCGAGTAGCCCTCCAGGTCGAGGGAAACGAACTTGTACCCCGCGTCCTGCAGGGCCTGCACCACGCGCTCGCGATTCGCAAGCAGCCGCGACATCTCTTGCGGCTCTACCTCGATTCGCGCCACGTCGCCGTGATCGCGCACGCGCACCTGCCGCAGTCCCAGCAGCTTGATCGCGTGCTCGGCCGCCTCGATCCGTCTCAGCGCAGGAATCGTGACCTCGGTGCCATGCGGGATGCGCGACGACAGGCACGCGAACGACGGCTTGTTCCAGTTGGCGAGCCCAAGCTGGCGCGCCGCAGCGCGGATCTCGGCCTTGGCCATGCCGGCCTCGAGCAGCGGGAACCTCACGCCGCGGCGCACCGCCGATCCGTGACCCGGCCGGTGATCGCCTGCGTCGTCCGCGGTGGCGCCGTAGGCGAGATGCTGCAGCCCCAGCTCGACGCGGATCGGCTCGAGCGTCTCGAACAGCTCCTCCTTGCAGTGGAAGCAGCGATCGGGGTTGTTGCGCGTGTAGGCCTCGTCCTGCTCGGATTCGGGGTACGCCGGCGAGCTCGCCAGCACCGCCACCGCGCGGTCACCCAGCTCGTCAAGCGCGAGCTTCAAGAGCAGCGTCGAGTCCACGCCACCGGAGAAAGCCACCAGCACCGACTGGAGGTCGCGCACGATCCCGCGCGCGCGGTCCAGCTTGCCTGAGTCGTACCGATCGAGCTGGATCATCTCCAGCCCATGAGATTAGCTGGCTGCCGCTTCGGAGGGCTCCACGGCCGGCACGCCACACCACGCCTCGTAGTCGATGAGCTCGTGCACGGTCGGGTTCTCGCCGCACAGCGGGCAGGCCTTGTTGCGGCGAAGCTTCAGCTCGCGGAACGACATGTCCTCGCCCTCGAACAGCAGGTAGCGCCCGATCATCGGCTTGCCGATGTTCAGCAGGTACTTGATCGTCTCGAAGGCCATCATGCTGCCGACGATCCCGGGCAGCACGCCGAACACGCCTGCCTCGGCGCAGCTCTGCACCGATCCGGGCGGCGGCGGCTCCGGGAAGAGGCAGCGGTAGCAGCCAGTCCCGTGCGACGAGTCGAACAAGGCCAGCCGGCCCTCGAAACGGAAGATGCTCCCGTGCACCAGCGGCTTGCCGAGGAAGTGCGCGGCGTCGTTGGCCAGGTAGCGGGTGGGGAAGTTGTCGGTGCCGTCGACGATGATGTCGTACGGCTCGAACATCTTCATCGCGGTGTCGGAGTTCAGGTGCTCGTGGATGGGCACCACCTCGACGTCAGGGTTGAGGTTGCGCAGTGTGCGCGCCGCCGAGTCGACCTTCGCGCGGCCAACGTCGTTGACTCCATGAAGCAGCTGGCGCTGCAGGTTGGACGCGTCGACGGTGTCGAAGTCGACGATGCCCACCTTGCCGACCCCGGCGGCCGTCAGGTACATCGCGGCCGGCGAGCCCAGGCCCCCCGCGCCGAGCAGCAGCACGCTCGACGACAGCAGCTTGCGCTGGCCGGCCCCGCCCACCTCGGGCAGGATCAGATGGCGGGCGTAGCGCGCGACCTGGTCGGGCGTGAAGCCCCTGGCGGGTCCCATGGAACAACCCAATATACCGGGGCGAATTCGCAGCTATTCCTAGGCGAACACGCGGGATTCCTAGACTAGGGGGCACCCATGGAAACCGAATACCTCGACGAAGAGCAGGTCATCGCCCTCTACAACAAGGTCCGCACCGGCAAGCGGACGTGGCCCGCGGACATCTGGAGCTCGCCCGCAGCGCTCCAGTACGCGGTCACGATCTTCGACTACTGGATCCACAACGTCATGGGCTGGAAGGGCTGGCCTGACTCCCGCGGCAAGGTCACGCCGGCGCTGCTGGAGGAGCACCGCCTGGCCGACCTGGTGGAGAGCGTCTTCGTGCCCGAGTTCGGCGACGACTGGCTCGACTTCGAGGTAGTGCTCAACGAGAGCATGCGGCTGTCGGAGGACGAGGGCTGGTCGCCCGACCTGTCGGACCGGCAGGAGCGAGTCGAGGCCGCGTTCGAGCACGCCTTCGAGCAGCTGGTGGGCTCGCCGAAGCAGCAGGCCA
>VBIA01000064.1 GCA_005879985.1 Chloroflexota bacterium | reverse complement strand
TGCAGATGGGGGAGACCGCGGAGCGCGTGGCCCAGAAGTACGAGGTGTCGCGAGAGGACCAGGACGCGTTCGCGCTGCGCAGTCATCAGCGCGCGCTGGCGGCGCAGAGGTCGGGTCGACTCGCGGAAGAGATAGTCCCGGTCGAGGTGCTGCAGAAGAAAGGAGAGGCCCTGCGACTGGTAGACGACGAGGGACCACGCGCCGACACATCGTTGGAGGCGCTCGCGAAACTGCGGGCCGCGTTCGCGGACAACGGGTCCGTCACCGCGGGCAACTCGTCGCCCTTGAACGACGGCGCCGCGGCTCTCGTCCTCATGTCTGCTGAGGAGGCGCAGCGCCGCGGCCTCAAGCCGCTTGCTCGCTTCGTCGCCGCAGCCGCCGCCGGTGTCCACCCCGACTACATGGGCATAGGGCCGGTGCCCTCTTCATTGAAAGCGCTGCAGCAGGCCGGCCTGGAGCCAGGCGACATGCAGGTGATCGAGCTGAACGAAGCCTTCGCGTCGCAGTCGCTGGCGTGCGAACGCCTCCTCGGCATAGACGAGGAGCGCGTCAACGTCAACGGCGGAGCGATCGCGCTGGGTCATCCGCTCGGATGCAGCGGAGCGCGGCTGGTCGGGACGCTGGTGCGTGAGATGCAGCACCGCGACGCGAAGTACGGCCTGGCGACCATGTGCATCGGCGTTGGCCAGGGCATCGCGTCCGTCTGGCAAATAGGGTGACGCATGGATGAGCCAATCACCACCGCCTCGCATGCGCATGCGACACCCGACGTCGCGTTGGCGAGACCCGGACTTCATCGTCGTTCCCATGTTCGGAGCCGCGTTCGTCGCCATCGTCGCCTTGATCACAGGCGGATCCGAAACCTATCTCTACGTCGAGGCCCAGGCAGACCCCGCCTCACGTATCGGCGTGTGCTCGGCGAAGCCAACAGAGCAGTGCGTGACGATCACGCAGGTTTACGTGATCGGATCGAGCTCGGACCAGGTCACGCTGCGAACTGTCGAGGGCTCTCAGGAGATCCACGTAGCGCGGATTGGCGGAGCAGACCCCTCGGCGTTTCCCCGTCAGGACAAGGTCTACGTCGAGTGCTATCTCGGCAACATGGTGGCCGTGAGCAACCACACAACCGGTGCCTTGATGAAGCTGTCGAACTACCCGGAGCCGCCGCTGCGCTTCTGGGTGCCTGAGCTGAGTGTCGGGCTGTTCTGTCTGGCGGTCTGGATCGGCCTGTTCTTGTGGCGCCGGCACCTGTTCGCGACCCTGGTCGTGAGCTCGACCGCGTGAAGTTGTTTTGGTGAGCGAACGCGACCCCGCCGCGGTGCGGACCATGTTCGACCGCATCGCGCACAGGTACGACCTGGTCAACACGGTGCTTTCGCTGGGCACGGACGGTGGGTGGCGCCGGCGCGCAGCGCGCGAGACGGGCCTGAAAGCGGGTGGGTCGGCGCTGGACGTCGCATGCGGGTCGGGCAAGTTGACCGCAGAGCTGGCCCGCGTCGCGGGTCCGAGCGGGCCCGTGGTCGGGCTTGACTTCAGCCCGGAGATGCTCGCCATCGCGCGCCTGCACCACCCAGGCATTGAGTTCATGGAGGGCGACGCGCTCAATCTTCCGTTTGAGGACTCGTCGTTCGATGCCACGACCATCGCCTTCGGCCTGCGCAACCTCGCGGATCCGGTGCGAGGTTTGCGAGAGATGACGCGAGTTCTCAAGCCGCGCGGACGCGCAGTGGTGCTGGAGTTCGTGAAGCCACCGAAAGGGTTGGTCGGCTCGGCTTACCGGCTGTACCTTCGGACGGTGCTGCCGGCGGTCGGAGGCGCGTTGTCTGGTGCGCCGAGCGCCTACCGCTACCTCAGCAACACCGTTGACACGTACCGGACGCCAGCGGAGCTAAGGCAGATGGCCGGCGAGGCCGGATGGTCATCGGTGATGTTCACCGGAGTAGCGTCGGGGACGGTGGGAATCCTTTCAGGCGGGCGGTGACGGGGCTGCACAGCATCATCCAGTGCGACTGACTCTCATCGGGTACTGGTTGGGCAACTTTGCTGCGTGTTGGCCCAAGGTTGCTCGTTCGTAACTTCCATCGGCCGCCGCTGTTTTACATGCACAGGGGTAGTAAATGGGAGGGCATCAAAGATGCTGTCGATGCGACCGCGCTACCTCGTGACCTTCGGATTCGCCGCCGCCGCACTGCTGGCGGTCGTCGTCGCCGCATCCGCCCACGGCCTTAGCCTCAACGGGACCGCGGTCCCACCTTCGTCGGGGCGCGAACCCACTCAGACGCTTCCTCTGGCCGCCCTCGCGGCCTCCACCACCGCGACCACCATCACGGTGGTCGGCAGCGGCACAGCCACGGCCACACCCGACCAGGCGACCGTAATGGTCGGCGTCTCGGCGACGCGTCCCAACGTCCACGACGCCGTCGCGGCGGCCAACCTCGACATGAGCCACCTGCTCGCGGCTCTCCACGGGAAAGGTGTCGTGGACAAGGACATCCAGACCCAGACGATCACGATCAGCGTGCAGACCAACTGCTGCCCGAGCGTTTTGATCGGCTACCAGGCGAGCAACCAGCTCATGGTCACGGTCCATCACCTCAACAACGTCAGCGGCGTGCTCGTGGCGGCGGTGGACGCCGTCGGCAACGACCTTCAGCTCAACGGTGTGAATCTCTTCGTTGGCAACCCGGCTGCCGCGATCAACTCCGCCCGCTCGAACGCGATGACCGACGCCGCGTCCCGTGCCCAGGAGTGGGCGAAGCTCGCCAGTCACCACGTGGGCGGGCTGATCAGCCTATCCGAGGTTGTGCAGGCGGTGGCCTACGCGCCCTGCGGAGGGTGCGGGGGAGCCGGCGGCGGGTTCGCGGTCCAGCCGGGGCAGACCAGCTTCACGGTCACGATCACCGCGACATACGAGCTGATCGCGTAACAGCCCTCACCTAACCCTGCTCCCGCGGAGCGGGAGAGGGAAAGCCGGACTACGAGGCTCGGTCGGCCGCGCTCCGGGCGAGGCTGATCAGCGTCGGCCGGAGGCCGTTCAGCTCGACACGCTCTAGCTCGCTGACCGCCTCTTCGACCAGCGCCCGCGCCTCATCACCCACGCGCTGCAGCGCGTCGGACGAGGTGACCAGCTCGGCCACTCGCGCGACCTCCTCGTCGCCGAGCGAGCCGGACAGGAGACGCCGCACCTCCGGGCCCACCTGGCGGTCCTCGGCCGCGTAGATCAGCGGCAGCGACAGCACGCGCTGGCGGATGTCGAGACCTACCGGCTTGCCCGAGCTCGGGCTGAAGTCGACCATGTCGTCAGCCATCTGGAAAGCGACGCCGAGCAGGTCGCCGTAGCGTCGAAGCGCCTCCACGACCTCAGCGCCGGCGTTGGAAAGCTGCGCGCCCGACGCGCAAGCGGCCGAGAACAGGGCGGCCGTCTTGCCCCGCACCACCCGCAGGTACGAGTCGTGGTCGCCGGGGAATGCACCGCGCAGCGCGACGTCATCGATCTGCGACTCGCATATCGCTTCGAGTGCGGCCGCGATGGTCTGCGTGACGTCGGGGTTGCCGGTCTCGGCGATCAAGCGTGTGGCCTTTGCGAAGTAGTAGTCACCGACCGCGATCGCGCGCTCCGCGCCCTCAGCGGCGGCGACGGTGGGACGGCCGCGACGGAACGGGCTCTCGTCGACGTAGTCGTCGTGCACCAGGGTCGCGTTGTGCAGGATCTCGACCGCGGCTGCCAGCAAAGCGGTGCGCAGCGGCTCGTACTGGGGCCCCAGCTGCGCCGTCAGCTGCACCAGCCGCGGGCGCATCCGCTTGCCGCCTGCCTCGACGAGCCTTCGCATGGGGGTGGCGATGGGCTCCGGGTCGGCCCGCAGCAGACGCGAGAGCTCGAGCTCCACCAGGTCGGCGAAATCTCCGTCCAGCTGCAGCGCGAGCTGTCGATGCCGTGGACCATCGAGCTCCACCGCGAAAACCGACTGCCACCGTCCGAGCACGAGGTCGCCCTCTTCCACGAGCAGCGTGGCGAAGCCGCTGACCAGAAGCTGCCTGCAGTGGGCGTGGCCGTTGACCGGTTCGTTCAGCGCGACCTCGGTGCGCCGCGAAAAGTCGTCGTGCATGTAGGTCGCGTCTTCCGGCGCGATGCGCTCGAGCATCGACTGAAAGTCGCGCAGCAACAGCGGCTCGTTCTCGTTGATCGCGAGTCCGAGGGTCGTGTGCAGCGACTGCAGGTGGATTCGTCCGGTTACGAGTCCGGCCCGGCGTACGTGTTCGCGCAAGCGATCGGTGAGATCGATGAACTCAGTGGGGTGGAAGCTGTCGAAACGCAGGCGGCCGCTGACCACTTCAGCGCGCCGCAAGCGCCTGTACGAGCAGCTCGCGGACAGGTCGCGACTCGACGCGCGACGCGGCGGCGCCCGACAGCTCTTCGACAGCTCGCGCAAACGCGATCTGCACCGGTTTGTTTGCCGAGTCCGTCAGGATTCGAGACGAGCGCGCGAGGCACAGGTCGCCCATCAACAGGGCGGCCGGCGGCGCAGCTGGGCCGCCGAGGCCTTGCAGGCGAAGTCCGACCTCGACCAGCGCAGCGGCCAGCGCGACGCGCGGCTGCACGTCCGGTGCGTGCATCGCGACCGCGTCCAGGTACGAGCGGTACGTCTCTGACAGCCCGTCGGCCCACAACCCCTCGAGCCTCTGCAGCTCCCGATCCAGGACGGCGGTGGTCAAGACACAGGCTCGATGAGGGTGCTGGCCAGGGTCCTGAACGCTGAAAGTGCCCGCAGGCACGACTCGTCGTCCCGTGTGACCACGTAATAGAGCCCGAAGCCAAGCACAGTGTTCAGCACCAGCGGGACGAGCACCTCCCGCGGCACTGTCAGGCGGATGATGCCGCCCTCCTCGAGCCGGTCCAGCTGCTCCTGGATCACCTCGCGGTAGCGGGTGAAGAGCTCGGGCAGGTAGGCCCGCAGGCGCTCGGTGCGGGGCGCCTGGACGAGGAGGTCGAACGCGGCCAGCTGGATGTCGCCAAGCCGCCGCAGCGAGTCCCAGATGGACTCCACGCCGACCTCGAGCACCTCCAGCGGGTCGGTGAGCTGGTTCAGGGCTTCTCTGAGCTCCTCCACGGATCGGGCGGTCAGGTAGCGCCACGCCTCGACCAGGAGCTCGGACTTGGTGGGAAACCAGTACTGCAGGTTGCCGATCGCGACGCCTGCCCGGGAGGCGATCGCGCGGACGCTGGTGCCGGAGTAGCCGTTCTCGAGCAGCGAGTCGGCCGCCGCCTGGATGATCTGCTCGCGGGTCGTGAACTGGGCTGTGGCGGTGGCCTCAGTCATACGTATGTACCAGCATAGGGTTTCTCCAGAACGGGGTACGCTCAGCGGCGGTGCTGCCCATCGAACAGGCCTTCCCCAACCGGCTGTGCGGCGTGCTCCGCACACAGGACGCCGAGGCAGGGTTCCAGGCTTGCCTGGCGGCCATGGAGGGCGGGATCGGGGCGATCGAGATCACCACTACCGTCCCTTCCTGCTACGACATGATCCGCGGCCTACGCGCGTCCACCGGCGACAGCCACCCGATCGGCGTGGGCACGGTCTGGGATCCCGGAGCGGTCTCAGAAGCCAGGGACGCCGGCGCCGCCTTCGTGGTCACGCCAGTGGTCTTGCCCGAGGTGGCGGTGGCTTGTCGTGAGCACGACATGCTCTGCGTGCTCGGCGCCCTGACGCCGACGGAGATCTACCAGGCGCGCCTGGCCGGCGCCAAGCTGGTCAAGGTGTTCCCGGTGGGGCCGGTCGGGGGAGTCGAATACATCCGGGCGCTGGGCGGGCCCATGGGCGCCGTCCCGCTCTGGGTCTCTGGCGGCGTCAGTGCCGCCGACGTGAGGGGCTACCTGGAGCTTGGGGTCAAGGTGGTTGGTCTGACAAACGCCTTGTTTTCGGCCGATGCCATGGCGCGCCGCGACTTCGACGCGATCAGGAGGGTCGCCGAAGAGGTGACGAAGGCAGCGCTCCCGGACTGACAGAGTCCCTCCCCGCTTTGCGGGGAGGTCAGGAGCGGGTGCTGGCTCAGCACCCCACGTGGAAGTTGCACATCGTGGCGGTGATGTTCGAGTACACGTTGATCAGCTGGCCGCCGGTGGCGATCAACGCCACGATCACGATCAGCGCCACCAGGGCCAGGATGAGGGCGTACTCCACCATCCCCTGGCCCTCCTGGGTCCAGCGGAAAAAATGAATCATGAATACAGAATGGTTAACGATCGGTCCCGGTGTTCTGGTCGGGGCCCCTTGCGTCAGCAGCCGACGTGGTTGTTGCACATCGTCGTCACGATGTCTGAGTACAGGTTGATGACCTGACCGCCGGTGGCGATGAGCGCCACGATCACGATCAAAGCCACCAGCGCGAGGATGAGCGCGTATTCGACCATGCCTTGTCCCGACTGTCGCCGTGTGAACCTTCCTCTCATTGGCCTGCAAGCTTAACCGTCGAGCCCCCGGCTCCGATCGCCTCCTGAATCGCCTGCTCGACCACCACCCGCACCATCCGTTTGCGCCAGAAATGGGTGAGATCTGCGTTGTCGAGGGGCTTGGCCGGCTTCGCGGCGAGATCGGCCGCCGCCTGGATCACATCCCGGTCGAGTCGCTTGCCGGCGAGGAACTCGCCAGCGGCCGCGGCCTCCAGAGGATGCGATGCGACCGCGCTCAGGACGATGCGGCAGGAGTCCACGACGTCGCCGTCGAGCTCGAGCGCCACTGCTGCCCCCGCGATCGGAAAGTCGATCGAGCCGCGCCGCCTCAGCTTCACGTAAGCGCTGCTCGTGCGCGCGGCCACCGGCAGGCGAATCTCCGTGACGACCTCGTGCGGCTGCTTGGCGAGGTAGTCGATGCCGTCGTCGCGATACAGCGCGGCAACCGGCGCCTCGCGCTCGCCGTCATCGCTCGCCAGCACGACGGTGGCGCCGAGCGCGATCGCCATCGGCGCGGTGTCTGACGAGGACACAGCCCAGCAGCGCGGGCTGCTCGGCGCGACGAGGCAGATGTCCCCGTCCTTCTTCAAGCAGAAGCCGATCGCCTTCCGCCACTCATACGTCATGTCGTAGTAGTTGCACCGCGTGTCGACGCACAGGTTGCCGCCCGCGGTGCCTGCGTTGCGCAGTGGCGGCGACGACACGTGTCCCGCGGCCTGCCCGTAACCGCGAGGCACGCCGGCATGTGATGCAACGTCGGCGAGCGTCGCGCCGGCGCCGATCGTCCCGCCGTCGACGCGCCGGTCGAGAAAGTCGAGGCCGATGAGCGCCTCGATCTCGAACTGCCTCCGCTTGAGCTTCGGATACAGGTCGGTGCCGCCCGCGACGAACATCGCCTTCGGTCCCAGGTCGCGCGCCATGTGCGCCGCCTCGCGCGCCGTCTTCGGCCGCAGGTACCTAAATCGCGGCAGGCGGAGCACTCAGATCCTTGGGCGGCGGCTCGACCTTGATGCACGCCGGATATGGGATGTCAGGGAAGCGCCTCGGGCCGACGCGAGCCGGCTCACCTTTCTCTTTGCGGCGGAGCGCCTCGACGATCTTCTCCGGCGTCACCGGCGTCTCGTCTATCCATACGCCGAGCGCGTCGTACACCGCAGCGTTGACCGCCGGGATGACCGGCAGCAGCGGGCCCTGTCCGGCTTCCTTCGCCCCGTATGGCCCTTCGGGATCGTCGGTCTCGACGATGAACGTCTCCATCTCCGGCACGTCGAGGAAGGTGGGGGACTTGTACTCGAGCATCGACGGCCACTTGTGCAGGCCCTTGCGGAACTCCTGCTCCTCCATCAGCGCCTCGCCCAGGCCCATGTACACGCTGCCCTCGACCTGCCCCTCGACGAGCAGCGGGTTGATGGCACGTCCCACGTCATGCGCGATCCAGACCTTGTTGATGTGCACGAGCCCGGTGCGCGCGTCGGCGTCGAGGTCCACCACGCAGGCTGAGTAGCTGTAGGCAGGGCTCGGTCCGACGCCTGAGCCCTTGTATGGGCCGGCGATATTCGGCGGCGTGTAGCTGCCCGCGCTGACGAGCGTGCCGAACTTCGCTTCGGCGAGGACAGAGGCCTCCTCGAACTTCACGTCCTCGTACTTGCGCCCGTCGGCTTCAACGGCCTCAACGAGCATGGCGCGCATCTTTCGCGCCGCCTCCAGCGCCGCGTTGCCCGCCATGAACGTGACGCGCGACGAGTAGGACCCGAGGTCTATCGGCGTCGTGTCGGAGTCGGCGGTGACAAGTCGGACGTCTTTGGGCTGCAGTCCGAGCTCCTCGGCCACGATCGCCGCCAGCACCGAGTCGGAACCCTGCCCGATGTCCATCGCGCCGCAGTAAGCAGTCACCCCGCCGCGGTCGACCTTGATCTGCACCTCCGAATGCGGCATGTCGTTCCAGTAGATGGCCGTGCCCGCCCCGGACAGGTAGCTCGAGATCGCAAACCCCATGCCGCGGCCGGGGACTCGCTTGCGATCGCGATAGCCCGACGCCTGCAGGACTTTCTGCGCGCACTCCTCAAGCCCGCACGAAGTGACGCGCAGCCAGTTCACGGTGCGCGTCATCGGCTTCACAAAGTTCTTGCGCTTCATCTCGGCCGGGTCGAGGCCGAGGTCGTGCGCGATCTTTTCGAGGTGCAGCTCCAGCGCGAAACGCGGCTGCGGCGTTCCGTGCCCGCGCTTGGGACCGCACGGCGGCTTGTTGGTGAAGACCCGGCAGCCTTCGAATCGATAGGCGGGGATGTCGTAGGTGATCGGCTGCAGGACCCCGGTGTAGAACGTGGACGCGACGCCGTACGAGCCGTACGCACCGCCGTCCTCGCGCGTGAGCGTGCATTTGACGGGCCGGCCCGTGATCATCGCGAGCTTGCTGACCACGATCTCGTGCGCGAAGGGGTCGGTCTTGCCTCCGAATCCGCCTCCATGCGCGGCCCCGACGACACGTATGCGGTTCATCGGCAGCTCGAGCACCTTTGCCAGCGCGCGGTGCACGTAGTGCACGACCTGCGTCGACGACCAGAGCGTCACCTTGCCGTCGATGTAGGTGGCGATGGCGCTGTGCTGCTCCATCGGCAGGTGCGTGTTGCCCTGGAAGAAGAAGACGTCCTCTCTGATGTGGTCGGCTTTCGCGAAACCGCCGTCCATGTCTCCGAACTCGAGGGCCACTAGCTTGTGGATGTTGTTGGGCCCGCCGTAGTCCTGGATGCGCTCGTCCTTCGGTGCGCGCAGCGCGTCCTCGATGGACATCACCGGCTCGAAGACCTCGTACTCGATGGCGATCGCATCGCACGCGGCGGCGGCGGTTTCCTCGTCTGTCGCGGCCACCGCGGCGATCGGGTCGCCCACGTAGCGCACCTTCTCGTGCTCGAGCGCGCGCTCGTCCTGGGTGACCGGCAGGATGCCGAACTTAACCGGCAGGTCGGCGCCCGTGATCACGGCCTTCACGCCGGAAATGCGTCGCGCGGCCGACGTGTCGATCGACACGATCCGAGCGTGCGGGTGCGGGCTGCGCAGGATCTTGCAGTGCAGCGTCCGGGGCAGCACGACGTCGTCGGTGTAGACGGCCTGCCCGGTGACCTTGGCTCCGGCGTCGACTCGCGTAAAGGGCTTCCCGATAACGGAGAAAGTCGCCTCCCCGCCGTCGCGGGGAGGACGGGAGGGGGTGCTCAACTACTCATCCTCGTTGACGCGAGCTCCACCGCTTGCAGGATCTTCACGTAGCCGGTGCAGCGGCAGAGGTTGCCCGCGAGCGCCTCGCGAATCTCATCGCGCGTCGGCTTCGGGTTCACGTCGAGCAGCGCGCGCGACGCTAGCAGGATTCCCGGCGTGCAGTAGCCGCATTGCGCCGCGCCGAGCTCCGCGAACGCCTGCTGCAGAGGGTGCAGCTCAGAGCCAACGGCAAGTCCTTCGACAGTGGTGATCGCGCGCGCCTCGACCTGCACCGGCAGCACCAGGCAGCTCAGCTCCGGCCGCCCGTCGATGAGCACGGTGCAAGTGCCGCACTCGCCAAGCTCGCACCCATGCTTGGTGCCGGTGAGGCCCATGTCCTCGCGCAGAACCTCGAGCAGCGTCTTGTGCACGGGCACCAACACCTGCGAGCGCTCGCCGTTGACATTGAGCGTCAGCGACACGCGCTCGACGTCGCGCTGCAGCTCGTTTTTCACTACCGGCCGAGCATAACCCTCAATGCTCTGGCGCATTCCCAGAGGTCGGCGGCGACCGCCTGCGCACGCGTGGAGGAGGGCGGCGGGTCGTCGGGATAGACGAGGATCGCCTGCATACCCATCGCCAGCGCCGGCGCGACGTCGTTGGCCTCTTTGTTGCCGATGACGACGCACCGCTCCGCCGGCACGCCGGCGGCTTTGACCGCCAGCTCGAAGACGGCCGGGTGCGGCTTCAGGTGGCCGGCGTCGACCGACGTGACGACCGCGTCGATGCTGTCCGCCCAGCCGAGCAGGCGGAAGTCGTCCCAGTAGCTTTCGGCGTCGCGCCAGTACGTGTTGCTTGCGACCACGCACCGCAGTCCGAGCTCGCGAATCGTGGCCAGGAGCTCCAGCGCCCCCGGCAGCGGCTGGAACTGGCCGTCGATGGGAATCGCCATCGCGCGTCGCACCTGCATCGCCAGGGACGGCCGCAGCGGCACGTGGTGATCGTTCAGGCACAACGTGATCAGCTCGTCGGCATCGATCCGGATCAGCTCGGGCACCATGACCGTGCCGCCGTTCAGGTCGCGCGACCTCGTGATGATGTCGCCTGCAAGCCGGGTGGCGTGTTCGAGTGGCAGCTCAGGCAGCACCGCGCGCAGCCTGGCGAGGCGGCCCTCTCCGTCGGTGGCGCGCACCGGCCAGGAGTTGGGCCACAGCGTGCCACCGATATCGACCAGCGCAGCCTTCAAGGACTCAGCCATCGGCCGCCCTATCATCGCGTCAATGCTTCGATTCCTCACCGCCGGCGAGTCGCACGGGCCGCAGTTGACGGTCATCGTCGAGGGCCTGCCCGCGGGCCTGGAGATCTCGGAGGACGACCTGCGACGCGACCTGGCACGCCGTCAGGGGGGCCATGGACGGGGCGGCCGCCAGAGGATCGAGACGGATTTCGCTCGGATCGTCAGCGGTGTCCGCGGCGGGTTCACCATCGGCAGCCCGGTCACGCTCGTGCTCGAAAACAAGGACCACGTCAACTGGACGGCCGAGATGACCGCGTCGAAGGAAGGCTTCGCGCCCAAGCCCGTCACCCGCCTGCGGCCGGGCCACGCCGACCTGGCGGGCGCGCTGAAGTACGGCCACGACGACGTGCGCAACGTGCTCGAGCGGTCGTCCGCCCGCGAGACGGCAACCCGCGTGGCCGCGGGCGGCATCGCGCGCAAGCTGCTGGGGCATTTCGGAGTGGAGATCTTCAGCTTCACGCAGTCGATCGGCGCCAACGACGTCGGCTACGAGGGCGTGAACCCCGACACGGTGACGGTGGAGGAGATCGAAGCGTCGCCGGTGCGCTGCCCTCACCCGGAGATGTCGGCTCGCATGGTGGCCGACATCGACGCGGTCGCGGAGCGCGGCGACACTCTGGGTGGGACGTTCCGCGTCATCGCGCGCGGCGTGCCGGTCGGGCTTGGCAGCTACGTGCACTGGGACCGGAAGCTCGACGGCCTGCTCGCGCAGGCGATGCTTTCGATCAACGCCATCAAAGGCGTGGAGATCGGCGCCGGCTTCGAGGGCGCGTCGCGGCCCGGCTCGCAGTTCCACGACGAGATCGACTTCGCCGGCGGCGCGTTCCGCCACCTCACCAATCGCGCGGGCGGTCTGACCGGCGGCGTCACCAACGGCGAGCCCATCGACCTCCGCGTCGCCATCAAGCCCATCTCGACGATGAAGAAGCCGATGCAGTCGGTCGACCTGAAGACGAAGGAGAAGGTCGAGGCGCACTACGAGCGGAGCGATGTGTGCGTCGTGCCGGCGGCCGGCGTGATCGGCGAGGCCATGGTGGCGCTGACGCTTGCGGCGGCGTTTCTAGAGAAATTCGGCGGCGACTCCATGGCTGAGGTCGAGCGCAACTACCGCGCCTACATGGAGACGCTGGCCCGCTGACCCTGGTTCCCCTCTCCCTCTGGGAGCAATCAGTAAGTCACAACCTGGTCGCGCCGTCGCGGGCAGGGTAGGGTGAGGGTCGTTGAGCAAGGTCATGACGATGGCCCAGGCGATCGATGCGTTCGTCGCCGACGGAGCGAGCGTAGCCCTCGGCACCGGGCTCGAGCCGCTGATCCCATTCGCCGCCGGCCACGAGCTGATCCGGCAGCGCCGCCAGGACCTCGAGCTCGTCGGACCGATCTCGGACTCGCTCTTCGACGAGCTCATCGGCGCCGGCTGCGTGCGCCGCATCACCGCCGCGTGGGTGGGCAACGTCTCCGAGGGGCTTGGCCACTGCTACCGGCGCTCGGCAGAGCAAGGCGTGCCGCGCTCGATCGAGATCCACGACCACACCAACTTCTCCATCTCGATGGCACTCTGGGCTGCCGCGTGGAACGTGCCTTATCTGCCGGCGC
Source organism: Chloroflexota bacterium (assembly GCA_005879985.1). Classification (GTDB taxonomy): domain Bacteria; phylum Chloroflexota; class Dormibacteria; order Dormibacterales; family Dormibacteraceae; genus CF-118. Next base: position 3,624 of record VBIA01000064.1, on the reverse strand, counting down.
GGACGCTCCTCGGCAGCGACATCCTGGGCACGAATCCGAACATCAGAGAGGTTGACGGGCTGGTGCACATCAGCGCCGTGCGGCCCGATGTGACCATCCTCCACGTCCAGCGCTGCGATGCGCAGGGCCGAGCGCATGCATGGGGCCCGCTCGGCATCAGCGAGGAGGCAGGACTGGCCGCCGAGCGCGTGATCATCGCGTGCGAGGAGCTGGTGGACGCGGCGGTGACGCTGAGCGATCCAAATCGCATCGTGCTGCCGGAGACGAAGGTCGTCGCTGTCGTGCACGAGCCCGGCGGCGCGCACCCCTCGCCGGTGCAGGGCTTCTGGAAGCGCGATCACGTGCTCGACAACGCATACGCGGCCGAGTCGCGGACCCGTGAGGGCTACGAGGCGTGGCTCAAGCGATGGGTTCTCGACGTGCCCGATCGCCAGGCGTACATGACTATGGTCGACGTCGATTCGATCCGCATCACCGGCAACCGGCCGTCCGAGCCGGTGAACTTCGCCGATGAGTGACGCCTTCACGGCGCAGGAGATGATGATTGCGGTCGCGGCGCGCGAGATCCGCGACCGCGAGCTGGTATTCGTCGGCATGCGGTTGCCCATCGTTGCGTACGCGGTCGCCCGCAATACCCACGCGCCGAACGCGCGCGGCCTGTTCGAGGTCGGGCTCATGCGCGACCAAGCCGCGACCTCTTACCTCGGCACCATGGGCGACCCTCCCAACGTCGCCGGCGCGCTGTGGGCGACGCGCATGTCGAACGTGATGGCGCTGATGGCTCAGGGTGCGGTCGACCTCGGATTCATCGGCGGCGCGGAGGTCGATCGCTACGGCAACCTCAACACGTCATACGTCGGGCCGCCGGAGCGCCCGCGGGTGAAGCTGCCGGGGAGCGGGGGAGGCGCGGACATCGCGATCCTGAGCCGGCGGTGGGTGACGCTCATGACGCACGAGCGACGCCGCCTGGTCGAGCGGGTCTCGTTCGTCACCTCGCCTGGTCATGGCGACGGCACTCCTGACTGGCGCCGGCGTCATGGGCTTCTCGGCGGCGGGCCGTCGGCCATCATCACGACTTTGTGCGTCTTTCGCTTTCCGTCCGGGGGCGGCGAGGCCTACGTCGATTCCGTGCATCCCGGCCACACCCTGGCGGAGGTGCGCGAGGCGACCAGTTGGGAGGTCAAGATCGACGCGGACGTCCGCGAGACGCCGCCGCCGACCAAGGCCGAGCTGAAAGAGATTCGCGCGCGGTCGCAGGCATGAGGCCCGCCGACCCCTCGAAACCCACGTTTGGCGCCAAAACCGCGCTTCGCCTCGCCGCAAAAGGACCGTTTGGCGCCAAACAGGTGAATCCGCGTGTGGCGCGGATCCACTTACAAAGCCCTGATTCCCCCAGAACGACGGTCTGACAGCCGCTCCTCATCGTGATCCTCGCCCCGATGGGCAAATGCAACTTGAAGAGGAGATGTGCACGATGACCCCGTTCGCAGCAGCCGCCGTCAAGATCCTGGGCAGCGGTGCGGCCGCCGCCCTGCTCAGCGTGGGAGTGGCCGGCACGCTCGCCCAGGCAGCGACGCCCAGCCCGACCCCGAACACCTCGACCACAGCGGCGTCCAGCGCAGACCGTCACGCCGACCGCAAGCTCGTCCGCCAGGCCGTCCTGGAGTCAGAGGCCGACGTGCTCGGCATCCCCGAGGGGACGCTGATCGCCAACCTCAAGAAAGGTCAGAAGGTTTCCGACCTGGCCAACGACAGGCACATGACCAAGGACGAGTTCGCGAAGAAGCTCGTCGCCAACCTGAAGCCGCGCCTGGAGCAGCTCGTCGACCACAAGCAGCTCACGCAGGCCCAGGCCGATCGGATCCTCGACCGGATCTCGAATGGCAAGATCCCGTTCTGGGACGGCATTCACCGCCGCAAGTAGCGCTCCCGCGCGCGATTGTTGATCGTTATCTGCCTCCATTTGCGACGCTCGTCTGCACGTAGGCGAGCGTCGCTTCGCGCAGCAACGGATCGCAGCTCGCGCTGCAGCTTGCGATAGCTGTCAAGCCGTCCGGGATTGAGGGTTCCGCCGGCGAGCGCGGCTTTGATGGCGCAGCCAGGTTCGGTTTGGTGCTCGCAATCCGGGAAGCGGCACTGCAGCTCCAGCGCCTCGATGTCCTCGAACAGGCTGTCGAGCGCACCGTCGCCGGCCCAGAGCTGAGCCTCGCGGAGCCCGGGTGTGTCGATGATCATGCCGCCGCCCGGCAGCTCGATGAGCTCTCGGTGCGAGGTCATGTGCCGGCCTTCGCCGGTGCGGAAGACCTCGCGCGTCTGCATCAGGTCTGCCCCGGCCATGCGGTTGATAAGCGTGGACTTGCCCGCGCCTGACGGCCCCAGCAGGACGCCGGTGCGCGACCCCGCCAGCTGCTCGTTCATCTCATCGACGCCCTCGCCTGTGATCGCGCTTGTGGCGACGACTGGCGTACCCGCGGCCACGGCCTCGATCTCGAGACGAATCTCGTCGACCGACTCGGTGAGGTCCGACTTGGTCAGCACCACGGCGGGCATGGCACCGCTCTGCCAGGCCATGGCGAGGTAGCGCTCGATGCGCCTTACGTTCACGTCCTGCGCGGACGCGACCAAGAATGCCACGTCGACGTTCGCGGCGAGCACCTGCTCGCGCGTCTCCCGGTGCACTACCTTGCGCGAGAAGGACGTGCGGCGCTCGACGACGCCGTGGATGACCGCAGGCGTTTCCCAGGCGCGCGGAAGCACGCCCACCCAGTCACCGACCGACGGCAGGACTGTGCTCTCGGCGCGCAGGCGCCGGCCGAGGACACCGCGGGTGGTCTCGGACGCGCTGTGAACCAGGTATTCGGCCCCGTAGTCGGCCGCAATGCGCGCGGGCCGCAGGCCCTCGGCGGCGAATGACTCGAAGCGTTGTTCGAACCATGTGTCCCAGCCCAGCGATGCGAGCCGGGAATTGAAATGCGTGGACAACGCAGAACTCCTCGGAATGACAGGCGGACAGGTCGGTCCGCCAGGCGAGGAGCTCTAGAAGGCGCCTCCGGAGGCGGCCGACGGCCGGTCAGTCACGGTCACAACAACTTCAGCCATGTGGTCTCGCCTCCTTGTTTTTGATGCGGAGCACATTCTAAGTCTCTCCCCACCGTGTGGGCAGGTCACGTGGGGGCGTCTAATTCCCCTTGAACGACGCTTTGCGCTTCTCCGTGAAGGCCCTGATCCCCTCGTCCGCGTCACCGCTGACGAAGACGCGACCGATCGCCTCACGCTCGAGAGCCAGCCCCAGGTCGATCGGGCCGCCGTAGCCGAGCGTTGCGGCGAGCTTGGCGTGGCCGATCGCCACGCTGGGGCCGTCTCCGAGCTTGGCGGCGTACTCGATGGCGCCCGTGCGGCATGCGGCCGCGTCGGGGAACAGCCGGTCGACAAGGCCCGCCTCCTTCGCCTCGGCCGGCTTCAGCGTGGTGGCTGTGGCGATGAAGTCGATCGCTTTCGCCAGCCCAATCCGCCGCGGCAGGCGCTGCGTGCCGCCGGAGCCTGGGAAGAGGCCGAGGTTCACCTCGGGCAAACCAATCTGGTAGCCGCCTTCGGCAGCAAAGCGGAGGTCACATGCCAGCGCCA
>VBIA01000063.1 GCA_005879985.1 Chloroflexota bacterium | reverse complement strand
TGTAGTTGCTAATCAGCTTGACAGTTGCGCCAGTGCCAACCGGACCGAGATGTAGATAGTGCTTGCCTAGGATGGTCATAAGCGGCATAGCCGCCTCAAATGCAGCAGCCTCACCGCCCGCCATAAATGTGACATTGGCATTGAGCGCACCGTCGGTGCCGGCGCTCATCGGCTCGCCGCCTGAGACAGGCGCTTCCAGGTAATGGACCCGGCGGACCTTAGCGGCCGCCTCATTGGCAACGGCGGTATCCGGATCGATTGTGCTGAGATCGAGAATAGCGGCGCCCGTCTTCACACAGGCAATGGCGCCTTCGAGACCATGCATGACGGCGCGGTTGGCGTCAGGATCGGGAAGAGACACCAGAAGGTAATCGACGTCACCGACCGCGTCGGCGATTGTTGGCGCGACCCTGGCGCCATCCCTCCCCGCGGCGTTGCCACGGTCGGGTGACTTATCGAAGACCACGAGGTCGACTTGAGCCCTGAGGAGATGTCTAGCGAAGATGGACCCAATTGCCCCAAGACCAATCTGAGCAACCTTCATAGCCCGGCACCTTCACTACTTGGATGAAGTTGGATTTCGCTGCAACCGTGTATGGGTATGTGGCCAACAGCGAGAGTCACGTATCAGTATGCCGTGGGTGGATGGACCGTAGTTGGTTTGCGCCGTTGCGCCGATCAGGCGGACCTCCGATGTCCTCGGGGACATCATCCGCCGCTCTGGAGCGCTGGTGGAGTAGGGGAGATATCATTCCGGCGGAAGCGGGCTCCTGCAAATGGCGCACAAGCTGACTCATCTCTCCGCGGTCGAGCTCGCGCGGCTCGTGCGCACGAAAGAGGCGAGCCCGGTCGAGGTGGTCGAGGCGCATCTCGCGGCGATCCAGAAGATCAATCCCGCGGTCAATGCGTTCTGCACCGTCGCGGCCGAGAAGGCGCTCGTCTGGGCGCGCGAGGCGGAGCGCGCGGTGAAGAAGAGCGCGAAGCTCAAGCCCCTGCACGGCGTTCCAGTCGCGATCAAGGACCTCACTCTCACGGCGGACATACGCACGACCTTCGGCTCGACGCTGTTCCGCGATCACGTGCCCACGGAGGACGCGGAGGTCGTCCGCAGGCTGAAGGCGGCGGGCGCGATCGTTCTCGGCAAGACCAACACGCCCGAGTTCGGCGCGGGCGCGAACACGGTGAACAAGGTGTTCGGCGCGACGCGCAATCCCTGGAACACGGCGCTTTCGGCCTCGGGCTCGACCGGGGGCGGGGCGGCGGCGCTCGCCGCGCGCATGGCGCCGCTTGCCGAGGGCTCGGATTTCGCCGGGTCCCTGCGTACCCCGGCGGCCTTCTGCGGGGTGGTCGGCCTGCGCACCACGGCGGGACTCGTTCCCAAGCACCCGGCGGAGATGCCCTGGCACGACCAGAGCGTGGCCGGGCCGATGGCGCGCTCGGCCGAGGACTGCGCGCTGCTCCTCGATGCGATGACCGGGCTCTCGGGAAAGTCGCCGCTCTCCGCTCCCGCGCCGTGGAGGAGCGCGCGCGAGGCGGTCGCGAAGGCGAGGAGCCTGAGGGGCCTGCGTCTCGCGTACGCACCCGACATCGCCGGAATCGGCGTGGACGAGGAGATCGAGCGCGTCTGCCGCACCGCGGCGCGCGATCTGCGCGACGCCGACGGCGCGGCGCTCGAGGAAATCGAATTCAGCCTGTCCGACGGGCGCGACGCCTTTCTCGCGCTGCGCGGCGAGGCGATGGTCGGCAATCATTTCGACCGGCTCGAACGCATCGGCGAGCTCGGGGACAACCTCGCCGGCAACATCCGTGCGGGGCTCGCGCTCACCATCAGCGAGATCGCGCGCGCGGAGCGCAAGCGCGCGGAGATCTGGCACCGCTGGCGCGCCCTCTTCGAGCGCTACGACGCGCTCCTCACGCCGACCACTGCGGTTGCGCCGTTTCCGGTGGAGATGAACTATCCCGAGGTGGTCGAGGGCAGGCGGATGCAGTACTACATCGACTGGATCGGCCCGACGTTCCTGGTGTCGCTCGCGGCGCTGCCCGCGGCGAGCGTGCCCGCGGGGCTCACCGCCGCGAGGCTGCCGGTGGGGCTGCAGATCGTCGGCCCGAGATTTTCCGAGCCGATGATCCTGACAGTCGCGAAGTTCACCGAGGAAGCGCACCCGATTGGGCTGCCGCCGAATTGCGCGTAAGGTGCGCCATCGATCAGTCGGTTTGCGCACCAGAACATAAGCGGCCCTCGGTCAGGTAGTGTCCTCCCAAAGCTTGATCGACTGACTCGCAGCCTCCAGGATTGGAGCCGCTTCGACCTCGTACCTCGTCAGCGCGATCCCTGCCTGAGGATATTCACAGACGAGCGTGAGTACTCCCGTTGGGGGCAAAGGCCACAGCCACACCTGCCAGCTAAACGCAGCTCCACCGCCACCTCCAGTCATCCCGAGGTGGATCGAGGGCGGCGGCTTAGTCTGCCAGTCTGGATCCCACCAGTTCCAATCCAGGCTCGTAGCCTTGCGGCCGTCCGAGAACTCAATGCCGAACCGGAAGACAGTGTCCGGGAGTGAGGCATTTGTCGGATCAATCCTTCGACGCATCTGCTCTCGAAAGCCGACGGGGTCGTCGAGGAGGAACTCGCTGAGCGTCCGGAGCATCAAGAGGATCTCTACGCCCTTCGAGTAGATGTGGAAGCCGGCCAACGCAACCAGAGCCTGGTTGGATCTAGCGATAACGGCGGCGTGGGGCACGAGTACACCTATCTCATTGGAAGGCTTGTGGATCCAGTCCGGCATCTTGGGTACATTCAGAGGGCGCTCAGGTCTCGGAGGAACCCGGAAGAAGTCCATCACCCAAGTTTGCCAAGGGTTCGGCGACTTCGCTTCGCGATTAGGGAAAACAAGGTGGGCCGCGGTGGACTCGAACCATCTACCTCCGCGTAACTATCGAGCCGAATAAGTTGCACGTTGAAGGCGGTTGAAGCTCAAAAGGCAACTTCTTGGGGGGTGAGCCCATGCGAGCGTTCGCTTACGACACCTATGGCGGCCCAGGTTCCATCCACGAACTGCCCGATCCAACACCGCAGGCGGGAGAGGTGCGGGTGCGGGTGCGGGCAGCCTCCCTCAACCCGTTCGACAACTTTGTCGTGCAGGGCTTTATGAAGGACCGGATGCCGACTCAGTTGCCTCTTATTCCCTGCGCCGACCTCTCGGGCACCGTCGACATGGTCGGACCCGGAGTCGAGGATTTCAGGGTCGGCGACCAGGTCTTCGGCGTCACCGGCAGGATGATCGGTCAGGGCACCCTCGCCGAGCTGACTGTCGCGTCGTCAACAACTATTTCCAAGCGCCCCGCCGCCATCCAGGACACCGAGGCCGCCGCCATGCCGCTTGCCGGCGTGTCGGCACTGATGTCCGTGGAGGCCACCGGCGCGAAACCAAAGGACGTGGTCGTGGTGGTAGGCGCCTCGGGTGGGATCGGCGGCTACGCGGTGCAGCTGGCCGCGCTTCGCGGTGCTCACGTCGTCGCCGTGACCAGCAAAGGTCACGAGGAGTACGTCAGAAAGTTGGGGGCGACGGAGGTCATTGATCGCAGCGCTGGCGACGTATTAGGGGAACTGAAGTCGCGTCACGCCGGCGGTGTGGCTGCGATCATCGACACCATCAGCGATGCTGCGGGGCTGGCGCAGCTCAGCCAAGCGGTACGGAAAGGCGGAACGGTGACATCGATGCGCGGCGCCGCCTCGGCCGAGGAGCTCGGCAAGCGAGAAATCAAAGCAGTGAACATCGGCACCCAGGTCAACACGTCGCGCCTGCGCGAGCTCGCGCAGCTCAGGACGGAGGGCAAGCTGCAATCGCCGCAGATTCGAACTTTCACGCTCGACCACGCAGGGGATGCCTTCACGGCCATCGGTCAGAGCGGAGGCGGCAAGCTTGTCGTGACTATCTAAGCCCTTGGAGGACCGGCGCCTCCGACCCAACGTCAGGGCTAGCTCGTCTTGCAGGCACGACGCGCCCGAGCCGCTGGCGACGATACGAGAGGACCGCCGCTGCGGTGGCTCCAGCGATGCCACCAACAACAGCTGCCGGAGCGACAAGCCAGAGTGCGATGCACAGCACAATCGCGCCAATGCACAAAGCGGCCACTTTGACCAAGAGCAGCCGCACGTCGCTGCGCTTTAGTACCTCGCGTGCAGCCGCTGCCCTGGCCGCCTCGGTCGCCGGTGAGCGCAGCCGCCAAGGCTCATCGCGGTTGTAACCTCGCTCACTCTCATTGATGGTCTGGTGGCTGTGCTTTCGCAGCCTTTCCACGATTTCGGCCCGACGGCCAACCATCCACGCTGGCACGACGGCATCCCACACGTCATTGGCGGGCACGTACGCCCCGGCGCCGGGCGGCGCTGGGCGGCCAAATGAACTCAGCACCTAGAATTCGGGGGACCCGTTCCGGAGTAGCTCAACGGTAGAGCAGGCGGCTGTTAAGGATCTGAGCACGTTCAATTTCGGAGCCGCGTGAAACTCGATCGCGCCGGGCCCGCGGCCACGAGTCCCATTTCTGACTGCAGTTGAAACGGCTGGCAGGCGGCTCCGTGCATTCATGGCTGTCGAGGCGCTGCTCCGAATCGGGCGGATTTGAGTTCGATTCCCAGTTTGTTAACTGCGGACCGGGAGCCCTTGAGGTCGCACGGAACTGTAGCTGCGGTTACAACTGTCGTCGCCTGATCGTCGGTCAAGAGTGGGCCGGGGGCTACACGCAACAGCCGGACTGCAACACTGGTAGCGCGGCGTCCCATGTCCGAGGGACGCCGCGCTTCAGGTCAGGCCGTTAGAGGCCCCGGCAAGTACCCGGGTCGGGCTGGTCGATCCTTGCGGAAGCGCCATGAGGCACACGAGGGAATGTGACGATGAGTACATACGGGATTGTGCCGGTGTTGACTACGTCATCCACTTCGCCAGGTCGCTCGATGAACGCCTGCCCTGCGGCGTAGCTGGCGGTCTCGCACTGGCTGCCGACCGATCGGTAAACGGTGAGTTCGCCCTGCTGCATCACCACTATCGCACCCCCTGGATGGGAGTGCCAGCCTGAGGAGCCGCCAGGGACGACCGTGATTTGGGCCACGACTACGTCCGTCCCCTGTTGAAACGGGATTGTCCCCTCTGACAGGTCGGTGCCCCGCGCCAAGGGGACATTTGTCAGGCCCGACGGCGGCGTGGCCGCCCCGGGCACGACGTCGACTGCCATCAGCATGCCCACGAGTCCTACGGTCAGCAGTGCAAACCTACCGGCCTGTCGTATGAGCTTCTTCATCGCCCGCTCCCCAAATCTTCAGATCGCACGTCGCGCCGCTGGCTACGTGACGTGCATCTCAATGCGTTCGAGGCGCTGCGCCAGCGCTCGCGCTCAGGCGCCGTCGTCCGACTGTACACCTCGCTGTGAACTTGCGCATGACGCGTAACGCAGGGCTGTCTGGCAGCCCGGGCTCTGCAGGCAGACGGGTTCCAGGTTCATGCGGTTTTCGCCGCGACACAACTCCGTAAAGGGCGGCACTGGGCGGTCAGACGCCTTTGAGATCGGTGGCCGCATCAACACATGGTTTCACGACCTCCGTTACAGCTGCGCAACGCTCCTGTTGGCTCAAGGTGTGTGTCGCCTAGGGTCGTGATGGAAATCCTTGGTCACTCACGGATTTCTTTGACGATGAACACCTACGCCCATGTGTTGCCGGAGATGGCCCGAGACGCAGCTAACCGCATGAGCGATCTGATCCGCAGCGAAAATGATGACCGCTAGATGCCGGCCCGCCGCAGTGGCCTATCGCGCCGCACTTGCGGGTGGGCCTGACACGGGCACTAAGCTCCACCGTTGGCCGTCCCATAACCAGGTGTCCCCCAGATACCAAGGCGCCACCTGGATGTCTCCCCCAAACATCAACAGCCGGCCGTTCCGGTCCTGTGCCAGCGCCGCGTAGCTGCGACCCTCTGGCGTGGTCGACGAAGCCTTCAGCTGCCACGCGGTCCCAGTCCAGAGCCAAATCCTGGCATCCTCACTGACGAGGACGGCATGGGAGCCAAGGGTCGAGCCGCCGACGTCGCCTGCAACTGAGGCGGCTGGGCCTCCGGAGCTGACCTGCTTCCATGTATTGCCCGTCCACATGAACGTTGTGGTTGCAGCGAGTGCTCGAGCATCAAAGCTTCCAGGTTGGCAAGTTGGGGTGACAAATCCGATCTGGGCAATTGCCCGCCGCGGATTGACAACGGCTAAAACCGACCCGGTGCCGGCGTCTGTAATCAAGACGCGGACCGTCGCTGGCAGCGCCTCGGAAAGCTTGCGCATGCGCCAGTCTGTCCCGTCGAAGGTCCAGGTCTCGGCTGAGCAAGTCGCGATGTGCGGTCCACCGGACACGCCGACCAATATGAGTTCCCGTGAGGCGGCGTCGTATGCCATGAGGGCATGCCAGCCGAAGTAGTAATTCGCGGGTATGGGCGTGTGGGCAGTATTCAGACGACGCCATATCGATCCCTGCCACACCCAGGTCGACCGGATATCAGCGTCAATCGCGGGGCTCGTCGGTGCGTTGGGATCACCCCCGATGAGCACAAGGCCCCCGACCGCTGGGTCGAACGCAAGCAGACCGTCGAATCGAGAGTGTGGAGCGATAGCCGAATGGTGCTCTGTCCATGACATGCCGTCCCAACTCCACGTGTCGGGCAACGTTCCATCGTTTGAGAGACCGCCGAACATAACGGTTTGCCCGGATAGCGGGTCGTACGCGGTGGCTGACAACGAGCGCGGGAAGGGAGGATTTGGAATCGGCCGCAGAGGCCCGACAATTGGCAGAGGTGTTGTCACCCGTTGCGGTGAGTGGCCCAAGGCCGGCGCTGTCTGACTGGCCGATAGCGAGGTTGAGCCGCAAGCGGCAGAGAGAACGATCAAGGCGAGCGCGAATCCACGACGTTTCATTCGCCATGCCTTTGTGAGGCGGCGAGTCATAGCAAACGAGATTATGGAGAATGCGTTCTGCCCGGCCGGCGCGCTGTGCAGCGAGGCCGCCGTTACGGAGGAATCGGTCCAAGAGCCGAAGTTGGCGCCAGTTTCTGACGCCAGTTGTTGACGCCAGTTGACGCGGCCAAACGAGTTCACCACCTAGAATTCCAGGGACCCGTTCCGGAGTAGCTCAACGGTAGAGCAGGCGGCTGTTAAGGATCTGATCGCGGCCACGATCCGTCCCGCGTGAACTCGATTAGGACGGTCCCGCGGCCACCGGCTCGTGTTCTGACTGCAGTTGGAACGGCCAGCAGGCGGTTCCGCACAATCCCATTCCAAGGCACTTGACATTGACCTTCGCAATTTGCGAAACTTTGCCATGGCGCCCAAGTGCAAAGGAGGTTCACTGCGAGTAATAAGCAAGAGGCGACTCAAAGAGTTCTGGGTGAGGCATCCTCAAGCCGAAACACCACTGCTCGCCTGGTATCAAATCGCAAGGGTGCGGACATGGAGGTCACTCGTTGAGGTCAGGAGGGATTTTGCTCACGCCGACCTTGTCGGGGACTGGACGGTGTTCAACATCGGAGGGAACGACTTCCGGCTCGTGGTGGACATCTGGTATTCGGGTCAAGTTGTCTACGTGAAAGCGGTGATGACGCATGCGGAATACGACAAAGGCAGATGGAAGTGAGTAAGGATCAGTACGTGCGACTACTCGAGAGATTTCCTCCACGAGTCATTCGGACCAAAGCTCAGCTGGCGGCGACCGAGCACGAGATCGAATCGCTTCTCGCCCGCAAGAGCCGGCTGGATGACTCTGAACGCGCCTACCTCGATCTGCTGTCCAAGCTCGTCGAGGACTGGGAGGAGGAGCATGTCCAGATGCCTTCCATCAGTGGAGTAGACCTGATCAAGGTGCTCCTGGAGGATCGAGGTCTGAGCCAGCGTGATCTAGTCCGCGCTGACGTGTTCGCGACCGACTCCGTGGCCTCAGAAGTGCTGTCCGGCAGACGGAATCCCACAGTGGCTCACGTCGCGAGGCTTGCTGAGTACTTCTCTCTTCCTGCAGACCTGTTCATACCAAGAGAGGTCACAGCACATCGCGCATGAGCCTGTCCGGTTCAAAAATCACATCGCGCCTCGTACAGAGCTCGTCAGCAGACAATACTTAGGAAGACTCGGTGTGATCCGCCACAGCAGCGCCCAGGAAGCGATAGGCCCACTCCTCGGCGAACTTGCGCGAGCCCGCAAAGATCACTGGCTGAGGGGCACACAAACTCGCGCGACCTCAATCGAGGAGCCTCAGATCTGGTCGGCCGCGGGATCCAGTCCAGACACTCGCGTCGGGTCGAACCAATCTGCCGCTCGATGTGGGCGTTGGCCTTGGGCGCCGCAATCGGCGTCCTGATCACCTCGATGCCTTCCGCCCGGAAGACAAGATCCGAGCCGCCACCGTACTTGGCGTCGTGATCGTGGACCAGGAACCGAGCGTCGACTCCGACCTCGCTGAGTTCCCAGCAGACGTTCCTCGCCTACTGACTCACCCAGGTCGCGTCCGGCCGATCGGTGACCGCAAACCAGATCACCCTCCTGGTAGCCAGCTCCATATGTAGGAGGACGTAGAGACGCTTCAACAGCACGGTATCCACGCTCAGGAAGTCGGTGAGGACGATGGCCGAAGCCTGGGCTCGCAAGAACGCCTTCCAGCTCAGTCGCGAGCGCCACGGTGCCGGACCGATCCGGTTCCGGCGCAGCAACTTGCGGATCGCAGTTGCGAAAACCACCTGACCGAGCTTGAGCAACTCGCCAAGGATGTGGACGCAGCCCCATTTGGGGTTGTCCTTGGCCATCTCTAGAATTAGCGTCTGAAGCTCTGGATGGAGACCTGGTCGGCTCGGACCTCGGCGACGACCGAAGGCCGCCCACTTTCTGCGCACTAACTCGCGATGCCAGCCGAGGACCGTCCCGGGCTGGACCAGCATCCCGACCCAAGCTGCCCGGCTTACCCGGTGACTCAGCGCGGCCATGATCGTCCGGTCGGCCACGTCGAGCCGCGGCCGCTTCACTTGACGGCGAACGACTCGCAGCTGGTGGCGAAGAAGCAGCAACTCCGCCTCAGGATCGCGAACCCGCACGCGCACGTCGGCGACGTCGAGGAGAAGGCGCAGGAGAGAGTACACAAACGCGAACAACATCCGGAGGCGATGCTAGCGGCTACCTACCGCCACTCCGGGTAGCCAACCCACCGACGAATATGTGTGCCCCATAGCGTGATCATGAAGAACGGGCACATTCTGGTCAGAGCTTGCCTCTTGAACACCCACCGTCGGAGGTACACAATCGCGCTTACGAACCGGACGCTGGGGTGCGTGATGGCTGCACTGGTGGCATCTGCCGTGTACGAGAAGCAGGCAGATTCGAAAGCGCTCCAGGGCAGCGTGGCGAAGATCATGACGGCGCATGTCGCCCTGTGGGCGGTCAACCAGGGGTACGTGTCGCTGGACGACCAGATCGCGATCAGCCAGCGGGCTCAGATGCAGGCGTGCTCGTGCCTGAGCGACGCGGACAATGATGGCGTCTCGGATGTCCAGGTCGGCGAGCGTTTCTCGCTTCGAGACCTGATCTACGCGATCTTTATGCGCTCGGCCGGCGAGGCGACCGACGCGGTGGCCGAGTACGTGGGCGGCGCAGTGGTGTTTGGAACCGAGCAGCCGTCGCAGAGCATCACCCAGTCGGAGCAGCGAATGGACGTCTTTCTCGGATTGATGAACCAGCACGTCCAGGAGCTCGGACTTCAGAACACCGTCTTCATGACCGTTCACGGCGGCGACACCTGCGACTTCTCGATCGGGTGCAATCCAAACTGCGATTCGGCGAACTGCCTGGTCACCTGTCCGCAGGGCCAGGTCTGCGACGGAGGCACGACGCCGCGCGACCTGGCTGCGATTTGGCGCCATGCGGCCTCCGAGCACAAGCTGTTCCTGACGGCGGCAGGGGCACGAACCTACACGATCCAATCGAACCTCACAACCTATCCGCTGACCAAGGGGTTCGGCTACTACCCCAGCGTCGATGGTGACAAGAACGGGCTGAGCGGCATGTCCAAGAACTCGCAGATCGCGCAGGCGACCCGCGCCGGACGAACTCTGATCGCGGTCGTCCAGCAGTCGCAGGTCGACTACGACGCCAACGGCAAAGTGACCAAGCTGTACGCGTTTGGCGACATCGCAGAGCTATTCCGCTATGGCTTCGCCCGGCTGTTCACGCCGGATCGGCGCGGCGACAGCGACAGCCAGGTCGGCGCCATCACCGACCACGCGGTTGCCTGCTCGTGGGCGGGCACGGCGGTGAGCGCGGTCCGCACCACCGCCGACACGCTTCGGGTCATCTTCTGGGACGTCGACGTCGATGGCGGGACGGTGAGCTCGGTCGCGGACTACGTCGTCCAATTGCCGGCGAAAGGCGGCCGCGGATTCACGAAGGGCCATGTGAAGGATGTCGCCGCCGCGTCCCTTGGCCCGGCGTTCTTCGTCACGGCGACGGTGGAGGGCGGCGCGATCAAGCTGCGCAGCTGGAACGTAACGAAGACGATCTTTAACGAACCGAAGATCAACCTACTCGAGATGACGGGTGCAGGCGGCGGCGACGCCGTCCGCCTGCTCGCCCTCAACGACCACGCCGTCGTCCTTGCGACCCATGGACTCGATGGCCTTCTTCGCCTCACGACATGGTCGATCGACCTCAGCGGAGCGTTCACGCAGCTCGGGGGCAGCGGCCCTGCTGGCGTGGTAGTGACCGAGTTCTCGATCTCGAGCGCGCCGCTGGGCGGGCGCGGTGGCGGTTACCGCGTAACCACCGCGTCAGAAGCCCTAGGCTGGCTGCGCCTGGACAACTGGACGGTCACGGCGGGCGGTTTGGTGTCTTTCGTCCATGGCGGAAAGGTGCTGCCCGACGCGGCCCATCCGAGCGTCGTGCTCCAGAGCCCGACGGAGGCAGTCACGGCAGCGGCTGTCGATCCCGGCTCGCGCCTGGAGATAGACAGGTGGTTCATGTTCCCGGACGGCACATTCACCGGAGGCGGCGATTCCTCGCTGCCGGTTGCTCTGCCTGAGACGACCGAGACCAACATCCTGCGCATGGGGAGTGGGCCCGGTTCGCCGGTGGTGGTCGCCGCGCGGGTCGCCGTCCCCGATCGGGGTGGCCTGAGCTATCACGTCCGACTGTTCTCGTGGGAGTGGCCAGCGGCGCCGTTCGAGGCGCCTTTCGACTACGACCTGCTCGGCAACAGCGGTAACCTCGAAGGCGACGGGACCGAGCTCGACAGCTGCTTACTGAATCAGTTCAGTTCGGCCGGCGACTACGTCACGGCCTTCCAGGCGCCCGCAGGGTCACTGAAGCTGAGCGCCTGGAGGGTCGCCGGCCTCAGCTAGAGGCGCCGCCGGCCATCGCGACAGTCGCAGGTCACCGCGCTTAACGCCAGCTGCGGCGAAGCCCGATTCGAGGCGTGTCGGGCACACGATTCCGTCCGAACGCGCGACCGAGAAATCGGCAGGACGACGGTGCGCTCCGGATATCGCTCGAGCCCGCGAGCAGCCATGGAATCTTTCAGGCAGCTGTTGACATCGGCGTGCGCGAATACTCGCGCAGGAGCCCGCCGAGTCTCTCACGGCACCTGACCGGCTCCCACATCGCCACCGGGTCTGAACGCGCAATCGGAGTCCATAGATCGAGCCCTCGATGCGGCCGAGCTTGGTTGTAGTGCTCAATCCACTCAATCAGGAGGCGCTCGAGATGGCGACGATTGAAGATCAGGGTCCAATCCAGACACTCCCGCCTGGTCGAGCCAATTTGGCGCTCCAAGTGTGAATTGGCGCTTGGCGCCGCGATCGGTGTCCTGGGCACGCCGTCGCCCGCGAACACGCGGTCGGAGCCACCTCCCTACTTGGCGTCGTGATCGTGGAGCAGGAAGCGCGCCGGCACACCGAGCTGCTGCCGCTCCCAGCTGACATTTTCTGGCTTGCTGGGTCACCCACTCAGCGTCTGGCCGGTCGGTCACAGCGAACCAGATCACCCGCTGAGTCGCCAGCTACATACATATACATAAGGACGTAAAGCCGTTCGGTAGCACAGTGTCGACGCTGAGGAAATCGGTGAACACGATCGCCAACGCCTGTGTTCGTAGGAACGTCTTCCACGTATGCCTTGATCTCAATGGCGCCGGCCCGATCCGGTCCCGGCGCAGCAACGTGCGAATTCGCAGTTGCCGAGACCCGATGACCGAGCTTGAGCAATTCACCGCGGACTCGCACACAGCCCCAGATCGGGTTGTCCTTGGCCATTTGCAGAATCAGCTTCTGAAGCTCAGGATCGAGGCATGGCCGCCTGGGGCCGCGACGGCGACGGAAGGCTGCCCACCTTCTCCTTACCAGCTCGCGATGCCAACCCAGAACCGTCTCCGGCTGGACCAACATGCCGACCAGAGTTGCACGGCTCACTCTCTGGCTCAGCGCGGCCATGATCGTCCGATCCGCCGCGATTAGGCGTGGCCTCTTGACCTGACGGGCGGACGACGCGAAGTTGGTGCCGGAGGAGAAGCATCGGCCCCCACCAGGTCGGTCACCTCGGCGTCCATGAGCTCCTGTGCGAGCAGCTGCACGCCGTCGCGCAGGAAGTTCGGATCCGCGCCCGGCTCCGACTTGTTGAGCAGGTCCAACAGTGTCATCCTGAGATTCGCCATCGCCGTGGTCCTCCATGTGGTGCCTGAACACGTCACTTGGAACCACACGGTGGCCTTTTTGTCAAAGGCCTTTCAGATTTACACCACTACTCGCAACACAACTTGGAGCTGCAGGCGCTTTAGCTTGTCGCAAACGACTCTTGGTGTCCGGGACTGCGGTACGTTCTTCACAACCTCGCAGAAACGATAGTCGGGCGAAGGCACGATTCTTTGCGGGGCGTATTCTCATCCGAGATGTCCGTCGAAATCCCGCGCTCCGGCACCCGCGGAAGCAAGATGCCTCGGGCCGCCATCGCGGTCATGGGCCTGATGCCCGGCTTGTACCGCCTGCTGGGCGGCCGTGCGATGGGCCCGACTCTGATCCTTACGACGATCGGTGCCAAGACCGGCCAGAAGCGCGACGCCCAACTCACGGCCTTTCCTGAAGGCGACGGTTGGTTGGTCGTCGCGTCCAAAGGTGGAGATGCCACCCATCCCGCATGGTTCGTCAACATGGCGCGGCATCCTGATCAGGTCTGGGTCCAGGCCGGAAACCGCAAGGTGCGTGTCAAGCCCGAAACTTTGATTGGCGCCCTTCGCACCAATGCGTGGAAGCGGATTGTGTCCGAGTTCGCAAACTACGGCGCTTACGAACAAAAGACTGACCGTGAGATCCCGGTCATTCGGCTGACGCCGGTCGAATAGCCGCCACAGCGCCCGAATAACTACGCCGCGCCAACGCACGCGACGGTGGCCGGACTCGCTCCTCTGAGGGCGGGATTTGGGCAATCAAGGATGGTGGCGCTATAGGCCTGGTTGCCATCTTCGTTCGAGCACAGTAGGACTCCTGGAAACCGGGTCGCCGACGCCGCCACAGAAACGCTACTGGACACACACGGATCGGTAGCGTCTGCGGCGACATTGCGAGCTCCGGTCACGACGAAGGAGCTGGCCACGACTGCCGCTGCGACCGCTGACGCCAGATGCCGGGCTACCCGCGACGCACGACATGATCGAGGCTTGGCCGCGATGTCGGGCATTGCCGATAATCCCCACAGTAATGGCGTAGCTGGGCAACGGCTCGGACGGCAGGCCACCAACGGCCCGGAGGGCGATGGTGCCGGGGTGGCCACCAAAGAGCATCTCCACCGCCGGGATCGTCGCGCCGGCAGCTACCGCTGTGCGCACACCGGCGAGCTTGAGGAACCCCTCCGATTCATCTCGGGCACCCGGCCGTGCGCGGGGATGCAGCCTGCTCGGTCGCGTCATGAAAAAGCTGAGTACGCCGAAGACGTCGGTCCGTTGCTTGTCTATCGCGGACTTCCTGAACGAGGGCGCGCCCCGCCCCGAGGAAGTTGGCGACCTGCACCCACCCGCCAGGGCCGGTCGTGAGCTGGCTGATGTGGTGCATGCGCCACGGGTCATTGCCGATTCACGGTGGCCCTTGAAGCCGTAGATTGACCGGCTGGCTTGGCGGTGCTAAGACTACTTTCACCAGTCGAGCGGAGAACGCCTGCAGGCAGTTCTGCCGGAGGGGTGCCGATGAAGGTCAGCGAGGATCAGTTTCGAGCAATCTGGCAGTCGGCAGCTCATGACCACCCAATTGGTCATTGGCACTTTTGGGACAGAGCGTTATCGCGGCGCCAGTTTCTGGGCACGGCTGCCGCGGCCGGTGGCGTAGCGGCCGCAGCCAGCCTTTGGGGGCCTGGCCTGGCGCACGCGGCAGCTCGCGGCGCGGGCACGCCGAGACCCATTCCGGGCACCGTCGCGCCAGGGGCACCATTCCACGTCAAGCTCCCGGGCGCCGGTTCGGAGCCCTCGACCATCACCGACTTCAATGGCTTTATCGCCATAGCCGACATCGAAGGCACGGGTACCGGGACAGGCAGCGGCCTCACATTTGGGGCCGACATGCGCTTCATGACCGGAACCTTCAGGGGCACTGACAATCGCATTCACAGCGGAACCTTCGGGTTCATCTGACTCGACGTCTTCAACGGTCCCGTTGGGACCGACCAGATCCACGACTTCAACCCGGGCATCGATCCCTTCCCGGCCGGACTTTTCTGGACGGTCGCCATACCCGAAGACTCGGTGGCGCTAAATCTCGGCCGCGGCACCGCCTCATACCGATTGTCCAACTTCGCGATCGAGGACTACGGCAACATCGGAAACGCGCTCAGCGACGGCAGCTCCGTTCCGGGGGTAGTCAGCTTCGATGTCGAGTGGTCGGGCGTGATTGAACGAGCAACCACAAGTGATTCCAGCAACCAGTTCTCGCTCAGCTTGGTAAGGACGGGGGCTTCGATCAATTGGTCGGGAATTTCCAGCCTTGGCA
>VBIA01000216.1 GCA_005879985.1 Chloroflexota bacterium | reverse complement strand
CCACAACGTCTCGGGCGTAGGCACGAGCACGCGGCCATTCACCGATGTGACCACCGACCTCCAGAGCAACTTCATGGGCACGATCGTTGCCCAGGGCAACAACGCCCAGGCCGGGGTCGGCTCGATGAATGGATTTGACGCGGTCTTCACGTCGACATTCGTCGTCAGCACGGCGGGCGACGTGACACTCACGATTTATCACGACGACGCATTCATCATTGGAGTGGGTGGCGGGGCCACTCGTGTCAGTGGCGTTTACGAGTTTGTCCCCCAGCCCTCGACCACCGCGTTCAACGGCTACAACGTCGTCGGCGCCTACAACGCCGGCGGCGAGCGGAACGATATGGTCACGATCCACTTCCCTGCGCCAGGCGAGTACCCGTACGAGCTCGATTACGCGGAGTCCGGCGGTGGGAACCTGTCGCTGGTGCTATCCATCACCTCATTCACCCAGCAGACCTCGCCGCTGTCTGTCTACGTCGGCTACGCGGATGGGTTGCGCCCGGCCGGCTCGGTTTTCCCGTTCCCGTGGCAGGGCTCTCCCGGTGTGGTCTTCTTTGGGGGCTGCACCTTTGACGCCGGGGCAATCCGCTTCGACAACAGCGGTGACACCGACCTTCCTCTGGCCAAGGTCACAGTCGACCTGGGCAGCTTCCCCGGCGCACCGCACTTCGACATCTGGTCTTCGTTGGCCCTCGTCGTGCCGGCGCACGGAATCCTCATCCTGACCCAGAACACGTGCTACGACTTCGACACCTCTGACTTCAGCAGCGCGGGATGCGGCGGGAACAACGGCATCCAGCCTCTGGTCAACGTGACGCGCAGCGGTGTGACCACGACTTATACCGACACACAGCAGATCCTGAACACCCGGGGCTTCGACCTCGCGTGCCAGGGCAACGAATCAACCCCATGGGTGCGGATCGGAGGCGGCGGCACGCCGATCCATGTTCCCCTGCCACCGTCCGCCGTGCTGACTCTGTCCCCTCAGGGCTCGGTCAGCGACACGGTCGGTCAGGAGCAGAGCTTCACGGTGACGGCGATGGACGGGTCCGGCAACCCGGTCGCCAACCTGCCGGTCACGCTCGGGGTCTTTGGCGCCAACACCCAATCCAGGACCGCCAACACGAGCACGCTGGGCGCTGTCACGCTCGCCTACACCGGCAACAGCTCGGGCAGCGACGTCGTCAACGCGACTGCATTCATCACCGGCTATCGCGCCGTGTCCAGCTCGACCAGCGTCGGCTGGACGATCCCAATCCCTGGAGGTGGTGGATGCTGCGGCACACCACAGCAGGCGCCACCCTCGATCAGCGCTCCTTCGCCGGCTGACGGAACAGTCGTCACCAAGCCACTGCCCATCCGCGCAACCTTCACTCCGCCGTCTGGTGAGTCGATCGCGAGCTGGAAGGTGACGTACCAGGCTCTGGACCCCCAACCGGTGATCACACTCGCCTCGGGCAACGGCACTCCTCCGGATCCGCTCGCCACCTTTGATCCGACCCGGGTGCCCAACGACAACTACGCGATCAACATCTCCGCGACCGCAAGCGGCGGCGGCACACAAACGATCAGCACCAGCGTGTCGGTGACGGGCAACCTGAAGCCGGGACGCTACGTCACCACCTATCAGGACATGAGCGTGCCGGTCGGCGGATACCAGATGGAGGTTCGCCGCGCGTACGACTCCACCGACAAGAGCTCAGGTGACTTCGGGGTCGGCTGGCGGGTCGACATCGCGAATTTCCGCACCAGCGCCAATCGCCAGCTCGGACTGAGCGGATGGACCGTCTACCCGAAGCAGTGCTTCATCGGGCTGTGCATATATGGCTTCAAGACCTCGGTACCGCACTACGTCACGGTCACCTTCCCGGATCAGCACCAGGAGGTCTTCGACTTCACACCTACCGCGGGCGCGGTGATCTTCTACTGGGAGGGAGGCTCGGGTTTCACGGCGCGGGCGTCCCAGGGCACCACCTCGACGCTCGATGTCATCGGCGACAACAGCGTGAGCTACGGCTTCGACGGCAGCCTGTATGACGGAAGCGGCCACATCTACAACCCGACTCGGTTCAAGCTCACCACCCGAGACGGCCGCGTGCTCGTCCTCGATGTCAATCAGGGCCTGGTCTCCGAGACAGACCCAAGCGGGAACTCGCTCAGTGTCGATGCGAATGGTGTGCACTCGACGCTTGGGCCCGCCTCCAACCCGAGCCCGGGACCGTCGATCACGTTCCAGCGTGACGGACAGGGGCGCATCACCGACATCCAGGGCCCGGTCGGCAGCCAGCACCTCCACTACACCTACTTCTCCACCGGTCCTGACGAGCTGCAGACCTACACCGACGCGGCCGGCCGGAGCTACACGTACAGCTACGACAGCGTGTCCGGCAACCTGGCTCTTTCGAGCGACGCCAACAACCAACCCATCGAGACACTGCAGTACGACA
>VBIA01000225.1 GCA_005879985.1 Chloroflexota bacterium | reverse complement strand
ATTACAACTTCCGCGTTGTGTGGGCTTGGGCTTTTGAGGGCCTCACCCAGTCATCGAGTGACAGGTGACGTTTTCGACATGTGCTCCCGAGCTCGGCGCCGGGCGTTCAGCGCGGCCTGCGCCAGCTCCGCCGGCGCGGCCGCCGCCGCGGTTCTCTTGAGCCTCGGCAGCCAGAAGGAGAAGCGCGTCCGGCCGGGTTGAGACTCCGCCTGGACCTCGCCACCGGCGGCGATCACGTGCAGCTTGACGATTGCGAGCCCGATCCCGGCACCGCCGGTGGCGCGGTCGCGCGACTTGTCAACGCGGTAGAAGCGTTCGAAGACCCGCTCCAGCTCGTCTGCCGGTATGCCCGGGCCACTGTTCAGCACCTCGACATTCACGCGCGTCGCCTGCACATCGATGCCGACGTGCACCTCGCCTTCAGGGTCCGTGTACTGAGCTGCGTTCTGCAGCAGGTTGGACAGGATCTGCGCAAGGTGGTCGGGGTCGACGTAGGCGACCGCGGAATCAGGCATGTGAGTGGAGGCACGAATCGAGCGGCGCTCCAGTAGCGGGCGCACAGCGTCCAGGGCGGCATTCATCGCCGGCACGACATCGGTGTCCCGCGGCGACAGCTCGCGACCCTCGCCTCGGGCCAGGGCTTCGAGTGAGCTTGAGAGCCTCACAAGGCGCTCAGCCTCTTCGTGCAGTGACCTGAAGACATCGCCTCCTGGCGCGATGACGCCATCGCGAAGTGCTTCGAGATATCCCTGCAGGTTCGTGAGCGGGGTTCGCAGCTCGTGCGCGGCGTTCTCGATGAACTCCTGCCGCACACGCTCCTGCTGCTCGAGCTCCGCCGCGAGCTGGTTGAAAGATCGCGCCAGCGAGCGGACCTCCCGCGGACCGGACTCGGGCACACGGAGGTCGTACTGGCCCGCGGCGAGCTGCGCCGCGGCGTTAGCGACACGCATGACCGGTCGCGACATCCAACGCGCCAGCGACGCAGCGAGAAACACTGTGGTGCAGACCGCCGCCGCAACCGCAGCCAGGAGGACCACGGTGACGCTGCCCTGGAACATGTCGCGCGCCGCGGCCACGCTGGCGCCGTGCTGGATCATGAGCTGCTCGAACTCCGCGCCACCCACTCGCTGCACGCCGACGCCGACTATGGCGAGCGCGACGGCGGAGACCCCGATCGACGCCGCGGCGATGTGGAGGCCGATGCCGAAGCGCCTCATGGTTCGGCAGCCCGGTATCCGCCACCCCTCACCGTCGTCACATAGCGAGGCCGCCTGGGATCGTCGCCCAACTTGGCGCGAAGCCTTCCGATGTGGACGTCGATGGTTCGATCGAGGGCAGCCCCCACGGTTTGCTCATAGAGAGCGTCCTGCAGCTGCTGCCGGCTCAGCACGCGGCCGCGCGCCGCGATCAAAGTCGACAGAATCCGGAGCTCGGCGGCGGTGAGGCTTACCTCGCGGTCTCCCTGGAGGACCTGGTGGCGGCCGAGATCGATCTTGAGGTCACGATGCTGCAAGATCGCATCTCTACCACCGGCCCGTGCGTCAGAGGTGGCCCGCCGCAGAATGGCCTTGACGCGCACCACCAGCTCCGCGGGTGAGAACGGCTTGCCGAGGTAGTCGTCCGCACCCTCGGTCATGCCGTAAACGCGATCTGACGTCGAACCTCGGGCGGACAGAATCAGCACAGGCACGTCCGATTCCTGGCGCAGCTGGCGCAGCACGGACATGCCGTCGAGACCAGGCAGCATCAGGTCTAGGACAACCACGCTAGGGCGCGCTCGCCGGATCTCCTCGAGGGCGATGGCCCCGTCGGAGGCGGTGACGACTCCCAGGCCTTCGCGCTGGAGATAGGTGCTCACCAGAGCCTGGATCTTGGGATCGTCGTCGACCACCAGCACCGCAGCCTCGAGCTTCGCCTCGATCGCCATATTGGATAAGGCTAAAGGCTGATTGTGACGGGCTCGTGACGGCCCGCGATCCAGGACCGCCGCCGGACTTCACGGAAATTTCGCGCAGGCGTCATCAGCGAGTGACCCACGCCCTGAATCCTGGAGTCATCACTTTCCAGGAGGCGGCGATGCTCAAGAAACTCTCGCTCGTTCCGGCGGCAGCCCTCGTCCTTCTATATGTCAGCGCGTCCCCCGCGCTGGCGTCGAGCGAGGTCGGGCGAGGAAGCCTGTTCCTCGACGGCCGCGTCGTTGGCACCGTGGTTCCGCCGGCGCAGATGCCGGCCGGCACAGGCCAGGACCCGTTCTACAAGGTGACCAACGGCGCTTCGGGTCAGCTCGGCATTGCCGGTGTCGGGCCGGGCGACGCAGGTGCGTTCCACGGTGGTTCGTGGCAGGTGTGGACGGTCACTTTCAAATCTGGCGTCACTCCCTATCTGTTGACGTCAGCGTCTGCCGTCGCAGCAGCGCAGGCAGCGGGCGACGTCACCCTCACGCGGGTGCCGGACGCCGACTTCCGATGCCCTATCACCGAGCATCACTAAAGGGGTTTGCGCGATGAAGATCTTCGATTCGCTCTTCG
>VBIA01000062.1 GCA_005879985.1 Chloroflexota bacterium | reverse complement strand
GCACCTTGTCGCCGACTTTAAGTTCCATTGGAACCCTCTGACCGCTGTCCAGGATTCTGCCGGTCCCGACAGCCTCGACAATCCCTTCTTGTGGTTTCTCTTTCGCGGTGTCGGGAATGACGATCCCGCTCTTGGTCATCTCTTCTCGATCGACTGGTTTAAGGACTACTCGATCGCCCAGTGGCCTCAGATTCACAGCTGCCCTCCCTTTGTGTTAGGAAGGCCGGCTTCGAGGACGTGCTGCGCTCTCGCAGTCGCGCCTTCCACCTGATTCGCCAGAGCTGGGTTGTGCCGTGCGACTCCGACAGCTCCGACGAGGTCTTTCAGCGCCCGCGTAAGCTCTCCCACCCTTTGCTGTAGGTCGGGTATCACCTGCGTTTGGTACCTGTCGACATCCATTCCGACCAGGATCATGCGGTCGACCGTTTCCCTTTCCACCGAGATCCTTGTGCTCATACCATTCTTCCTCCAGAGGCCTCTACCCGATCCGTCACCAAAACCTATTAGGACTCTTATTTCGGGTCAGTAACAACCGGAAGAGTTGCTTGACCGGGCGCTTTAAACGCAGAAGCGAAAGGGAGTGCAAGCCGGAGGACGACCTGCCGATATCTCAATCCATATCCTCAACGGATGTCGGATCAGCTTCGCGCCAGGTGCCTTTATGTCTTCTCGGATTGCTCCCGTATCACGTCTCGAGAATTAGTCTCGCTTAGCCGCGGCCCTTTGGAAGTGGGCTCGCCTTGCTGGCTCCGCCAATCGCGATCCGCACCGGCTCGACCTTCGCCGCCTTCGGCACGAGTACTGTCAGAACACCGTTCTCAAATTGAGCGGCGATGTTCGTGGAGTCGATCTCCTTGGGTAGCTCCAGCTTGCGGCTCCAGTTACCCCACGGCCGCTCCTGACGAATGAACTTGCCGTGGACCTCATACGGCACCGCCTTCACTGCGATGCTCAGCATGCCGACCTCGAACGTCACCTCAACACCGTCCTGCGGAACGCCCGCGACGGTGGCGTGAAGCTCGTAGGCGTCGTCTGTCTCCAGGATGTCGACGGGCAGAGCGTAAGTCGGCGTGCCGTCCTCCTGACTTGCGACTCCATAGCCAAAAAACTGCTCGAACAAGCGGTCGTAGGGGCTAGCGGCAGTCACAAGGTTGGAGCCGGGCACCAACATTCGGGTTGCTGTCATCATCAATACACCTCCCGATGTAGGATTAGGTGTGAACTGTATTTACATTTTTTACCCATCTACAGCTGATCTGAAACACCATTTTTCAGAGCTCGCCGATGCACCTCGGGAATATTGCTGATCCTTTCATGCCAGGCGCCGTAGTACTGAGGAATGAAAAGGTCCAGCCCAACCGCGACCGGCCAGGTGTCAATGCGGCGGTGCGCGGCTGCGATTGGAGGCACCCAATAGATGGCGACGATCCTCCGAACGAGGCGACGATCAAGCAAGCGCTCTACTTGAGGCAGATCTACACCGAGGTTCTCGCTAATGGAGGAGAGGCTGGTCCCCATCCGTCAGCTGATGCTCAAACAGTCGGACGAGGGCCGTCGCGAGGTCGAGTTGACCAAACGCCCCGGTTGTCGCCGCCCAGGCCGAGAGGTTCCGGCAACTCCTCGGCCATTGGGAGGCGCGGGTAGCGGAGCTCGGCGGCGAGTCCCGCGTGAAGCCTTAGGGCGGAGTGCGATGCGACTTCGCACCTGGTGCAGAGCTTCCGCCCCTCTTGCGTGCTTGCCAAACGAGTGGCTTTGGCCCGGTCTGAACGAGATTGTCGGTCTAGATGGCGGGAGACGGGGTTTGTCGTCCCTGGTACCGAACACCATGGCGAATTCGTCGATCGGCTTCGGGATTGACATAGAGTCGACTCTATGGTGCTTAAAAAGTTCCTCGTTCCCGATGCAATGGACAAGAAAATCAGGCGGCTGGCACAAAAGAGGGGCATGTCCCAGGGCGCACTGATCATTGAGGCGGTGGAGGCGTTGCTCGCCTCACGTCAGCCCGACCGCCTCACACCCTTCGTCGGCGTAATCAAGGGTGCACCGCCGAACCTCTCGGAGTCTGTCGACGAGGTGGTTTACCGGTGACCCATGACGTAACGGCGCTCGCTCGCGCCTGCTCAATCACGCAGGCGCGACTGTCGTCATTCCCATCGCCGAAACGGCCGCCGCCATCCGACTGTCATAGGTAACCACTCTGCGAAGGCTGCCCCCGAGCTGCCGCATCGTGGCAGAGGATTCGGTCGCTGACCCGGATCAACTCAACGCGGCCAAGCACCTCATGACCCCTTTGCACGGCCGCTGGACCGAGCGGCAACAGAGCCCTTGCGACCTCGGTCCGCGCCAGTGCGCTCACCACCAGTGGTGCTCGGCGTCGCAAGTACCGACGGAGGGCCGCAGACTCTATCTCTGCGACTGCGAGCTTCACGATCGCGGATGAGTCCAAATAGATTGCCCGCTCAGCGTTCATTGCGACGTAGCCGGGCCAGGATCGCCGAAGGCGATTCTTTACCTTCAGGAAGCGGCAAGGGTAATGGCAGGTCGCTGAGGCTGCCGGCAGCCGGAGTCACCTCGCCAGCAGCTCGGAGCTGTTCTAAAGCTCCCGCTTCGGGCAACGGGGCAAGCACCGCGACCGGCCGCCCGCGATCCGTGACCTCAATGGTTTCACCGGCCTCGACGCGGCGCAGCAGTTCGCTGGCGCGCTGACGAAGCTCACGAACCCCTACTGTTGCCATGTGCTATTTGTAGCACAAACTAAGTGGAGCGGGAGACGGGCTTCGAACCCGCTACCTCGACCTTGGCAAGGTCGCGCTCTACCAAGTGAGCTACTCCCGCTCGGTCAGAAAGGAGATTTTACCTGGCTAGCGCCGGTACCTCCATTTGTACCTCCAGTTGAAGAACGTCGTCGCCACCCCCCACAGAATCGCCATCACCGGCAGAACGTACGCCGGCGGCAGATGCGGCATGCCCACGCCCTCGAAGAATGCGTAACCGAACGTCAGCAGTGCCGTCGCGCCCAGCGACGAACCGAACGCGAGCAGTTGGATCCGCGCCTGCAGATCGTCCAGCCGCGTCAATGCGCGCACGAACACAACAAGCGCGATCAACGCCGGCACAACGGGCAGCGCCGCGATGTAGTACCGCCACTCTGCGTCAGGGTTGGCCTGAATCAATGTGATCGCGCCCACCAACACCATCAGGTACGCAAGCATCGCCAGCCCGAAGTTGATCTGCGCGCGATACGTGACCCATGACGAGTGCGTCGCCGGCGGCAGCGGCGCCTGCGGCGGCGGCCCCGCGAACACTGGAAGCGGCGCCTCGGTCCTCCTGAAGGGCGAGGCGGCGTCCGCGAAGGGGGTCTCTAGCGGCTGACTGGCGGTTTCCGACGGCGCCGGCTGGGTGGACACGACCTCGGGAAGCTTACCCGACGCAGGCTGAGAGCCGGTAAGAGTTGACCCTGCAGTGCGGGCCATTTAAATTCGGGCGAATGCGCAAAATCGCGCGATCGGCGCTCCTTGCCTCAGCGCTGCTTGCGCTCGTTGCGTGCGGCCCGATCTGCGGGATCGGCGCGAGCCTCTCGCTCAGCCACGCCCACGTCGACGCCAAGTACAGCTGTCCGTACCCCGCCAACGACCTACCCTACGACGTGCACGCGACAATCGACGCGAAGAACTCGAGCTCCAGCGCAGTCCAGCTCAAGTCCATTCAGGAGACCTGGACGAACGTCGGGAGCAGCGGCGACTGGTCGGGGACCGAGGGCGCGCACGGGACCGACTCGATCACCAAGTTCTCGCCGAAGACCATCGGCGCCGGAGGTGTCACAACGATCAAGTTCGTGATCCCGTTCACGTGCACCAACGCCGGTGGGAGCAATGACACGTGGGGTGACTTCTCGTTCAAGTTCGTGGTCAAGACGAGTGCAGGCGACTACACGATCAACCCGAACAATCATCGCCTGACCTTCGGCGGCTAGCTCTCCGACCGGTCCTCGATCTCCCACGCGTGGTCCATCGTGTGCCACGCAATGCGCCGCGCCATGTATCGCGCGGAACGGCCGCCCTCGCGCCGCGGCTTGCCATCCGCCCCGGCGCGAAAAGCCTCGAGCCACGCCGCGCGGAGCGCCTTGATCGCCCTGGTGTCGCCCATCTCTGGCTGCTTCAGCTTGAGCGCGAAGCTGGATCCGTAACCCGTCTCTGCGCCGAGCACGTGCTCGACGATCTTGTCTCGATCGCGTCCGCCGCCACTCGGACCTTTGCGCAGCGAGGCCGGCGCCTTCTTGACGACTCCATCGAACACTTTCCACGTCGCCTCGACCAGCGAGCACATGCGCTCGACCTCGGATTTCGACATGCGCTGCAGCTCGAGCATCGACATCGCGCCGGGGGCGCCGAAGTCGGTGGTGGCATCACCGCGGAGATGATCAACGTCATCGAACTTCCAGCGACCCAACGTGTACGGCACGCCCGCGGTCTTTGCGACCACTGCATAGCGAGGCGCGTAATCGATCAGCGCCTGAAGCGCGAGCTCCTGATCCTTGCCCGCCCTGCACCATCCTGGCCAATCGATGGCGCTGGCAAAAGTCCTTTTCGATCCGATCTCAAACACGACGCGCGTGGTGGCCACAAGGCAAGATTATTGCCGTGGCGCGCGCGCCGATGAAGATGCCGAAGCCCTCTGAGCAAACGAAGGCCGCCTTCACCAAGCTCGTGCCCGGCGACCCGGCGATCACGCTCAAGCCGATGTTCGGCAACCTGGCCGCCTTCGTGAACGGCAACATGTTCGCCGGGCTGTTCGGCGAGGACCTGTTCGTGCGCCTGCCCGACGCGGAGGCGCAGCCGATCATGAAGTCGGGCGGCCGTCCATTCGAACCAGTGGCCGGCCACGCGATGTCCGGCTACGTGATGGTGCCGGCCAGCTGGCAGAAGAAGCCCGACGCAGTCCGTGCGCACATCACGCGCGCGCTGACGCTGACGCGGGCCATGCCCGCGAAGGCCAAGAAGCCGGCCGCCGCCGCGAAAAAGAAGCGGTAGGCTAGCGCTTCTTCGGCTTCGACTTTTCCTGGGCCGTCTCGCCGTCGGTGGCCGACTGCACAGCCGCCGCCATTTCAACAGGCGCTGGTGCGGCTTCCGCAGCCGCCGCCTGAGCGAACTCCGCGGCGACCTTCGGGCCCATCGACACGTTGCCGCTGAGGCTGGCGCCGTCCTGCATGATCAGACGCGGCACCCGCACGTCGCCGACGATCGATCCGCTGCGGCCGATGACGAGCTTCTTCGACGCCGTCACCGCGCCGTTGACCTGGCCGCTGACATTCACCTCGCGTCCTGCGACCGTGGCCTTCACCGTCGCCGCCTCAGTTACGTCGACATCGCCCGTGGCCTCGATCTGCCCTTCGAGCGTGCCGCTGACGCGCAGGTTCCCCTCGATATACAGCTCACCGATTAGCCGGTCGCGCGGTCCGAGCATGACAACGCTGGTCTCGTTTTCGGTCATAGACTTCGCTCCAGTGTCCGGCTGCTTGGGCGTGGGCCTAGCTGCCCGAAGACTGCTCAAAGCTTCCCATCCGGACGTGGCCGTTGAAGCTGGCACCGTCCTCGATCTGAAGCCGCTTGACTGTCACGTCGCCGCTGAGCTTTGCGGACTTGCCCAGCGTGAGCTTTTCGCGCGCGGTCAGCATGCCCTCGACGTCACCTTTGATGGTGACGTTCGATCCTTCGATGAGCGCCTTGACGGTCGCGCCGTTGCCGACCTCGAAGTTGCCCGTGATGCGAAACTCGCCCTGGGCCTGTCCCTGCACGGTCAGGTGCCCGTTGTAGTTGAGCTTGCCATCGATGCTGTCGCCCGGGCCCAACGTGATCTTGTTGGTACCGTCGCGGCGTGACTCCACACCGTCTT
Source organism: Chloroflexota bacterium (assembly GCA_005879985.1). Lineage (GTDB taxonomy): Bacteria > Chloroflexota > Dormibacteria > Dormibacterales > Dormibacteraceae > CF-118. Next base: position 34,801 of record VBIA01000062.1, on the reverse strand, counting down.
CGTTAGCTTCGTGTGGCGCGGTGTCGGCGACCGCGTGTTGAGTGTCCATAAGAAACCCCCGTAGTAAGTGTTCGTCGTTCAGCGGGTGACAAGGATACGTCAGGCCCACGACCGCGGATCGCCGACAAAACGACGGCGTTGCCAGGCAACCTTGTGTATCCCTCTCCCGCTAGCGGGAGAGGGTCAGGGTGAGGGACGTTATATACCCTCCCGCTCGCGGGAGAGGTAAGGGACAAGGAAATGAATCAGGAATCGATCCGCCGGTACATCGCCTCAGAGTTCGATGGCGTCGATGTGGACATCGGATCCAAGGAGGCAGGGGCGCCTGAGATCGCGTGGGGTGACACGTTCTTCATCTATGACCCTCAGCGCAACCTCGAGGGCTCGCGACGATTTCCTTTCGCGACCATCGTCATCAAGGACTACGGCGATTTCGACAACAAGTCCAACCTCAACCGGCCTGACGTCTTCAGGCTGAACATCGGCGTCTCGAAAGAGACGTATCGATCGCTGTTCCCCGGCGAGGCTGAGCACGACTTCACTGCGCTCGATGTGTTGATGCCTCATCCGGTCTACGGTCCGAATCACTGGGTCTCCGTGTTGAATCCATCCGAAACAACTTTCGAAAACCTCAAACCCTTGCTGACCGAGGCGTATCAGATAGCGGTCAGGCGCTTTGAGAGTCGAGCGACGTCGCGCGAATGAAGTGCAGCGCCGACAACCCCGGCCCATAGAAGCCTGCTCATCTGCGTCATTCTTAGCGATGGTGCACCGCTCGCACTCGCACTCACATCGTGACGTGGGCCAATTCGATCAATGGGCTCCGCGCTATGAGCGCCACTGGATGCAGCGCGTGGTGTTCGACCCGATCCAGTCGACGCTGCTCGACCTGGCCACCGAGCAGGTGCCACAGCCGGGCGATCAGCCTGGTGCCGCCGGGCGCGCCGATCCACTTCCAGCAGGCCACCGCCGAGGCGCTGCCATTCGCCGACGGCCAGTTCGACCTGGTCTTCAGCACGATGACGTTCCACCACTGGGCGGATCAGAAGAAAGGCGTGACCGAGGTCGCGCGCGTGCTGGCGCCGAATGGCCGCTGGCTGCTTGCCGACTTCGTCGGTCAGGGCCTCGTGCGGCGCGTCACGCAGCTCCTGCGCCTGCACCGCTTCTTCGACCGCAAAGGTCTGGACAGCTTCATCGCCGAAGCGGGCCTGGTGGTCGTGGCGGAGCGCCCGTCGCGATGGCTGGGCAAAAGCGTGCCCGTGCTCGCGATCAAGAAGGTGGAGCGGGCGATGGGAATCGAACCCACGTAACCAGCTTGGAAGGCTGGCGCACTGCCATTGTGCTACGCCCGCTCGACGTGCCCAATGCTGGGCAGTACGGGCCTAACAGGCTACTTCAGCATGGTTGCGATCGATTGGGTTGGAGCCCGGCATGAGTTCGCCGGGCTCCCGAAGCTGTTACGGAATGATCGCCACGAACGGCTCGGTGCCGACGGGAGTGCCCGACATGTCGACCGTGGACACGGCGAGTACGAACGGAGTCAGCGAGCAGTATCCCGACCACTCGATGATTCCCTGTCCTGCACCGGGGCTTCCGGTGGACAGCACGAGCACCGTGTTGCCGAGGGTAGAGCCGGCATCAGGGGTCAGGCAGTAGTAGCCGGTATGAGGGCTCGTGACGCTGACCCAGCCACGAAGTCCCTCGGGATAGAAGCTTGGGCCGCCCTGACCCACCGACACGACCGCACCCGCATCACGGGCGGTCCCTGCAGGGCCAGGGGGTCCAGCTGGTCCTGCGACCCCGCCTGGGCCGGTCTGATTCCACTGGATCGCGGTGCCCCCATGCCCGCACGTCTCACCGGTGTTGACCAGGTGGATCTCCCCGCTCGCGCTGTTGTAGCAGGCGTGGATCACCCCGGTGGCGGGGTCCGGCGAGATGATCTGCTTGGCTGCCAGCGCCACGCCTCCCCCTGCCGCCACAGCCACAACGCTGATGAGGAGCGCCGTCGGCAGCGATAACCGCCGCGTCCTCAATTTGGTCAAACCGCGCACCCACGAGCTCATCCTGCTCATCTCCTGAGATCGCCCGGCCGCCGCTTCGAACCGGCGAATGCGCCAAACGACGGCGCTACTTTAGTTCCCGTCGTCGTCACGCACGAAATAAGGAAGCATCGCTCGAGGGATGATGAGCGGCCGCCCCGGCGAAAGGCCGATTTTGTCTCTGCGTCGCAAACCGTTTGGGTTGAGGCCACCGGGGTTGTGGCGCAATGCGGCTCGAAACTCGCAAGGCAAGCCAAACTTTCGCGTTAGGCCCCAGCGGACAGGTGCGCCCATTCGCAGCAGAGAATCCGATAGTGCGGTTTGCCGGGGTCACTCGAGCCTACGGGTCTCGAGTCGCCCTCGACGACGTGCACCTGGAGCTTCAGCCCGGCGAGCTGGCATTCCTGGTCGGCCCCAGCGGCGCCGGCAAGACAACCATCCTGAAGTTGATCAACCGCGAGATTCGCCCCACCCAGGGTGAGGTGACGGTCGCGGGCATCGCGGCGCACCTGCTCAAAGGGTCGCGCGTGGCAGAGCTTCGGCGAAGGGTCGGGGTCGTGTTCCAGGACTACAAGCTGCTGCCGCGCCTCACGGCGCTGGAGAACGTCGCCTTCGCGCTCCAGGTCGCCGACCTCCGCATTTCGGACGAGGAGGCGCGCGACCGGTCACTCGACGCTCTCGAAGCCGTTGGTCTTGGGGACCGCGGCAGCGCGCTGCCGCATCAGCTCTCGGGCGGGCAGCAGCAGCGGGTCGCGATCGCCCGCGCGGTTGTGGCCAAGCCCCCGCTGCTGATCGCTGACGAGCCCACCGGCAACCTGGACCAGCAGACGGCCTGGGAGATCATGGACCTGTTCTCGGACATCGCAGCTTGGGGCACCGCCGTGCTCGTGGCCACCCACAACGTCGAGATCGTCACGCGACTGCAGCGGCGTGTGCTGACCCTTGTCGAGGGTCGGCTCGTGCGCGACCAGCAAGCCGGGCACATCGGGAGGATGGCGTGGCTGGCATCCTCCTGAAAGGCCGCTTCCCGCGACGGCGGCTCATCCAGGTCGTCGCCACGAACCTGGCTCGCCACGTCTTCGGCAGCGCTGCCCGCAACTGGGCGCGCAACCTCGCGGGCACGGCACCCGCGCTCGGCTCGATGACGTTGCTCCTCCTGATGACGGGGCTGGTCGGCCTCAGCGGTTTTGCCCTCTACAACCTGGAGCAGTACGAAGCCGGCCAGGCGTCCCTTCTTCACATCTATCTGAGAGACGACGCGGCCTACCAGGATGTCGACTCACTGTGGGATCGCCTCTCCAACGACCCACGCGTGGCGAGCGCCACCTACACGTCGAAGGCGCAGGCTCTGGCGCACGCGCAGAGCATCCCTGGCCTGCCGGCGTTGGCCGACGCCAGCGGCAGCAATCCCTTTCCGGCGAGCCTGAATGTGCAGGTCAAGAACATCGACGACATGGGCGCCATCGACGGCATGGTTCGATACGAGCTGGCCGTCGATCCCGTGACTCCGACGTCCTACGACCCGGGCGCCTATAAGCGCATCCAACAGGTCGTCTTCGGCCTGGCGGTCGCGGGCATAGCCTTCCTTTGTTTGCTCGGATTCGTCGCCATCACGGTGACCGCGAACAGCATCAAGGCGGCCATCCACGCGCGACGTGATGAGATCACGATCATGCAGTTGGTCGGAGCACCCCGCTGGATGGTGCGTGGGCCGTTCATCGTCGAAGGTGCGATCACGGGGGCGCTGGCCGGCCTGGTAGCAGGGATGGTTACCTTCGCCCTCGCCGCCGGGGCCATCTCCGCCGGATCGAGTGGTTTCACGCAGTTCGCCCCAGGCGTCACCGTGGCGACCGTGGTGGTGGCTGCAGTGGGGGTGCTGCTGGCAGGCGTCACCCTCGGCTCAGGTTCATCACTGATCAGCCTTGGGCGGCATATGGAGACATGACAAAAGCCCTCGTCGCAGTCGCAATGGCTTTGCTCTTGGTTAGCGCCGACCACGCCGCCGTCAGGGCGGACAGCGGCCCAACCCCCGACCCGCAGCAGGAGCTGGCCCTCATCAACCAGATCCGGGCGCAGCTTGGGAGCAACCTGGCCGACGCGCTGGCGGCGCAGGTACAGCTGCGCCAGTCGCTGGAGGACAACGCCGTCCAGCAGCAGGCCGTCCAGTCCGAGATCAGCGACGCCAACACCAAGATCGCCGACCTCGAGGACCAGATCGCCCAGGCGCAGCGACTCGAGGTTGTTCTGTCGGCAAGGATCCAGACGGAGCGCGACCAACTCCGCCAGCTCGCACGCGCGGTGTATGAGTCACCGGGTTCAACGTTGCTGGTGCTGGCGGAGGCGAAGAGTCTCAGCGATCTCTTCACCCGCGTCGTGGATCTCAACGTCGCCGGCTCGCGCGCAGCCTTGCTGAAGTCATCGCTCGACAGCGATCTGGCGGACCTGCAGGCGCAGCGCCAGAGAGAACAGACGGCGCGCGATGAAGAGGTCACGACACGCGACCGGCTCGCCGCGGAGCTCGTTCAGCTCAGGTCCCTGCAGGCTCAGCAGGAAAAGGCCATGACCGACCTGCAGAACAAGATCGCGGAAACGCGCTGGGAGATCAGCCGCTTGAACCACCAGTCGGCGCAGCTGGCCCAGCAGGTGACCGACATGTTGCAGCGGCAGGAGGACGCGATCATCGCGGCGGCCATGCAGTCCGTGTGGGCGCAGCTGCAGCTGTGGCTCCAATCCAACAGCGTGGGCCAGATTCCAACCAGCGCCGGCCACTCGACGCGATATCGCTTCATCTGGCCCGAGCCCAATGCTCAAATCTCGCAGGGTTTCGGACCCTCTTCGTACTGGTTCGAGCCGCCATATGGCGCATATCCGCACTTCCACACCGGCATCGACCTGGTCGAACCGTTCGGATCGCCGGTCTTTGCCGCCGACGATGGGGTGGTCGCGCTGGTTGGGAGCATGGCCACGGGTTACGGCACATACGTGGTCATCGCCCATGCGGGGGGGTTCGACACGCTGTATGGCCATCTCTCGACCGCTCTGGTCAAGGTCGGCCAGTCCGTGACGCAGGGTACAGTCGTCGGCCTGGAAGGATCGAGCGGGAGCTCCACCGGGCCCCACCTGCACTTCGAGCTGCGCATCAACCAGCGGCCTGTGGATCCGACCCCCTACCTGCCGGCTGGCGCGCCGTCCGCTTATCGCGCGTAGGCGCCAGAAGCGCGGATTCAACAGTGCCGGAGTGGCCCGTACGGGCTGCCGGGCCGGGCCAGCAATTAGAGTAGCTACGGTCGCTGGCCCGGTCGTCTAGTGGACTAGGACACCGGCCTTTCAAGCCGGGAATCGCGGGTTCGAATCCCGCCCGGGCTACCAGTTGGGCCGTCGGGCCTCACATGAACTTCCGGCAGGCGCTTGACCACTTACGATATGGGCGGCGTTCGCTGCTATGCGACAAGCGGGCCGCAGTCTGATCTTGACGATTGGATCCCGGTGGCGTCGGGTCGCTGCTTTCTGGTCGAGCCTCGCCTTGTTTGACCCACATGACCCACGTGACCCATGCTGGTCTTGCGGGCGGCGTGGCGGGCACGCACTGTGGTGCCCAAACCGCTGACCTTCAGGCTCGCCCGGTGTTACCTGAAGGTGTACGAGGAGGGGACGATCCCCTCACGATGAGACGAAATCGGCTGCCCGGACGATGCGCGCTGGCCGGGGAAGCCCGACGGGCGAGCGGCGGCCTCTGCCCGAACTGCCTAGGGATGGTGGGCGGCGAGGGTTTCGAACCCCCGACCTCCAGCATGTCAAGCTGGCGCTCTCCCAACTGAGCTAGCCGCCCGTGGCGAGCACGCCCGAGCACGCCCGTGGCTCCCGAGTGCGTGGTGCGGAATCAATATTCTAGTTCCGTGCCGGAGTACATCGGCCGCAGCATGCGCCGGGTCGAGGACCGGCGCCTCATCACCGGGCAAGGCCGATACGCGAACGACATCAAACCCGACGGCGCCCTCCACATCGCCTTCTGCCGCTCGCCCATGCCGCACGCGCGCATCCGCGCCGTGGATCGCAGCGGAGCGATCGAGATGCCAGGCGTCGTCGCCGTCTGGACCGCCGACGACCTGCCCGAGATCGCAGCCGGGCTAAGCGATTTCGGCCCGCCCGGTCTCGAGCAGCGCGGCCGCCCGATCCTGACCCGCGACGAGGTCAACTACGCCGGCGAGGCCTACGCGCTGGTGGTCGCGGAAACCAACTACGGCGCGCACGACGCCGTCGAAGCAATGCTGGCGGAACTAGATCCGCTGCCGGCGGTGGCCGGGGGCCTCAACGCGATCGCCGGGGGCGCGCCGCTCGTGCACGGCGACATGAAGAGCAACCTTGCCAACTCGACGCCGACGCAGTTTGGCGACATCAACGCGGCATTCGCCGCCGATTCTGTCGTCGCCAAAGTGAGCCTCAAGACCGATCGGGTCGCCGGCGCCGCCATGGAGCCGCGCTGCGTCACGGCCGCATATGACGCAGAGACGGACGGCCTGAAGGTCTGGACCTCGACCCAGAGCATCTTCGGCGTCCGCAACGCCATCGCGTCAATCACGCGGCTGCCAGAGGAGAAGGTCCGCGTCATCGCCGAGGACGTCGGCGGCGGCTTCGGCGCGAAAGGCATGGTCTTCCCCGAAGAGGTGCTCACCGCGCTCGTCGCGTGGCGCCTCAAGAAAGCTGCGACGTGGACCGCCGGACGCAGCGAGGACGGAGCCACCACCGCGCAGGCGCACGGCCAGCCGGTGATCATCATCGGCCACATGATGTCGGCCTACGTACTTCCCGCGATGGACATCGAGGCGGTGCTCGTCTACACCAACACCTGCCCCACCGGCTTCATCCGCGGCGGCGGCCGGCCGCTCGGCAACTACGCGATCGAAAGAGCGATGGACGCGCTGGCCACCGAGCTGAAAATCGATCGCGTCGAGCTGCGTCGCAGAAACCTCGTCGCGCCGCAGCAGATCCCTTACACCACCGGCCTCCCCGCGGGTCGCGGTGGATACGTCTACGACAGCGGCGACTACCCGAAGCTCCTCGACCTCGCCGTCGAGGAGATAGGCAAGAAGCCCGCCGCGGACGGAAAGCTCATCGGCCTCGGCTTCGCCTGTTGCGTGGAGTCGACAGCGTTCGGTCGCGGCGAGCCGGCGAAGGTGCGGCTCCAGAAGGACGGGATCGCGCACCTCTACATCGGCTCGACACCCGGCGGCCAGGGCCACGAAACCATGGCGGCCATGGTCGCGGCCGACAGGCTCGGCTGGCCCTTCGAGAAGATCAAGGTCACCGCGGGCGACACCGCCAACGTCCCATTCGCGCTGCTCACCGCGGGCAGCCGGAGCGCCGTCCAGGTCGGCAACGCCGCCTCGCGCGCGGCCACGGCGATGAGGCGGCAACTGCTCGATCGCGGCGCCGAGGTGCTCGAGGCTGACGCGCAGGACCTCGTCATCGAAGACGGCGCCATCACCGTCCGCGGTACGCCGACGCGACGCGTGCCGGTCACCGACGTCATCCCCGACGAGGGCCTCGAGGTGCTCGAGACCTTCGACCCCGCCCGGCCCCTCACGTTCTCGAGCGGGTGCCACGCGGCGATCGTCGCCGTGGACCCGGACACCGGCCATGTCGAAGTTCTGCGCTACGTGATCGCCCATGACACGGGTAAGACGATCAACCAGCTGACGCTTGAGGGTCAGCTCATCGGGGGCTACGCCCACGGACTCGGCTACGCGATGTACGAGTCCGCCATGTACGACGCGGACGGCACCCCGAAGAGCGCGAGCTTCCTCGACTACACGATCGTCAGCACGGGCGAGGTCACCACGACGCCAGTCCTCACGCATATCGAAACGCCGACCGACTCCAACCCCGAGGGCTTCAAAGGCGCGGGCGAGAGCGGAACCATCCCGGTTCCGGCCGCGATCTCCGCGGCCGTCGAGGACGCCATCCGCCAGCGCAAGCCGGACGCGGTCGTCGACCGCATCCCCATCACGCCCGACCGAATCATCGAGCTGCTGGCGAACTGAGCGGCGCGAGCCCACCAAAGCCCGTCGACTGGCGGCGCAACCTCGCCGCGCTTTGGTTCGCGGAGTTCACTGCCATCTTCGGCTTCAGCTTCGCCTTCCCATTCCTTTCGATCTTCATCGCGCAGGACCTGCATGTTTCCGCTGGGAGAGACCTCGACCTCTGGACCGCCGCCGCGGCCAGCGCATCCGGCCTTGCCATGGCCATCGCCAGCCCCATCTGGGGATTGCTCGGCGACAGGCTCGGGCGCAAGCCGATGCTGATCCGCTCGATGGTCGGCGGCGCCATCACCGTGGGCCTGATGTTCCTCGCGCAGACGCCCATGCAGCTGGTGATCCTGAGGTTTCTGCAAGGCGCCACCAGCGGGACCGTGGCCGCGGCCACCGCGCTCGTCGCGGCGGAAACACCACGACCGCGGGTCGGGTGGGCACTCGGAGTGCTCACGTCATCGGTCGCGCTAGGTGGCGCCATCGGACCCGTCATCGGCGGATTCGCAGGCGCCGCCGTCGGTCTAAGACTCGTCTTCCTCGGCGGCGGGATCCTGCTGATGCTGTCGATGATCCCCGTGCTTTTCATCGTCAGGGAAAGCGAACGCCGCAGGCAGGAAGGCCCGCGGCCGAGCACGCTCGCAACGATCCGGCAGCGACCAGGCACTGTGCGCGCGTTGGTGGTGCTCATCGGCGCCCAGGGCCTGGTCACGCTTGTGCAGAGCGCGAGCCAGCAGCTGGTCGTGCTGAAGCTGTACGAGATGCTCGCCAGCGGGGCGTCGGCCGCGGCGGGCCTCGCTTTCGGGGCTGCGGGCATCACGAACAGCGGAGCGGCGGTCGCGTACACCCGCGTGACGAAACGCCTCGGCTTCGTGCGCACTTCCGCCGGAGCGTCGCTGCTGCTGGCCGGGGCGATCGCGCTGCTGCCCATCGCGCCCTCGGCGGCGCTCGTGGTGCTGATCGTCGGCGTCACGGGATTGCTCAACGGCACGGTCGTGCCTGCGACCGCCGCCATGATCGGCATGGAGGCTCCGAACGAGGTGCAGAGCACGATCTTCGGCATCAACGCGAGCTCGGTCGCATTCGGTTTCTTCCTCGGACCCCTGGTGGGCGGCGGCATCGCTGCCACGGCCGGCGTGCCCGCCGCCCTGGTCGTGAGCGCGGTGCTCGCGCTCGGCCTCGCAGGGTTGCTGGGGATAGGCGCTCGGGAGCCCACGAGGTAGCTCCCCCTAGAATGGGGACGATTCCCAGTGGCTAGACGCAACACGCCGCCACCAAACTCGATCGACACCGGCAAGAAGTACCGCGCCACCGTGCACACGTCGCGTGGCGACTTCGTCATCAGCTTCGTCGACCCCAAGGTCGCGCCGCAGACGGTCAACAACTTCGTGGCGCTGGCGCAGGAGGGCTACTACGACGGCCTGACATTCCACCGGATCGTTCCCGGATTCGTGGTCCAGGGCGGCGACCCTCTCGGCAACGGCACCGGCGGCCCTGACTACAAGCTTCCTGACGAGAGCAACCCGTCGCGATGGCCGCGTGGCACCGCGGGCATGGCATCGAGCGCGGCCGGCGTGAGCGGGTCGCAGTTCTTTATCACTCTCGGCGACGCACCCTTCCTCGCGTCCAACGGCGTGTACAACCATTTCGGCGAGGTCACGTCGGGGATGGATGTGATCGACAAGATCCAGGCCGGCGACACGATGAAGTCGATCGACATCAGCGTCTCGTGAGGTGGCGTTTCGCCTGGCTCGTGGCCGGCGTCGTGCTGACGGCGACGGCGTGCGGCTATTCGGATCCGTACGCGAGCAGCAGCCCGATCGCCAACGAGAGCCCCGGTAGAGCAACTCCCAGCCCCGGCACCGACGACTTTCACGCCGGCGACGGCCTCACGCCGATCGTCTTCCCCGACGGGCTGAAGTCGATCGACCTGAAGGTCGGCACCGGCGCGGTGGCCCGCGCGGGCGACGACGCGACCGTTCAGTACACCGGCTGGCTGGCGGACGGCACCATGTTCGACTCGAGCCGCTCCCGCAACCAGCCCTTCAACTTCACGATCGGTGCGGGCCAGGTCATACCTGGCTGGGATGAAGGCGTGCCGGGCATGGCCGCGGGCGGCCAGCGCAAGCTCATCATCCCGGCCTCTCTTGCGTACGGCGCCCAGGGTCAGACGGATCCCTCCACCGGCGCGACGGTCATCCCGCCCAATGCGACGCTGGTGTTCGAGATCGAGCTTGTCAGCGTGAAGCCAGGCCCGAGCCCGAGCCCCTCACCTTCTAAATAAGTCCCTCCCCACCGCAGTGGGGAGGTAAGGAGGGGGCAACAGACACAGCTCTACCCTCGACCGAGCTATGTGATCGTGAGCGTGCCCTTCATGCCCGAGCTTTCATGCCCGGGCTGGTCACAGAAGATCGCGTAGGTCCCGGCGGCGATGCTGTCGACGGTGAAGACGCTGCTGTCGCCGGCCGAAACCAGCTCGCTCCCGGCTTTGCGATTGCCACTCGAGTCGCGGATGACGAGGTCGTGCGCAATCGAGCCGCCGTTGACGAGGAAGAACACGACCTTGCCCGACGGCGCGCTGATGGTTGATGGATCGAACTTGTACTCGGTCATCGTCACCTTGATCGAGCCGGAAGGCTGCGATGGCCCTCCGCCGCCACACGCGGCGACCAAAGCAACCGTCACGAGCGCGAACGCGAGCGTCTTTCTCACCGGAACAGCGTAATCCCGAGGTAGAGGATCCCGAAAAGGAAGATCCACACCACGTCGACGAAGTGCCAGTACAGGGTCACCGCGGCGACGCCCACGTGATGCTGCGCCGAGAACTGTCCGCGCGCCGCGCGGAACAGGATGAGGATGAGCAGGATCAGGCCACCCAGCACGTGCAGGCCGTGGAAGCCGGTCATCGTGAAGAAGGCGCTGGCGAAGGTGTTCGCCTGCAGCGTCAGGCCACGCGCGAACGCGTTGATGAACTCATAGAGCTGCCCAGCCTCGAATCCGAAGCCCAGGATGATCGTCGCGATCTGCAGGATGAAGAACTGGCGACGATTGTCGTGCGCGATCGCGTCGCTCGCGAAGTGGCACGTCACGCCGCTGGACAGCAGGATGATCGTGTTCACAAACGGGATCGGCCACCAGCTGACGTAGAACTCGGGCGTCGACGACGGCGGCGGCGGGGGCCACACGATGTGCGAGCCGAACAGGTAGAAGTACATCGCGAAGAGGCTGCCGAAGAACATCACCTCGGAAGCCAGGAAGATGTACATGCCCATCATCCCGGGCTTGATCGCCGGGTACTGAGGGCTCTGCGGCTGGTGCATCGTGGCTACCGCCATCAGTGCTCGGCCTCACCTCCGGCCGCGCTCGCCTCGTACATCTTCTGGTCCTCGACCCAGACCCAACCCACCACGCCGACCAGGAAGATCACGCCTCCGATGACAGCAAGCGCGATCCGCACCGCGCCGGCCAGGGGAATGGCGGCCAGTCCGAGGAACAGCGCGCCCAGGCAGATGGTGAAGGGCCAGTTGCTGTTCGGGAAGATGTGGATGCCGAGCTCGTGTGCCCGAGCTTCGTAGTCGACCACGGCCTCTTCCTCAACCGGAAGCTCGAGGTCGAACCGCGACACCTTGCTGCGTGGCTCAGGATCGGCTGCCCGCCAGGCCTTGAACGCCGCCGAGGCCATCACGCTCGAGGGCCACAGCTTGTATCCGCAGTTCCGGCAGTGATCGACGAAACGGGCAGTCGTCATGCCGCAGCGCGGGCAGTCGACTGCCAGAGATGGATTGGACACGTCGACATAGCGAGGCTTTTTGGCTTTGGCCACGTTCGGATTCCGATTCTAAAGTCTGGACGGTCGCGGGGTCGACCAACCGGCCGCCGATATACTTTGGGGCCGTGCGGTTGATCACTAGAAGCCTCGTGTCGTTACTCGGGCTCCTGGTGGCTGCGATCTCGCTCAGCGGGTGCGGCATCGGCGGCCTGTCGCCGATCTTCCCCACCCCTGTCTCCCCCAACGGCCAGAACATCTACGACACCTACATCGGCATCTCGGTTCCGGCGCTGATCATCTTCATCGGCGTCGAGGCCGCTTTGCTGTGGATCGTGGTCAAGTACCGCCGCTCCCGGCAGCCTGCGGGTTACGTGCCGCCCCAGACCCACGGCAACACGCCCCTCGAGATCGTGTGGACCATAGCGCCGCTCGTTGTGGTGCTGGCAATCGCGTTGTACAGCTTCGTCGAGCTGCAGCGCGACTTCCAGCCGGTCAACAACGCGGCCTTCACGGTGGTGGTGTCTGGGCACCAGTTCGGGTGGAACTACGCGTATCCGCAGGGATTCACGGTGCACCAGGAAGGCACGCTCCAGGGCGAGGTCGCGCCCTTCGTCGTGCCCACAAACACGCTGATCAAGCTCCAGTTCCAGGGCACCGACGTGATCCACTCCTGGTGGGTGCCGGCCATCTCGGGCAAGACCGATGCGGTGCCGGGCTACGACAACTTTTCGTGGCTCAAGATCGACAGGACTGGTAAATGGAAGGGCGAATGCGCCGAGCTCTGTGGAGTCGGCCACGCCACGATGCAGATCGTGGTCCAGGCGATGAGTCAATCTGATTACGACCAGTGGGTGCAGGAGCAGCTCGCGACCAAGAAGGGCGCCGCGGCGAGCCCTTCGTCATAGGATGAGGAAGTAATGGCAGCCACCACGGTTCTGCCTCGTCCGAAGGCTTACGACGACACTTTCTGGAAGCCGATCAGCCTCTGGCTGACTACCACCGACCACAAGCTGATCGGGATCATGTACATGGTCACCGGCATCCTCAGCTTCCTGATCGGCGGCATCTTCGCGCTGATCGTGCGCTTGCAGCTGGCGGCGCCGAACCTGAAGGTGGTCGACGCCGAGACCTACAACCAGCTGATCTCGGCGCACGGCGTGACGATGATCTTTTTCTTCGTCACGATCTTCCTGACCGGGATCGCCAACTACATGGTCCCGATCATGATCGGCGCCCGCGACATGGCCTTCCCACGCGTCAACCTGCTCGGGTTCTGGCTGGTGCCGGTCTCGATCATCCTTTACTACAGCGGCTTTTTCACCGGCGGCGCGCTCAACGCGGGCTGGACCGGTTACGCGCCGCTGACCGAGAAGGCGTACCAGTCGCACAGCCTCGGCGTGGACTTCTGGGCGTTGAGCATCATCGTCTGGGCCATCAGCGGCATCATGGCCTCGACCAACTTCTTGACCACGATCGTCGCGCTGCGCGCGCCGGGCATGAAGCTGACGCGGCTTCCGCTCTTCGTTTGGGCGCAGATCTCGACTTCGATCCTGCTGCTCGTCGTCGGCGCGCCGCTCGCGGCGGCCATGATCCTGCTCGAGTTCGACCGCCAGCTGGGCACGCAGTTCTTCACGACCGCGGGACGGCCGGTCCTGTACCAGCACCTGTTCTGGTTCTTCGGCCACCCCGAGGTCTACATCATGATCCTGCCCGGATTCGGGATGATCTCGGAGGTCATCCCCGTCTTCGCGCGCAAGCCCATCTTCGGCTACATGTCGATGGTGGCCGCGCTGTTCGGCATCGTGTTCCTTTCGATGACCGTCTGGGCGCACCACATGTTCACGGTGGGCATGAACACATACGTCGAAGGTTTTTTCATGCTCATGACGATGCTCATCGCGGTGCCGACGGGCATCAAGTTCTTCAACTGGATGGCCACGGCCTGGTGGGGATCGATTGACTTCACCGTGCCGATGAAGTTCGCGTTCGGCTTCCTCGCCACCTTCCTCATCGGCGGGATCACCGGTGTGTACCTCGCGTCAGTGCCGGTGGACACGCAGCTGCACCAGTCCTACTACGTGGTGGCCCACCTCCACTACGTGCTGTTCGGCGGCAGCGTGTTCACGATCTTCGCCGGCCTGTACTACTGGTTCCCGAAGATCACCGGCCGGCTGCTCAATCGCAATCTCGGGGAGTGGAACTTCTGGACCCTCTTCATCGGGTTCAACGGAACATTCCTGATCATGCACACGCTTGGCCTCGAGGGGATGCCGCGCCGCATCGCGACCTACAGCAACGAGGCGTGGGCGGCAACAAACCTCATCATCACGGTCTCCTCGTTCCTGATCGCGTTCTCGGTGCTGCTGTTCATCATCAACATCGTCTCGAGCTGGAGAGGCGGCGAGGTCGCGGGCGACGACCCGTGGCACGCCAACACGCTGGAGTGGGCCACCACCTCACCGCCGCCCCCGTACAACTTCGAGCGCGTGCCCCCGGTGCGGAGCTTCATGCCGCTGCGCGACCTGCGTGAGTCGGGCGAGCTCGAGGCCGAGACGGCCGCTCAACCGGCGCCGGCACACTGACGATGTATCTCGCAGGCGAATGGGTCGGCGCGTGGCTCTTCATGAGCCTCACGTTTCTTGTCGCGACCCTCGGCGTCATCGGCCTGGGTTGGTGGGTGCTGCGCGGCGACGCCCGCAATCGATCGGCGGAGGGCGTGCTCGAAAGCCCCCCCGAGCCGGGGCACTCCGAGGCACATCACTAGGTACTCGGACGACCCTCTGCGTAATCTGAGCGCAAAGCTCTGAATCTGATCGATCTCGTCATCGTCGGGGCCACGATCGTGGGGGTGGCCAACGGCTTCAGCCGCGGCTTCTGGCTGTCCCTGGCGCAGTACGTCGGCCTGCTGATCGGCGTCGTCATCGGCGCCGCGGCGGCGCAGCCGCTGCTCGACTACCTCGGGATCAACAATCCGGTGGCCCGCCCGCTCGGGGCGGTGCTGGTGCTCGTGATCGGCGGCAGCCTCGGATCCAGTGTCGGTTTCGCGATCGGGCAGCCGATCCGGCACAGGATCCTGAAGGAGCGCGTCCACACCACCACCGACTCCGCCGCCGGCGCGGCTCTGTCGGCGGTGGCGGTGCTCGTGATGTGCTGGTTCCTGGGCCTCAGCTTTTCGCGTGGGCCAAGCCCCGACCTCTCTTACGCGCTGCAGCGCTCGACCGTCCTCCACGTTCTCGACGGCGTGGCGCCCCGCCCGCCCACCTTCCTGGCCCGCGTGCAGGGAATCCTTGCCGGTGTTTCGTTCCCGCCCGTGTTCGACACCCTCGACCCCGCCCTTCCAGGCGCGCTGCCCATCCCCAAGGACATCAACACGTCCGGCGTGCAGGCCGCTGCCGGGGTGACCGTCAAGGTGATCGGCGCCGGCTGCGGCGGGCTGGTGACAGGCAGCGGATTCCCGGTCGGCAACGGGCTGATCATCACCAACGCACACGTCGTTTCCGGAACGACCGACCACCGCATCCAGACGGCGGACGGCACCATCCTTCCGGCCGCGGTCGTGTACTTCGACCCCGAGGTGGACGTCGCGATCCTGCGGGTCCCCGGTTACGCCGGGCCCGCTCTCACCTTCGCGCCCGCGGGCCGCGGGACCGAAGGCGCGGTCATCGGCTATCCCGGCGGCGGTCCTGAGAGGGTGGAACCGGCGGTCGTGGACGGATCGTTCACCGCCGAGGGTCGCGACATCTACAACGCGAACCTGGTGCAGCGGCAGATCTACGTGCTGCAGTCACACGTGCGGCCGGGCAACTCAGGCGGTCCTCTGGTCGATAGACAGGGCCGCGTTCTCGGCATGGTGTTCGCGACGTCGGCCAGCCAGCCCGACCAGGCTTACGCGCTGACCGACGATCAGCTGCTGTCCGACATCACCCAGGGGAAGCAGAGCAAGAGCGACGTGAATACCCTGCACTACAGCTGCGCGGCATGAGCCACCGCGAGTGCCGGCACTGGCAGTCGAAAAATGTCATCAACGTGTGCGAGTGCCGGCACTCGACGGGGTAACTATTCTTCGTCCGGTTTTGCTTCTTCGATCAGCATTACCGGGATTCCGTCGACGATTGGGTACACGACCTTGCAGTTGGGGCAGCGCAGCTTGTCCGGCTCTCGGTACTCGATCTTGGTGTGGCACTTGGGACAGGCCAGGATCTCGAGCAGCTCTTCTGATATCACAGAGGCATCTTATGCGTCGCAGGGTTGGCCGGGCTTAGCCCGGCCATGACTTTGTCTCTAACGCCCATCAGCGTCGCCGGGCGCAATCCACTCAGTCAATCCCATCCGCATTCCGGAAGGAGAGCAGCGGCGCCTTTGCGCCGCGATGAGAGGAAACCATCCGGGTTTCCTCTCATATCTGGGGCACATCACTAGACTGCGCGCGTGATCCTGCGCCGGCTGTACCTCTACCTGGTCAGCGCCGCCTCGCTGGTCGTGGTCGCCTTCGGCATCGCGGGTCTTGGCTCCACGTTCATCCTCTTCTTCCTCAACGACCCCGAATGGCAGTTCAGCCGTACGGCCATCGCGGGTTACGGCGCAGCCATCATCGTCGGCCTCCCTGTCTGGGCGATCCACATGTGGATCGCTCGTCGGTTCGCGTTGCGCGATCCCGCCGAGCGCGGGTCCGCGATCCGCCATCTCTACTTCTACTGGGCCTGTCTCGTCTTCGCGATCTTTTTCGCGGTCAACTTGAACAACGCCCTCGCGCTGGCGCTGCGGCCGTGGCTCGACAACCAGATCGCTCCGCCTCCGCCCTCCGAGGGCACCCGTCCCATCCTGCAGTCGACCTGGAACGCGCTCGTCCTGCTGGTGATCTGGCTGCTGCACTACCGCATGGCGGCGCGCGATCGCGTGGCGGTCGGCGAGCAAGGCGCGTCGGCGACGCTGCGGCGCTGGTACATGTACGCCGCGCTCTTCATCGGCTTTGTGCTGATGCTGTACAGCGGCGCCACCGTCCTGAAGCTGCTGTGGGCGAAGGGGCTCAGCAGCAACCTATATCAGTACGACAGCCTGTCCGCCCCCGTCGCCAGCGTCGTGACCGGTTTCATCCTCTGGTCCTTCCACGCTCGCGTCGTGGCGACCCGCTATATCGAAGACGACCGCAAGTCGACGTTGCGCGCGGTCGAAGGATTCCTGGCGGTTGTGTTCAGCATCACGCTGGCCCTCTACGGCGGCAGCCAGATCCTTTACTACAGCCTCGCCCGCTTGCTCGGGGTGGACAACCCGGGCGGCCTGGGCAATGACATCCTGGCCGGGCTCGCCGACCCCGGCTCCAGGCTCATCGTCTTCGCGCCGGCGTGGCTCCTCGTGCGCACCCGGCTGTCGCGCGATGCGTCGACCGGCGAGGCCAAGCGCCAGGCCGCCATCCGCCGCCTCTACGTCAACCTCGCATCGCTCGTGTCGCTGGCCGCGATGGGGTTCGGCGCCGGGCAGGTGCTGTGGACGCTGGCCGAGCAGGTCGAGGCGCCGATCATCGGCGTCAACGCGTTCGACTGGAAGAACCCGCTGAGCATCGGCATCACGCTGTTCGCGGTGGGCGGGGCCGTGTGGCTCGCGCACTGGCGCCACGCTCCCCCGTCCGAGGAACGCCAGTCGGTCAGCCGCCGGCTCTACCTGTGGGCCGCCCTGTTGGGCAGCGTCCTGGCGGGTCTCGCTTACGCCGTCGCGCTCGTCTACTCGGTGCTCCAGCAGCTGCTGCAGCAGAGCCCGCGCCTCAACGACGTGGCCAACCTCGACTTCGGGCACTACCTGGCTGCGCTGTTCGTAGCCCTCGTCGTGGGGCTATACCACTGGCGCGTGATGCGCGCCGACGGCAAGGCGCGTCCGCCGGCTCCGCCGTTAGGGCCCGCCGAGCCCGCCGCCCGACCGACCGCTCCGCCGTGGGCCGCAACGGCGCCGCTGTCCGCACCCGAACCAGCGCCTGCACCCACCGCAACCGTCACCGCGTCAACCGTGCAGGAGGCGATCGATCTCGCCGACTGGCGCCGCCGGGTCGGCGACCTGTACCGGTTGAATATTGGCGATGGCATCGCGGCGTTCCGGCGCAAGCGCGACGACCTCTTCAAGACCCACGCGCAGTCGCCGATCGAAGCGGATGAGCGATCGCACTTCACCGGCCTCGAGTACTTCGCGCCCGACCTGGCCTTCCGCGTCAAGGCGCGAATCGAGCCCGGCGACGGTGAGGAGCTCGTCATCGAAACCGGCGGCGAGGACGGGGCCATCAGGTACCGCCGAGTAGGCAAGCTCGTGTTTCAGCTCGCAGGCGAGCAGTGCTCCCTGACCGTGCTGAGCGTGGTCCAGTACGCGGGCGGTCTTTTCGTGCCGTTTAAGGACGCCACGTCCGGGCAGGAGACCTACGGCGGAGGCCGCTATCTCTTCGACACCGCCAAGGACACCGACGGCCTGGTGGTCGAGCTCACGCCCGGATCCACCGAGGTGACCATCGACTTCAACTACGCCTACAACCCGTCATGCGTCTACAGCGCGCGCTGGGCGTGCCCGCTCGCGCCAACCGAGAACACGCTGAAGGTCGCGGTGCGCGCGGGCGAGCGCATGTACGAGCACCCAGCTGAAGCCCCCGGAGGTCCCGTCTAGCTTCTTAGGCCACCCGCGCCGGCTTGGAGTTCATCAGCTTGATGAGCTCGCCGGCCCGCGTGATCGCCTCGGGCGTTGGCAGCGTCGGGTTGTTGAAGGTGAAGCCTCCGAACCCGGCGTCAACGTAGCCCTGCAGAAAGTCGGCACCCTGCTCGGGCGTGACGGCCCGGAACGACGCTCGCCGCTGCTCCGGGATGCGCTCCAGCAGCGCCTTGCCCTCGCGCTCGCTCTCGACGATGAGGATGCCTGCGCCAAGGGTGAGCACCACCTGTGACGGGTCGCGGCCGACCGCCTCGCAGTGCTCCTCGAACACGCGCTTCTTGCGCTTCAGATCCTCCAGGTCGCCGCCAAACCAGTGGCCGATGTCGCCGTGCTTGGCCAGGATGCGAAGCGTCTTTTTCTCGCCGGTTCCGCCGATCAGGATCTTCGGGCCGTCAGGCTGGATCGGTCGCGGTGAATTGAGTGCGCTATCGATGCGGTAGTGCTTGCCCTGGAACGACGGCCGCTCTTCGGTGAACATGAGTTTCGCGATCGTCACCGCCTCTTCCAGCCTTTCCATGCGCTCTGCGATCGGGGGGAACTCGATGCCGTAGCCGCGACTCTCGGATTCGTTCCATGCGGCGCCGATGCCGAGCATGGCGCGACCATTCGAGATGACGTCCAGAGTCGTCACCTGCTTGGCCAGGACCGCGGGGTTGCGGTAGATCACGCCCGTCACCAGGGTCGACAGCTTGACCCTGGTCGTCTCACGCGCGATGGCTCCCAGCGTCGTGTACGCCTCCAGCATCGGGTCGGTCTCCGGACCGACGCCGCCTATCTGATAGAAGTGGTCCATCACCGTGACGAGGTCGAAGCCCGCGGCCTCAGCGGCTTTGGCCTGCTCGACCACGCGATCGAAAAGCGCCGGGCCCTTGGCGTCCGCGAACGTGAAGTTGGGCAGGTGGAATCCGAAAAGCAAGCTCATGTCACTCAAAACTACGACGTTCAGGAGATGCTTCCAGGTCCCTCCCCGCCGGAGCGGGGAGGTTAGGAGGGGACGATAGATTCCCCATGTCCCTCCCCGCCGCGCGGGGAGGTCAGGAGGGGGCGACCAATTCCCCATATCCATAGATAGAATCGCCTTTCACCGCCTTGCCCATAGACGAAACCGCTAGCAGCCGGCTCAATGGCCTTCAGCTCCTGCAGGTCGAGGGATTTCTGGAGGTAGCCCGCCGGGGCAGCGTGAGCCGCGCGGCCGAGGCGCTGTACATCACCCAGCCGACGCTCACCGCCAGGCTGCACGGAATCGAGCGCGAACTGGGCGTCAAGCTTTTCCTGCGCACGCCGCGAGGCATGCGTCTCACCGACGCCGGCCGCGCGTGGGTGCCGTTCGCGGAGCGCGCCATGCGGGCCCTGGTGGAGGGCCGCGATGCGCTGGAGCAGGTGAAGACCGCCTCGGCCGGACACCTCACGATCGGCAGCGCCCTGGCCGTCAGCACCTACATCCTCCCCGACCTGCTCGAGCGCTTCGTCGCGAGCCACCCGCGCGTGGAGGTCTCGGTGCGCACCGGTCACTCGGAGGATGTCGTCGAGCTCGTGTTGCGCGATGAGGTGCAGCTCGGCCTCGGGCGCGCGATCAACCACCCCGACCTGGACCTGCGGCCCTTCCACCGGGAGGAGCTGGTGCTCGTCTGCGCGCCCGACCACCCGTTTGTCCGGCGCAAGTCCGTGACCCTCGCCGAGGTCACCAACGAGAAGCTCATCATGTTCGACCGCACGTCGAGCTACTACGAGATCACGCAGTCGGCCTTTGTCTCCTCGGGCGTCAGGCTTCGGCGCTTCATGGAGATGGACTCGATCGAGGCCGCCAAGAAGATGGTCGAGCGCGGGCTGGGCGTGGCGCTACTGCCCAGGACGTCAGTGGCCCGCGAGGTCGAGGCCGCGACGATGAGCCGCGTACGCCTGCGCCGCGCGCCCCACATGTACAACTACATCGCCGCATTCCGGCGGCGCGATGCGGGCAAGCCTGAGGGCGTGGTAGCCGCTTTCATGAGCCTGCTCGGCGCCAAGGAAGGCAGGTAGCCCCTCACATCGCTATCGGCCGAACCTATACCAACGATCAAATCAATTGATTTGACTGATGGCGGACCTGACCGTAGTGTCGGCCGCATGGACAAGCAGGAGCAGCAAGCGGAGATCAAGGCCTCGGGCGAGCCGTCAGAGCACGAGTGCGAGTGCCCGGATCCCTGCAACTGCGATCACGAGAACGAGTAGAACTTAACCCTCGCGGCGTTTAGCAGTCTGAACCTGGAGGTCTTGATGGATCTTGTCGCCACGCCCCTCCTCCCGGAGGGTTACAAAGTCCCGGCATCTCGAAACGAGAATCCCAGCAAGCGGCTGCGGAGGCTCCTCGCGTCCAAGCCATACGTGTTCGGGCCTGGCGTGTATGACCCACTCGGCGCGGAGCTCGTGATGTACCACGGCTTCGACGCCGTGTACTTCAGCGGCTACTCGTTCGCAATTGGCCATCTGGGCACCACGGACATGGACCTGTACTCTTCGGTCGAGATCGCGGACGGGGCGCGCCGGACAGTCGCGGCGCTCCGCAAGTTTCAGCTGACAATGGCGATGGGCGACCCCGAAAAGAACGTTGCGCCGGTCCACCTCGAGATTCCTCCTGTCGTGGTCGACATGGACGCCGGCTACGGCAACCTCTTCAACGTCCAGCGCACCACCGACCTGTATGTAAACGCCGGCATCGCCGCGGCTCACATCGAAGACCAGGTCATGCCGAAGCGATGCGGCCACATCGCGGGCAAGGCGCTGATTCCCGCCGACGAGTTCGTGGGCAAGCTGCGCATGATGCGCGCCACCGCCGACGACCTCGGTCACAAGGACTTCGTGATCATCGCCCGCACCGACGCCGTGTCGGCGACCGAGGTGCCAGAGTCGAAGCGCGGCATGCAGCTCGCGATCGAACGCGGGCTTCGCTATCTCGACAGCGGCGTGCCCGACCTGCTGTGGTGCGAGTTTCCGACCGCGGAGCGGGCGCCGGTCGAGCAGTTCTCCGCCGAGATCCGCAAGCGTTTCCCGAAGGCTCGCTTCGCGTTCAACTACTCGTCGTCGTTCAAGTGGTACAACGAGAAGAACCCGATCACCTGGGACGACCTGGGTGAGCTCGGCGTCGGATTCATTTTCATCACGCTGGCGCTGCAGCATGCGGCCGGCCACGGGATGTCGCTTCTCCTGAACGACCTGAAGCAGCAGAAGGAAGAGGGCTACATGGCGCTGCAGCGCAAGGAGTGGGAAAACGGCGCCGACATCCCGACGCGCAGCCATCACCACTTCACGGGCGTGCCGTACCACCAGCACCTCGGCCACGTCTACGGCGCCTCGCGGTTGAGCGAGGACATGGACGAGCACCTCGAGGTGTCGAAGGTCGTCTAAGCAAGCGGCCGCGTAGCATTCCGCGCCGGGATGTTGCTGTTTCCGTTCCGCTACCTGTGGTGGCTGATCGGCAGCCTGCGGGCAAGGCTCGGACGGCCGCCCGACTACGTGACGTTCCTTATCGAAGAGGACATGCCTGCGCTGCCCGATCCGCCGGTGCCGCCGTGGCAGCGTTTCTTCCGGCGGCAGCGCCTGAGCGTGCGCGAGCTCGGCCGTCGCTTCGAGGCCATCGAGAAGGATCCGCGCATCAAGGGCGTGGCGCTTCATTTGCGCCCGGTGCCGATGTCTCTTGCGCTGCTGCAGGACATGCGCGAGCTAGTGGCCCGCCTTCGGAAGTCCGGCAAGCGGGTGATCGCATGGGCGCCGTTCTACACGACCGGCACTTACTACCTCGCGTGCGCGTGCGACGAGATCCTTCTGTTGCCGACCGGGATCGTGCAGCCGCTGGGCCTGTCGTCGACTGGGTTGTTCCTGGCGCAAGGTCTCGCGCGCGTCGGCATCCAGGCCGACTTCGTGCAGGTGTCGCCGTACAAGACGGCGGCCGACGTCCTGACCAAGTCGAAGATGTCGGACGAGATGCGTGAGCAGATTCGGTGGCTGCTGAAGTCGCAGCACGAGCAGCTCGCCGAGGCCATCAAGGACGGCCGCAAGCTCGATGCCGACGGCGCTTTGCAGGTCATCGACGGCTCGCCCTACACGGACGAGCAAGCGGTGGCGCGAAAAGCGGTAGACGCCGTGCTGCCAGAGGAAGAGCTGCCGCAACGCCTGAGCAGCGGCGCCGAGGTGCGCATGGGCGATTGGGATCAGGCGCGCAGGCACATGAGCCGCCCCGCGCCGCGGCTGCGGCTCGGCAGCTACGTCGCCATCATCCGCATCGAGGGGACGATCATCGACGGGCGCTCGGGCCGCCCGCCGGTGGCGCCGCCCGTCGAGATTCCCATCGTCGGCGATCCGCGGGCGGGCGACCTAACCGTCGTGCAGGTCGCTCGCCAGGTGGCGGCCGACCGCCGCGCCGCCGCGGCGGTGGTCTACGTCGACTCGCGAGGCGGTTCGGTGACGGCGTCGGAGGCGATGCGGCAGGCGCTCGCGGTGGTGGCGGCGAAGAAGCCGGTCGTTATCGCCATGGGACCGGTGGCCGGGTCGGGCGGCTACTGGGTGGCGACGCCGGGGCGCTGGATCGTCGCGCGTCCGGGCACGCTGACCGGATCGATCGGCGTTCTGACCGGAAAGCTCGTCACGGGCGGGCTGTGGGCGAAGCTGCTGGTCAATCGCGAGACCGTCGCGGAGGGGCGGCACTCGCTGATGGAGGGCGACGAGAAGCCATACACGGCGGAGGAGCGGCAGATCGTGCAGTCGATGATCGACCGCGCGTACGGAACGTTCCTCGACGTGGTCGCATCCGCGCGCGGCGTCACCCGCGGCGAAGTCGAGCCCATCGCGGGCGGCAAGGTGTGGACAGGCGCGCAGGCGCTGGAGCGCAAGCTGGTCGACGAGCTGGGCGGCCTCGACACCGCCATTGCCAAGGCGAGGAGTCTGGCCGGTCTGGCCGACAGGGTGCCGGCCCTGGAGGTGCATCCGCCAAAGCGCGCGCTGGCGCCGCAGTCGCTGCCCACCGCCGCGGCGCTGGCGGCATATCTACTCGAAGGTGCTTCGCAGTTCAACCGAACCCCGGTCCAAGCGCTGATGGAGCTGTGAACGGCGAGTGCCCGCACTCGGCTGGCCATTCGCGTTTTGGGGAGTGCGAGCGCCGGCACTCGCGGGAATTACGCGAGGGGAATCAGAAACCCAGCTCCGGGAACTGCTCCGGCCGGCGCTCGCGCATGATCTCGTACACCCGCGACACGATCGCCTCCCGGTTCGGCTTGGTGAAGTAGTCGCCGTCCGGCCCATACGCCGGCCGGTTCGGTGACGCCGTCAGAGTCCGCGGCGCCGCATCCAGCGACCACCATCCGTTCTGTGCTTCGAGGACCTGCTGCATCATGAAAGCCGACGCTGCTCCGGGCATGTCCTCGTCGAGGAAAAGCACCGCGTGCGTCTTGTCGAGCGATCGCGAGATCGTGCGTCCGACGTCGAATGGGTTCAGCCACTGCACGTCGATGACCTCGGTCGACACGCCCAGCTCGTCGAGGTCGCGAGCCGCATCCATCGCGATCGCGCAGCACGCGCCGTAGGTCACCACCGTCACATCACGACCCTCGCGCAACACTTCGGGCACGCCCAGCGGCACAGTGAACTCGCCTACGTTGTCGGGCAACCGCTCCTTCAAGCGGTAGCCGTTCAGCACCTCGACCACCACCGCTGGGTTGTCGCCGCGGAACAGGGTGTTGTACATGCCCGCGGCCTGCGTCGTGTTGCGGGGCACCGCGATGTAGATTCCGCGCAGCGCGTGCAGCAGCACCGCCATCGGCGACCCCGAGTGCCAGATGCCGACGAGCCGGTGGCCCTTGGTCCGGATGATGACCGGCGCCTTCTGGCCGCCGACCGTGCGCCAGTGCAGCGTGGCCAGGTCGTCCGACGCTTCCTCGAGCGCATAGAAGAGGTAGTCGAGGTACTGGATGTCGCAGATCGGCTTGAGCCCGCGCATCGCGCTGCCGGTCGCCTGCCCCAGGATCGTCGCCTCGCGGATCCCGGTATCGGTCACCCGCAGCTCGCCGTACTTCGCCTGCAGCCCTTCGAACACGAGGTTGACGTCCCCAAGCTTGCCGACGTCTTCGCCGATCACGAAGATGCGCGAGTCGCGCGCGAAGTTCGCGTCGAAGTTGCGCAGCAGCACCATCCGGCCGTCGACCGTCGGCGACGAGTCCGAATACTCGGCCGGCACCACCGGCACGTTCAGCGGCGACTCGGTCGACGCACTGTAGACGTGCGAGTTGTACCGCTCGCGATTTTCGCGACCGTAGGCCCCGACGAATCGCGCCAGCTCGTCGCGTGCCGGCGACTCGAGCCCGCGCAGCGTTGCGAGCGCGCGTGACGCCGCCCCCATCACCATCGCCCGAGTCACCTTCGAGCTCTCGGCCAGGCTGCCCGCGATGGTCTGGGTCTCGTGCGTTCCGGCCTGGCCAAGGAGAGCCACCAGCCGATCGCGCTCCTCACGGACGGGCGACTGGTACGCCTCCCACGCGAGGTCCCGCGCTGCCTCCACGGCCTCTTTGTCGGCGGCCTCCCAACCCTGCATCTGCGACTCGCTCGCGATCCCTTGCTCGATCAGCCACTCTCGCATCCGAGCGATGCAGTCGAAGTC
This sequence comes from Chloroflexota bacterium, assembly GCA_005879985.1. Classification (GTDB taxonomy): domain Bacteria; phylum Chloroflexota; class Dormibacteria; order Dormibacterales; family Dormibacteraceae; genus CF-118. Next base: position 9,661 of record VBIA01000062.1, on the reverse strand, counting down.
CTTCTCGAACTTCAGCCTGTCCTTCGACTTGTAGCGCTCGTGACTGCCGCTGGTCGAGTGGCCCTGGGGCTGCGTGATCTCGATCACGTGGAAGATGGCCGGCTTGTGTCCCGAGCGCACACGTTCGACGCCGCGCAGGTAACCCTCCACAAGGCCCGCGTAGTCCCAGCCGCGAAGCACATGGATGTCGATGCCCGGCCGGTCGTCCGGAATGAAGGCGTTGACCGACTCCCAGAACAGTCCCTCGCTTGTCGACGCATCGCCGATCGTCCCGAACGCGACCTCGTTGCCGCTGATCGAGAAACCGTCCTGGGCCGACTTCAGCTGCGGGTTGTCGCGATAGAGCTTCGAGGCGTACGCGAGGCCGATGAGCCGCGGCATCCAGCCCGCGACGTTGGAGACATCCGCGCTCGAGTTGGCCATGTCGACCGAGCGCCGATACTCTCCGGCCTCATCGAGGAACCGCGTGGCGAAGTGATTGCCCATCTGCCGGCCGCCCGACGCAGGCTCGGCCTCGACGTCGGGGTTGCCGTACAGCTGCGCGAAGAACTCGCGCACGTTGGACATGCCGGTCGCCCACATGAACGTCTGGTCGCGGTAGTAGCCCGCGCGCCAGTCGCCAGGACGGAAGGCCTTCGCCATCGCGATGTTGGCGACTTCCTTGCCGTCACCAAAGATGCCGAACGTCGCATTGCCGCGCAGGACCTCTGCGCGTCCGATGATGCTGGCGCGCCTGCTGCTGTAGGCCAGGCGGTAGTCGGCGACGACTCTTTCGGCGGATAGGGGCAGCTTCGAGTTCGGAAGCGTCTTCGCCAGTCGATGTCCCTCCGCAGTTTTGCTCGGAGGCGCTCAGCCCCCGCCAGACCTACAGTACCAGCCGGGCGCCGAAACGAGGCCTACGCCAGGCTGGCGCTGTCTGCGATGTCCTCGCCGTCCCGCTGCAGGAGCCCAGGCCGGCTGGCAGCGAACGCCTTCTTCATGTGGACGTACGCCTGCTCCACGTCCCCCCGGCGCTCCAGCACCTCGGCGTAGACCCCATGGCAGCGGAGCACCCTCTCGTCCTGCTCCAGCTTTGCCAGCTCCGCGAATGCGATGTTGAACTCGCGGTCGGTGCCTGCCTGGTCCCCTTCCTTGTCGGCCACCAGCCCCAGCAAGACGTGAGCCTCGGCCACGTTGGGCCGCTCGTCCAGCCGCGTCGCCAGGTCCAGCGCCTCCTCCGCGAGCTCGCGCGCGTTGCCCGTGAAACCTTCCCGCAGGCTCAGCTCACACAGGCTCAGAAGCACGTAGCTGCGCCCGATCTCCACCTCGGTCTCCTCGAAGAGGCCGAGCGACCGGTCGAGGTGCTCGCGGGCTTGAGAGTGATCGCCGCGCGCCAGCATGATCAAGCCGAGGTTGTTCTCGGCGCGGGCCAGCGACAGGCGGTCGCGCAGGACCTCGAGCAGGGCGATGGACCGGTTGGCGAATCGCGCCGCCGCGTCCACCTGGCCAGTCTCGCGGTAGGCATCGCTCAGGCCGGTGTACATGAGCGCCAACCGGCGCAGGTCGTACAGCGAGCCCGCGGCATCGATCGCCTCCTGGTACGAGGAGATCGCCTGGTCCCATTCCTTGTTGGCGAGGTGGACCGTCGCAAGGATCGCGAGCAAGCGGGCCTCGGTCGGCTGCGGGACCGGCTTGAACCGGCGGGAGATCGCCAGCGCGCGCTCGGCGAGCTCGGCGGCGCCCGGCCGTTGGGTCAGGTACGCCAGCGACGCCTCGGAGCCGAGGCATTCGGCGAGCATCAGCTGGTCGTCGATCGCCTCGAAGTGCGAGTGCGCCGCTGCGAGGAGCGATTTGGCCTCGTCGGGCTGTCCAAGGTTCAGCAGCGCGTGGGCCAGGAAGTAGCGGATCTTGCCCAGCCGGTGCGCCGAGCTGCTGCCGTCCAGCAGCTTCCGGCCCAGGGCGGCCGCGTCGGTAAACCGGCCCGCCGCGCACAGCGACTCGAGCTGCAGGAGTCCCGCGTGGGTCTCGTCGGTGGCGCCGCCCGGATCCGCCAGGAAGTACTCGACGGGTTTGCCGGTACGCCGCGCGATGTGTTCGAGCGTCGGCAGCGACGGACGCGTGCGGGCGGTCTCGATCAGGTAGATGGCGGGCGCGGTGACGTGGCCCTTGCCGAGCTGAGCGAGGCTCAAACCGGCTTCGAGTCGCGCCTGCTTGACGGCACCTTGCTTGAGGTTCACTCCAGGCAGACGCCGGCGCCTGGTCGGACGTGCTTCGGCTACCTGGCTGGGCGCGCTCGGACTCCGGCCGTCTCCGGTATTGAACACGAAGGCCAGCGTATCTCAAATCGCTTAATGACGCCACCGCCTTAACAGCGCGCTTTGAAACGATCTTTTCAGCTAGGAGAAGCAGCAGGGCGGCCCGCCGGCTCCGACCGGAAGGGCCATCAGAACCATCGCCGCCGTGGTCAAGATCGTAGCGAACAGCAGACTGAATCCAAACTTGCGCATAACCTCTATCACCTCCCTGGCGACGCCGCCGGCGCCGGCCGGCGTTAAGGCTATGCTTTACGGCTTCATAAAGCCAGAGCCGGTTTCCCGTCCCCTTCTAGCCGAAGATCAGGTGGCGGAGCGTGTCGGCGACGTCGCTGTCATCGTCGCGGCGGGCGTGCATGCTCGACGGCGTCTCGACCAAGACCACGATCTGTTGCAGGTCGTCGTCGGTGACCTCTTTCTTGGCCCCCGCGACCTCCAGGAACCGGTCCCAGGCGGCGTCGTCGGTGGCGTGGGTCGTCTTCAGCCCCAGCTTGGCGAGCCGGTGGCGGAATGCCCCGCGGCTTGACCGCGCCGTCAGCACGAGCCGCGACTCGGCCAGGCCGATGTCCTCGGGCTTCATGATCTCGTAGCTCGCGCGATCCTTCAGGATGCCGTCCTGCTGCATCGCGGCCGCGTGGGCGAAGGCGTTGGCGCCGACCACCGCCTTGTTGGGCTGGACGGGTGTGCCCGTCAGCTCCGCGATCAGGCGCGATGTGCGCGTGATCTCGGTCGTGTTCACGCCGGTCTCGAAGCCCAGCCGCGCCTTGCGGACGCGCAGCAGCATCACGATCTCTTCGAGCGACGTGTTGCCGGCGCGCTCGCCGATGCCGTTGACCGTGCACTCGACCCGCCGGGCGCCGGCCATGATCCCGGCCTTCGCGTTGGCGGTCGCGAGGCCCAGGTCGTTGTGGCAGTGGACCGAGAACAGCACGCCGTCCGCCCCACGAGCCCTGTCGATCACCTGCTCGACGATCTCGCCGAACTCCGACGGAACGCAGTAGCCGGTCGAGTCGGCGATGTTGATGACGTTGGCCCCGAGGGCGATCATCGTCTCGACCGCCTCGATCACGTAGTCGAGCTCGGCACGGCCCGCGTCCTCAGCCGAGTACTGCACGTTCTCGCAAAGGGAGCGCGCGTACGCGATGGCTTCGGCGCCCTTCTTGAGGGCCTCGTCGCGCGACAACCCGAGCTTGCGCTCGATGTGCAGGTCGGAGACAGGCATGACGACGTGGATCTGCGGGGACTGCGCGTCTCTGATGGCGCGCCAGACGGCGTCGATCTCGTCCCGGTCGGCCCGCGCCAGCGCGGTCACGGCGACGCTGCGGATCTCGCGCGCGATGCGCCGGCAGGCGTCGAACTCGCCGGCCGAGGAGCTCGGGAAACCGGCCTCGATGACGTCCACACCCAGCTTCTCCAGCTGCCTGGCGATGCGCAGCTTGGAGGTGGCGTTCAGGTGGAAGCCAGGGGACTGCTCGCCGTCGCGCAGCGTGGTGTCGAGAATGAAGACGCGATTCGACTCGGCTCGCTGCTCGCCGTTTTTACTTTGTTTCGCGTTCATCTCGACTCCTCCGTAAACAAGAAAGCCCCCGCCTCGAGGCGGGGGCTTTGCGATCTGTCAGCTTGGCTTCAGGTCGCGCGCGCCCCCGCTTGCACAATGGCAAGGAGGTCGGAAATAAGTACCAGCGAGCGCGCGGACGAGGTCATTTCTGCGGGCAGCTTACCAGCCCGCTCGCCGAGACGCTTGTGATTCGAGTACAAATCCGGCCCCAGGCCGGCCGGTACAGTGATGGGCCCCATGCCAGCCCGCACTCTCGCCCAGAAGCTGTGGGATTCGCACGTGGTAAGGACCGGGGACGCCGGTGCCGAGCCCGACCTGCTGTACGTCGACCTTCACCTCGTCCACGAGGTCACCTCGCCGCAGGCTTTCGAAGGCCTGCGCATGACCGGGCGTCACGTGCGGCGGCCCGACCTCACCGTGGCCACGATGGACCACAACGTGCCGACGCGCGGCGGAGTGCGCGCGGCGGATGAGCTCTCGCGCAAGCAGATGGAGGTCCTGGCGGAGAACTGCGAACGCGAGGGGATCCCCCTTCACCAGATCGGCAGCCGGCGCCAGGGCATCGTGCACATCATCGGCCCGGAGCTCGGCCTGACCCAGCCCGGGATGGTGATCGTGTGCGGCGACTCGCACACGTCGACGCACGGCGCGTTCTGTGCGCTCGCGTTCGGCATCGGCACGTCCGAGGTCGAGCTGGTGCTCGCCACCCAGTGCCTGCCCCAGCGGCGTCCAGGCGACCTCGCCGTCAACGTCGATGGCGAGCTGCCGATCGGCGTCACCGCGAAGGACATCGCGCTCGGGCTCATCGGCCGCGCCGGCACTTCCGGAGGCGTGGGCCATCTTGTCGAGTACCGCGGCTCGACGGTGCGCGGGCTGTCGATGGAAGGCCGCATGACCCTCTGCAACATGAGCATCGAGTGGGGCGCCAAGGCCGGCATGGTTGAGCCCGACGACACCACTTTCAAATACATGGAGCGGCGGCCGTACGTGCCGCGGGGATCGGCATGGGAAGCCGCGCTGGACTACTGGCGCTCGCTGCCAACCGACGCGAACGCGACGTTCGACCACGAGATCGAGCTTGACGCCGCGCAGCTGTCGCCCTTCGTAACGTGGGGCACGAACCCGGGCCAGGTGGTGCCGATCACCGGACGCGTGCCGAATCCCCGCTCCGACACCGACGAGCGAGCGCTGCGCTACATGGACCTCAAGCCGGGGACCGCGATGGCGGACATCGCCATCGACCGCGTCTTCATCGGCTCGTGCACCAACGCGCGGATCGAAGACCTGCGCGCCGCGGCGCGGATCATCCACGGCCGCCACGTGCACCCGCAGGTTCGCGCGCTCGTTGTACCGGGCTCGACGACCGTGAAGCGCGCCGCCGAAGACGAAGGCCTCGACCTGGTGTTCAAGGCGGCCGGTTTTGAGTGGCGCAACGCCGGCTGCTCGATGTGCCTGGGCATGAACCCGGACATCCTGGCGCCGGGGGAGCGATGCGCCTCGACGAGCAACCGCAACTTCGAAGGCCGGCAGGGCGCCGGCGGGCGGACCCACCTCGTCAGCCCGCCGATGGCCGCGGCGGCCGCGATCACCGGTCACCTCGTCGACGTGCGGGAGCTGGTCTAGAAGATGGAACCAGTAGTCAGGGCATCCGGCCGGATGATGCCGCTCGACCGCGCCGACGTCGACACCGACCAGATCATCCCGAAGCAGTTCTTGAAGCGCATCGAACGAACCGGTTATGGGCCTTTCCTTTTCTATGACTGGCGGCAGCAGCGTGATTTCGTCCTGAACCGGCCCGAGCACGAGGGCGCCGCCGTGCTGGTCGCGGGCGCCAACTTCGGGTGCGGCTCGTCGCGCGAGCACGCGACGTGGGCGATCCGCGACGCGGGCTTTCGCGCCGTGATCGCGCCGAGCTTTGGCGACATCTTCCGCGCCAACAGCTTCAAGACGGGCATCCCGGCGGTCTCGTTGACGGAGAGCCAGGTGCGGCACCTCATCGACCTGGCGGGCGAGGATCCGACCGCCGTGATCGAGATCGACCTCGAGGCGCAGGAGGTGCGCGGCGAGGGCTTCGGCTACCGGTTCGAGATCGACCCGTTCGTGCGCGAGTGCCTGCTGAAGGGACTCGACGAGATCGGGCTGGTTGAACACCACGCGACCGCGATCGCGGACTACGAATCGCACCGGCTGGAGTGGCTGCCGGCGGTCAAGTAACCGCGCTAAGGCTTGAGGATCGCGCCCTCCGACGCCGATCCGACGAGCAGCGCGTAACGCGCCATCACGCCTGTCCGGTAAAGCGGCTCCGGCGCCGACCAGTCCATCAGCCGTGACTCGATGTCGACTTCCTCGACCGCCAGCGAGCGGGTGTCCACGTCGATCGTGATGATGTCGCCGTCCCGCAGCGCCGCCAGCGGCCCGCGCACCGCCGCCTCCGGCGCTACGTGCCCGATCATCAGCCCGCGCGTGGCGCCAGAAAAACGTCCGTCCGTCACCATCGCCACCGAGTCGCCCAACCCCTCGCCGACGATCGCCGCGGTCACCTGCAGCATCTCGCGCATGCCGGGTCCGCCGCGCGGCCCCTCGTAGCGGATCACAACCACGTCGCCCGGCTTGATCTGTTTGTTCGCGACCGCCGCGAACGCGTCCTCCTCGCGGTTGAACACGCGCGCCGGCCCGCGGTGCGACGTGGGCGTGTGGTGCGTCACCTTCGCCACTGCCCCATCCGGTGCCAGGTTGCCCCGCAGGACCACGAGCCCTCCCTCATCGCGCAGCGGCGACGAAAGCGGCAGCACCACCTCCTGGCCGGAGGTTTCGACGACCGTCTCGCACTCCTCGCCGAGTGTGCGGCCGGTGACGGTCACCGCATCGCCGTCCACAAATCCGCCTTCGATCAAGCGCTTGGTCAGCAGGGCGATGCCGCCGGCCCTGTGCAGCTCCACGGCGGCGAAGCGGCCGCCCGGCTTCAAGTCGCACAGCAGCGGCGTCCGCCGGCTGATCCGGTCGATGTCGTCGATGTTCAGGTCGACGCCGACGGTGCGGGCCAATGCCAGCAGGTGCAGCACCGCGTTGGTCGAGCCGCCGCTCGCGGCGACGGCCGCGATGGCGTTGTCGAAGGCTCGCCGCGTGAGGATCTGCGAGGGCCGAATGTCCTGCTCGAACACCTGCAAGGCCAGCCGGCCCGCGGCCTCAGCGGCCGGCGCCTTGGCGGGGTCGACCTGCGGGATCGAGTTGAAGCCGACCGGCGATAGGCCGATCACCTCCATCACCATCGACATCGTGTTGGCCGTGTACTGGCCGCCGCACGCGCCGGCACCGGGACACGCGACCTGCTCCAGCTCTGCGAGGTCGGCCTCGGTCGCCTTGCCGGCGACCACCGCCCCGAGCATCTCGTACACCTCGCCCACGGCGACCTGCCGGCCGCGGAACACGCCGGGCATGATCGAGCCGCAATAGAGAAGGACGGAAGGCCGGTCCAGCCGGGCCATCGCGATGGCCGAGGCGGGGATGGTCTTGTCGCACGCGCACAGGCAGACGAGCGCGTCGAACATGTGCGCGCGGCCGATGAGCTCGATCGAGTCGGCGATCACCTCGCGGCTGATCAGCGGGGCCTTCATGCCCTCGGTGCCCATCGTGATCCCATCCGAGATGGCGATCGAGTTGAACTCCATCGGGTTGGCGCCGGCGGCGCGGATGCCGGCCTTCACCGGCGCCGCGAGCTCGCGCAGGCCGAAGTTGCACGGCATCGTCTCGGTCCACACGTTGGAGACGCCGACAAAAGGCTTATCGATGTCCTCGGCCTTGAGCCCGATGGCGTGCAGGAACGCGCGCGCGGGCGCGCGATCGCGTCCTTGATAAAGCGTCCGGCTGATCCTGTCAGGCATTCGCGACCGCCAGGGCGTGCTCGAGGTCGGCCACCAGGTCGGCCGCGTCCTCGACCCCGATCGACAGACGGATCAGCCCGTCACCGACGCCCGATCGCTTGCGTTCGGCCTCGGGGATGGACGCGTGCGTCATGCGGGCCGGGTGCTCGGCCAGCGACTCGACCGCGCCCAGCGACTCGGCCAGCGCGAAGATCTCGAGCTTCTCGAGCACGCGCAGCGCCGTCGCCTCGTCCTTGACCTCGAAGCTCACCATCCCGCCGAACAGCCTCATCTGCCGCTGCGCCACCGCGCGGCCGGCGTGCGACTCCAGGCCCGGGTAGTGGACGCGCTGGACCGCGCGGTTCGACTCGAGCGTGGTTGCGACGGCCATCGCGTTCTCGCTCTGACGCTCGACGCGCAGGGCCAGCGTCTTGATGCCGCGCAGGAGAAGCCAGCAGTCGAAGGGCGACGGGACCGCGCCGATCGCATTCTGGTGGAAGCGTAGCCGCTGCTCCAGCTCGTCATCAGAGGTCATGATCGCGCCGCCGACGACGTCGCTGTGACCGCCGATGTACTTGGTCGCGCTGTGCATGACCGCGTCAGCGCCGAGGTGCAGGGGCTGCTGCAGGTACGGCGTCGCGAACGTGTTGTCGACGCACACCATCGCGCCGTGGCTGTGCGCCACCTCGCTTACCGCGTCGATGTCGACCACTCGCAGCAGAGGGTTGGTCGGCGACTCCAGCCACACCAGCCGTGTCGACGGTGTGATTGCGTCCTCCACCGCTTCGAGGTCCGTGGCGTCGACGGCGGTGAAGGTGATCCCGAACCGCTTCATCACCTTGTCGAACAGCCGGAACGTGCCGCCGTACACGTCCTCCATGTAGACGACGTGGTCGTCCGGCTTGAGGAGCAGCATCATCGTCGACTCGGCACCGAGGCCCGAGGCGAATGCCAGGCAGTGCTTTGCCTCCTCGAGCGCGGCGAGATTCTCCTCGAGCGCCGATCGGGTCGGGTTGCCGCTGCGCGAGTACTCGAAGCCCTGGTGCTTGCCGACGCCCTGCTGCGCGAAGGTGGTGGCCAGGTGGATCGGCTGCACGACCGCGCCCGTCGCCGGGTCGGGTCCCTGGCCGACGTGGAGGGCGCGGGTGGCGAAGCCCCACCCGTTCCTGGATTTCTTGTCCGTCAAATCAGCGTTGCCCGCGGTGCGCGACAAACTCGAGCAGGTCTGAGCGCGTGATCACGGCCACGGGCTCGCCGGACTCGACCACCAGCACCGCCTGCTCGCCGCGCAGCAGCGGCTCGAACGCGTCGTCGATCGACGAGTCCACACCGACCTGGCTCAGCGGCGCATCCATGGCCGTGGAAACCGCGGTCGTCACCACCGAAGGATCGTGATAGACGCGGTCGAGCAGCGTGCGTTCCTGCAGCGTGCCGACCACGAGGTGGCCGTTGGCATCCTCGGTCACGGGCAGCTGGGAGATGCCGTACCGCTGCATCAGGTCGATCGCATCGCCGACAGTGCGGCTGGCCTCGACGGTGACCAGCGGCGGCATGCCCTGCGCATGCTCGGCCAGCACCTCGCGGATGCGCACCGCGCCCAGGCGCGCGAGGAAGCCGTTCTGCCGCATCCATTCGTCGTTGAAGAACTTGCTCAGGTAGTTGCGGCCGGTGTCGGGGAACAGAACCACGATCACATCGTCGGGACCGCGATCGCGGGCCACCTCGAGAGCCGCGTGCAGGGCCATGCCCGACGAGCCGCCCACGAGGATGCCCTCCTCGCGCGCCAGCCTGCGCGCCGCCACGAACGACTGCTTGTCGTTGACCTGCACGACCTGGTCGACCAGCTTGATGTCCATGGTGCCTGGCATGAAGTCCTCGCCGACTCCCTCGACCTTGTAGGGGTGGACCGGTCCCGAGTAGATCGAGCCCTCGGGGTCGGCGCCGACGATCTG